>JACUTZ010000229.1 GCA_014859545.1 Gammaproteobacteria bacterium
TGTAATCATGGGTATTCACGATCTCGTCCTTGCTGACCAGACGGGAATATTTGGGCAGTTCCCGCTTGTGGGTGAAGACAAAATCGATCTTTTCAATATCCTCAGGACGCAGTTTGTTCTGGGCCTTGCCTTCTGCATATTCACGGTCGGCATTGATGAACAGCACCTTGTCCTTCAGTGAATCGGGCTTGTTCTTGTTAGCTACGATCACACAGGCAGGGATGCCTGTGCCGTAAAAGAGGCCTGGCGGCAGGCTGATGATAGCTTCGATCACATCATCATTGATAAATATCTCGCGGATGAGCTTCTCCTTACCCCCCCGAAACAGCACGCCATGAGGCATAATGGTGGCCATATGGCCGTCGGGCTTTAGGCTGGCCAGCATGTGCTGCACAAACATCAGGTCTGCCTTCTTGCCGGTCTCGGGACATCATTCGTGGAAGCGGCTGGGGAATTTCAGGTTTGCACGGCTGTAGTTTTGCGAGAAGGGCGGATTCGCAAGTACGCGGTCGAATTTGCGTACCTGGCCGTTTTCCAGAATCTGCGGGTCCTCCAGGGTGTCTCCATTTTCAATGGTGAAGCGGGTGATGTTGTGGAGGATCATGTTTATGTTGCAGATCGACCACACGGTGCCGTTGGAGTCCTGGCCGTAGAGGGCGAGGTCATTCGGGTCCTGCCCCTGCTCTTCCACGTATTGATGGGACTGAATCAGGAAACCACCGGACCCGGCAGTGGGGTCATAGATCTCATTGCCAGCCTCGGGTTTAGTTATCTGCACCGGGAGGCGCACCACTTCGAAGGGAGTGTAAAACTCGCCACCCTTTTTGCCAGCGCTGTCGGCAAAGTACTTGATCAGGTATTCGTAGGCCGCACCCAGCAGGTCAGGGAACTCGAAGTTATCATTGACCAGCACGAACTGAGGCTGGTTGAAATGGTCCAGCAGGTCTTTCCACTTCTGGTCAGGAATCTTGGTCTTACCTTTGACGGCATTAAAATCAATATTGTTTTTAAGGACTCCTGCCAGGGAATCGTTTTCTTCTTCGACTGCTGCAATGGCCTTGTTAAGCATGTTGCCAATATCGTGCTTCAGATCCTTCAGCGCCGGAACCTGGTCGCCATTCTCGTCAGTCCATGACTCATGCCAGCGGGCGCGAACAGGAACGAAGAAGGTCTCTCCGTAGGATGTTTTATCTTCCAGCAGTTCCTTGATGAGATCCGGCTGATCCTTCAGGTGGGAGAAATCCTTCTTGCGCAGTTGCTCGCGCTTGCGGTCGAACTCATCTGATAGACGCTTTAGAAAGAGCATCCCGAAGATGAATTCCTTGAACTCGGAGGCATCCATCTTGCCACGCAGGATATCAGCAGATTTGAACAGGAAATTTTCGAGTTGGGAGAGCGTGATTTTTTCAGTAGTCAAGATTTATTTCCTTCTGTAATCTATTTTTTAATAATGAACAAAGTAAATACCGTTTATAATGAATGAAAAAGCTTTTTATTGTTTCTGCCTAGTATCACATCAACTTTCTATTGTCAGATAAAATTTGTTTTTCTTTAACATTAAGTGGGGTATCATGGCCAAATGATTGGATTCTTCGCGTCCTTTGCGGACTTTGCGGTGACATAAAATAAACGTAGTCGGATTCAGTGATGTTTATGCTACTTCACCGCAAAGGGCGCGAAGAACGCAA
>JACUTZ010000084.1 GCA_014859545.1 Gammaproteobacteria bacterium
TCCGTCCATGACCTGCTGACCCTGCTGCTGACCAACAGGGACCCGGCGCTGGCCTAGCAGGCTGTTGTTGTCTACTCATGCGGCATGATAGGGCGTTAAAATCAGGCTCAAAATGCTCATTTACACCATGTAAACTGCGCTTTTTCGCCTGATTTTGCCTTCTCTCATGCTCGCCTGAGCGACAACAACAGCCTGCTAAACTGCCAGGTTCAGTCTGACTGCCAGCCAGATTGATATCCATCAACGGTGGGTTGGCCAAACCTCCGGGCAGTGAACCACCACTACAGAGATCCTGACTTTCTCTGCGTCCTTTGCGCCCTCTGCGGTGAACGCCTTTGGTTTTGGGTATTTCAGCTGCCTGTCGGCAGACTCTGCTTGCTGGCCAGCCAGTCCAGGATCGGCTGCCATTGCTCCCTGTCCACCTCGGTCTGCGAGGGTGGCAACTCAAAGATCCCCAACCCCTGCTCGGCGGCGCGGATATAGTTCTGACTGTCGCGCAGATGGGTCAGGAAGGGGATCTCCAGCGCGGCGAGAAAGCGCTCCAGACTGTGGTAGATCAGGGTGTTTTCACGCACCCGGTTGGCCAGCACCGCGACCCGAGTCTTTTCCTTGTTGACGCGCCCGACCAGTAGCAACTCCTCGATGTACTTGGCGCTGGCGCGCATGTCGATCGGCGAGGGTAGCACCGGGATCAACAGCGTCTGCGCCATCTTCACATAACGCTTGAGCCGCTTGCCATGCACCCCGGCCGGGGCATCGAGGATCATCACCCCCTGGCCATGGGGCACCATGAAATCCTCTTCATTGGCCAAGGCACCGTGGATAGGCGCAGCACTGGCCGGGCGCACCGCCAGCCAGTCCATGCTGCTGCCCTGCGGATCAAAGTCCACCAACTGCACCGGTGTACCCGCCTGGGAATAGTAGCTGGCGAGATTGCTGGCAAGGGTACTCTTGCCGCAGCCGCCCTTGGGGTTGAGGATCAAGATACGTCGCACGGTGTCTCCTATTGTTCAGGCCGGTTCATCGGCCAGCCAATTTACCAGACGCAGCTCAGGCACTCGCTGAAACTCTCCGACATTGGCGCTCACCAACACGGCATTCATCGCCAGCGCATGGGCGGCGATCAAGAGGTCATTGGGGCCAATCAGGCAGCCCTGTTGCGTCAGGTTCCATCGCAGTGCGGCATAGTGGCTGTCGACGGGTGTTTCCAATGGCAGTACATCGAGCGTGGCAAGGAGCTGTTCCACACGCTCCTGCAAACGGGCTGAGCCGCTCTTCGCGGCGCCAAAACGCAGTTCGCTGGCCACAATGATCGACGTACTCACCGCCTCCTCGCCAACCCGTGCAATCCAGGTCGCAACCCGCCCATGAGGGTGGCGCAGCAGATCGGAGAGTATGTTGGTATCGAGCAGGAACTGTTCCGTCATGCCTATAGCTCTGGCTCGTCGAGCCCACCCAGATCCTCATCCACATCCGGAAATGCATCGTCCAAATCGGACCAGCCAGCCAGCGTTGCCAGTAGCCCGGTTTTTTTGATGGGTTCGATAACCAGGCAGTCTCCTACCTGGCGCATGATCGCCTCGTTGCCATCCAGCTCGAATTCACGAGGGATGCGCACCGCCTGGTTGCGACCATTGCGAAACAATTTCACTTGTCTTTCCGTCTGCATCACCGTCTCCCGTCTAGCATATGCCAAAACATATGCCTAAACCCTGCCTTCGTCAAGGCAAGTCGCTACAGCCCCAGCTCTGCCCACATCGCATCCACCCGCTGTTTGACCGCCTCATCCATCACGATCGGTGTGCCCCATTCGCGGTCGGTCTCGCCCGGCCATTTGTTGGTGGCATCCATGCCCATCTTGGAGCCGAGGCCGGAGACCGGCGAGGCAAAGTCGAGATAATCGATGGGGGTGTTTTCCAGCAGCGTGGTGTCGCGCGCCGGGTCCATGCGGGTGGTCATCGCCCAGATCACATCCTTCCAGTCGCGGGTGTTGATGTCCTCGTCCACCACGATCACGAACTTGGTATACATGAACTGGCGCAGGAAGGACCACACCCCCAGCATCACCCGCTTGGCATGGCCCGGATACTGCTTGCGGATCGCCACCACCGCCAGGCGATAGGAGCAACCCTCCGGCGGCAGGTAGAAATCGACGATCTCGGGAAACTGCTTTTGCAGGATCGGCACGAACACTTCATTGAGCGCCACCCCCAGCACCGCCGGTTCATCGGGCGGACGGCCGGTGTAGGTGGAATGGTAGATCGGATCCTGGCGATGGGTGATGCGCTCGATGGTGAACACCGGGAAGCGGTCCACCTCGTTGTAATAGCCGGTGTGGTCGCCAAACGGCCCCTCGTCGGCCTCCTCGCCCGGCATCAGATGGCCTTCCAGCACGTATTCGGCCGAGGCGGGCACCTGCAGCTCGTTGCCCAGGCACTTGACCACCTCGGTCTTGCCGCCGCGCAACAAGCCGGCGAAGGCGTATTCGGACAGGGCATCGGGCACCGGGGTCACCGCGCCGAGGATGGTGGCCGGATCGGCCCCCAGCGCCACCGCGATGGGGAAGGGCTCGCCCGGATGTTTTTCCTGCCAGTCGCGGAAATCCAGCGCCCCGCCACGATGGGAGAGCCAGCGCATGATCACCTTGTTGCGCCCGATCACCTGCTGGCGGTAGATCCCCAGATTCTGGCGCGGCTTGCGCGTACCCTTGGTGACCACCAATCCCCAGGTGATCAGCGGCCCCACATCCCCCGGCCAGCAGGTCTGCACCGGCAGTTTGGCCAGGTCCACCTCGTCGCCCTCCCACACCACCTGCTGGCATGGGGCCTTCTTCACCACCTTGGGCGACATGTACAGAACCTTCCTGAACATTGGCAACTTACTCAGGGCATCCTTGATCCCCTTGGGCGGCTCCGGCTCCTTGAGTGTGGCCAGCAGCTTGCCCACCTCGCGCAGCGCCGCCACCGACTCCTCGCCCATGCCCAGCGCCACCCGCTCGGGGGTACCAAACAGATTGGCCAGCACCGGGACGTTTGATCCCACCGGGTTTTCAAACAGCAAGGCCGGGCCACCGGCGCGCAGTACGCGGTCGCAGATCTCGGTCATCTCCAGCTTGGGGTCGACCGGGTGGCTGATGCGCTTGAGCTCGCCGCGCTGTTCCAGTTGGGCAATAAAGTCGCGCAGATCACGGTATTTCATTGGGGATTTCCATTGGCCAGGGATGGCGTGATTATGCGCAGCTTGGTGCGGTGGGGCAAACACCACTTGCAGTGTCCCTGATTCCTGTGGCGAATGCGGCGCACAGGCCATGTATAATCCAGCCCATTAATGGTATTGGAGTGACCATGTCTCGATTACTTATCTTGTCCATGATGGCGGTATTTCTACTGGGGCTGTTGGCAGGCCTGGTCCACCAACGTTTGGGGCAGAGCGGGCAGACCCCGGCCATGAGCGTGGATTGGCGTGCCCAGGCCGACTCCGACTGCGACCTGCACACCCTGGCCTGCCGGGTGAGCCTGGGTGACGGCACCTGGATGAGCTTGAGTCTGAGCCCGCGCCCGATCCGCATGCTCGAACCACTGGATATACAAGTAAGCCTCCATGGCATCGAAGCACAACGGGTGGCGGTAGACTTCCAGGGCATGGAGATGGATATGGGTTATCTTCGCCCCACCCTTTCCCCCTTGGGCAACGGACATTACCAGGCAGGGATCGTGCTGCCGCTGTGCACCACCCGGCAGATGCACTGGCGCGCCACCGTGTTGATCGATGATATGCGAGGACTGGGGGCGATAGACTTCGCCTTCCTCACCCAGCGTGATGGCGGCTGAGCCGCAAGCTGTCAGGATGGACAGCAAACACTTCGCATTTTCACATCCTGTTTAGCGAGACACCGTCATGTTGAGATCCACCTCCTCCGGGCCTGTACCGCAAGCCGTCACGGTAACTCAGCCCCCGTTTCTTGCGTGGCTGCGTGATCGACGCTGGCGCGACTCGCTGCTGGTGCGGGTGGTGCTGGGGATTGTGGTCGTCGCCCTGCTGGTGAGCATCCCGCTATTTGTCGGCATCGACCACCTGGTCACCCGCCAATTCGAGGCGGTGCATGCCGAACGTGTGCAACGCGCGGCCCATCAGGTGAAAATTGGGGTCGAAAACGAGATGCTGCGTCTGGGTGAACTGGCGGGCCTGCTTGCCGCCGACACCGATCTGAACAACAGCGCCTATTACCACCTCTATCTGGAAGGCGAGCTGGATCACCCACAGGCCGCCGTCGAACGCATTGCCCAGGCCTTTCGCCTGGTCTCAGTAAGCCTTTATCAGGCGGATGGGATACCGGTCACCCATCACGGTGACTATCCAGCCCCCCTGCTATTGAGTACCGATGAAACGCAACTCACACGCAGCGGGGTATATCAACAGGGTGACCGACTCTGGCTCGTGGCCCAAGTGGGCCTGGTCTACAACTCCAACCTGCTGGCCTGGCTGGTCATCGCCGATCCCTTGGATCGGCTTCTGCGCGGGCTGGAAGAGACCTATCTCGCCTCGATCCGTGTCATCGAGGCAAACGAACCGCCCGCCTCAGTAAACAGTGGTGTGTTCAGCCTGGCGATCGAGCCGACACGACATCTGCAGCTGCTGGTCGAGATCCCGGACACCGTCGGCCATGCCATCGCGGCGGTAAAACGACTGCTGAGCATCCTGCTACCCTTTGCGGTGTTGCTGCTGGCCATCGCCCTGGCCCTGTTGCTGCACTGGCAACTGCGCCCGGTCACCGCGCTGTCAGCCTCGATCGCGGCAGTGGGGCGTGGTGAGTTCGGCCACCACCTCCCGATCCCCAACAGCGGCGGAGAACTGCGCAATCTGATCCACGCCTTCAACACCATGTCAGCGGATCTTGCCCAGCTGCGCGAAGTGGAACGGCGCCTGCACCATCAGGAACAACTCTCGGCAATAGGCCGGGTCGCGGCACGGGTGGCCCACGACATCAACAACCCGCTAACCGTGATCAGCAGCGCCGCCACCATGCTGCACCGCAGACTGCCGAGCGGCAGCAGTGAAGCCGAGGATGCCGGGCTGATCCGCCACCATACCGAGCGTTGTATCCGTACCGTCGAGGCCTTGTTGCAATATGGTCGTCCGGTCAAGCCGCGCACCCAGAACCTTGACCCGACATCCCTGCTCCAGGACATACTGCGGCGACGTAACAGCCAGGCAGGGATGGCGGGGCGCTTTGCTTTGCATGGCAAGGAACAGCCGCTTCCACCCATCGAGGCCGATCCGTTGTTGTTCGAGCAGATGTTGGACAATCTGCTGAATAACGCCGTGGAGGCGGCACCGGATGGAACCGTCATTCTCACCCTGTCGCAGGGTGAGCGTCAGCTGGTATTGGACGTGTCGGATACGGGGCCTGGCTTCTCCAACGAGACCCAGGCCCATCTGTTCGAACCGTTTTTCACCACCAAGTCGGGAGGTACCGGGCTGGGGCTGGCCAGTTGTCTGGCGATCGCCCGCGCTCACGGTGGTGACATTGAGGTCCTGCAAGGAGAGGGCGGACGGGTCAGGGTATATTGGCCGCTTACACGGCGCGGTAACGAAAACGACGCGGATCGTAGCCGCTCTCCTCGCGGCTGAGCGGCACCAGGGCCTCGGTCATGGTCGCCTGCCCCGCCGGGCTGAATAGGTAATCGAACATGGGCTCGATCAAGGCCTCACGCCAATCCCGAAACACCAGGTTGAGCGGGCCAATCAGATCATAGCGACCGGCCCTTACCGCAGCGGCACTGGGCTGGATCCCGTCCAGCGCCAGCACCTTGATCAGACCTGCCCGATGCAGGTCACGCACGAATACCCAGCTGACCAGGCCTATCGCCCCTCGAAAACGCGATACCGTATCGACCAATTGTTGATCGGTGTCCACCTTCATGCCGCGCGGGCTCCATGCCTGACGGTTGCCCAGGATCAGGGCTCGCACCGGCTCGAAGTACTCCGGGCAGTGATCACGGTATACCAGGGCAATCTGCCTGTCTTCCCCACCCAACTCACGCCAATTGCGCAGCCGCCCACGCACCACCGCCTCCAGCGCATCGCGCCCGATATTCTCCAGTGATTGCGAGGGGTGTGCGATAATGACCTTGATGTCATGGGCCACCTGCAGCCAGGGCATACCATCAGCGCGGGTCCCCTCGACTGGACAACACAGCCCACCGATATCCGCCGTTTGCTGGAGTACAGCGGTGATGCCGTCATCACAGCCACCACCATGGACGACAAAACGCCGCCCGGTATCCTGCTCGAAGCGCTGCGCCAAGGGGCGAAAGGCCCCGTAGGTGAGAATGTGGGTGCCCTGGTAGGTCAAATCGCCACTGGCCGACACACTTTTCAACAGACGAGGATCCTGCTCACTGGGACAAACGCAGCCGGAACCACCTTGGCTCACCCAGCGGGGCAGCTGGCTTCCCAATGCACCCCCGGTAATACCCAGGGTGGAACCAATGGCCAGATTAATGAGAAACTTTCGGCGCTGCATCGACAAACATTCCTTTCATGGCGCATGGCGAAACCCGAATCATATGCAAAACAACGAGACCCTTCAAAACAATCTTGCAGCGACGCCACTCCCACGCATCCTGATCATCGAAGATGAGCCGGACGTGGCCCGCATGCTCAGCCGTCTGATCGCGGAGATCGGTGATTATCAGGTCAATATCTGCCTGGGCAGTGGTGAACTTGAACAGTACCTGGCCACACCACCCGATCTGATCCTCACCGACCTGATGATGCCGCAATTGGATGGCTTTCAGGTCATCGAACGAGCCAAACGGATCGATGCCGATCTGCCGGTGGTAGTGGTCAGCGCCTATGCCACGCTGGAAAACGCTGTCGCTGCGATGCGCGCCGGCGCCTTCGACTTTCTCCCCAAGCCATTCAGTCCCGAAAGCATCGAATTGATGCTGACCAAGGTACTGCGTGATCACGGCCTGCGCAACCGGGTCGCCCGTGCCACCCAAATGGCCAGCAGCTGCGACGGCTACCTCAGCGCCTTGCGCGGACAAAGCCCAGCGATGCAGCGGCTACGCGAATGGATTCTGAAGGTGCGTGATACCCAGGCCAGCGTCCTGATCGAGGGTGAGAGCGGCACCGGCAAGGAACTGGTGGCCAGCGCGCTGCACGCCGGGCAAGGCCCCTATGTGGCGATCAACATGGCCGCGATCCCGGCAGAGCTGGCCGAGGCCGAATTGTTCGGCTACCGCAAGGGCGCCTTTACCGGGGCCAGCCGTGACAATGCCGGATTGATGATGCAGGCCACCGGTGGCGTGCTGTTCCTCGACGAGGTCAATGCCACCCCGCCAGCCTTGCAAGCCAAGCTGCTGCGCTGCCTGCAGAGTCGCACTATTCGGCCACTCGGCGAGGTACGGGAGCAGCCGATCAACTTTCGCCTGATCTCGGCCAGTAACCAGCCATTGGAACAGATTGTCGAGGAGGGCGGCTTTCGCGACGACCTGCTCTATCGCATCAAGGTCTTGCACATCTCCCTGCCGCCACTGCGCGAGCGTCCCGAGGACATCCCGGATCTGGCAGAACACTTCGTGCGCCACTACGCCCGCACCCACGGGCGACCGGTGCGCCATCTCAGCCCCGAGGCAATTCAGGCGCTCCTGCAATACCCCTGGCCTGGCAATGTGCGCGAGTTGGAAAATTTTATTGAGCAGGCCGTGATTCTCTGCCCCAATCACGCCACTGCCCTGCCATTGGAGATATTCCCCGCGAGTCTGGGCGGCGCTTCGCCCGGTACACCCACGCAGCATACCGGCTTGCGCCTGGCGGATGTGGAGCGCCACCACATCGAGGCCGTGCTCAAGGAATGTGAGTACAACAAGGCCAAGGCGGCGCGCCTGCTCGACATCGATTACAAGACCCTGCTTCGCAAACTCAGTAGCTGGAACAAACCCACCCAAGCATAGGCCTTGGCTTGCGAAAAACTGGGGCCTTTTGCCCCACCACCACCCAAACCGAGTGGGGCATTTTGCCTTACATCCACAGGAATAAAATCCACAACAAATTGATATTGCTATACTTTTCTCGTTGGCATATTTTCTGCTTGACAGTTACGGCACCTGCTTTCAGGTGATAACAATCAGACAACACTGTCCAGACCCACCAACAGAGAGGAGACTTGCATGCGCAAGCTGATACTACCCATCCTGATCGCCTCGGCGCTGAGCACCCCGATGGCCGGGTGTGCTAGTGATGGCACCAACAAGCAAGCCAGCGCGCTGCCCAGCGATACCCTTGTGAAAGAGCAATTCGCTGTGAAGACCGCCTGGCCCTATCCCAAGGAAAACAGCGGTGAAATCGAATACCGCGCCCATGGCCGTAATCTGACCCAGTGGATCACCCTGAGTTACGATGACACACGCAGTAGTCAACGACCCACCCAGGTCACCTTCAATGGTCCACTCAAGGGCGATGCCGAGCGTGGCAAGAAAATCGCCACCACCACCCAAATCGGCAACTGTGTCGCCTGTCATACCATTCCCGGCGCGGTACAGACCGGCACCGCCGGTCCCAGCCTGGCTGGCTTTGCCAAGCGCGGCCTACCTGAACAGTTGGTCTATCAAATCATCTACGACCCGCGAGTGATTTACGGTGAACAGACGGTCATGCCCCCCTTTGGTGCCTTCAATAACCTGAATGAACAGGAAATCCATGATGTCATGGCCTACCTGAATACCTTCCAATAAGCAGCGGCAAAAGGAGATACCCATCATGCGACAACTGACTCTCATCGCTCCGGCCGCAGCCATTGCAGTATTGCTGGCTGGCAATGTCATGGCTGAAGTACCCTATAGGCAGACCACACCGATCATCGACTATGGTGCACAACCTCACGTTTCCGACGATCGCAAACATACCGGCACATATGAACACTGGAAAGATCGCGCCAAGCTCAATCGTGATCGCGTCAACTCGGCCACCGAGCAGTGGACAACCAACTGGAAATTCATGGACGAACCCTACAATGACACCCTGCACGGTGGGCATGAGGCGGAGGATCGCGGCAGACAACTGTTCACACAGCTGAACCAGAACGGCAGTTTTGCCGCCTGCCTCGGTGCCAAGGAAGGTGACTTGACCGGCCTGCGTGCCAACCACTACCCACAGTTCAACCGGGAACTTGGCAAGGTCGTCAATCTCGAGATGATGATCGAGCATTGTGCCAGCAAGCAAGGCAGCACCCTCATGCACGGCAGCTATGATAATTCCGCCATCTCGGTATACGTAGCCACATACAGCAACGGCATGCCCATCAATATCGATGTCAGCCAGGGTGAACTCAAGGCCGCGTTCGAGCGCGGCAAAGAGCGTTTTCACCTGCGTACCGGCCGCCTGAACATGGGCTGTGCCAGCTGCCATGTAAGCCTGCCGGGGCAGTTCCTGCGTGGGCAGGGCCTGACTACCCACTATGGTGATGCGGCCCACTGGCCCACCTACCGAACCAAGAACGAAATGCAGTCACTGCACGTGCGCTTTACCGAGTGCAATCGTAACGGTGGCACACAGCCCTTGCAGATCGGCGCCAAGCCCTATGTGGACATCGAGGTATTTCTCAATGCCCTAAGCAATGGCTATCCGGTTGCGGTACCGAGCGCCCGCGACTGATCCTTCGCCACGCGCTACCCGTTGCAAGACTGTGCCTGTGCATGGTCCTTCGCAACGGGTTCAAATCTGAATACCAGGAGTTCATCACATGAAAATGAAACGTCGTCTTTTTCTCAAGGGCAGCCTCGCCAGCGGCGCTGTTGCCGTAGCAGTAGGCGCTGGCCTGCTGACCTCTGGCCAGGTTCTGG
>JACUTZ010000085.1 GCA_014859545.1 Gammaproteobacteria bacterium
CAAATACCGCCCATCCCTGGGCATATATCCGTTCTTGGCGTTCTTGGCGACTTGGCGAGATCATCAATTTGTCGTTTTATGCTCCATAGAGGCACAAAGGGGTAGTTACGATTACGGGCTTAACACAAGAAGGGCAGGGGAGTCCTGCCCTTTTGTTTCGCACCCGTCTTATTGATTGGCACGGTTGGCAATCAAATCCTCGACCACCGCCGGTTCCGCCAGGGTGGAGGTGTCGCCCAGGCTGTCCAGCTCGTTGGCGGCGATCTTGCGCAGGATGCGGCGCATGATCTTGCCGGAGCGGGTCTTGGGCAGGCCGGGGGCCCACTGGATCACATCGGGGCTGGCGATGGGGCCGATCTCGGTGCGTACCATCTGTACCAGCTCCTTCTTCAGCGCATCGCTGGGCTCAATACCCTTGACCAGGGTGACATAGCAGTAGATCCCCTGACCCTTGATGTCGTGCGGGAAGCCGACCACGGCGGCCTCGGCGACCGCATCGTGCAGGACCAGTGCGCTTTCGACCTCGGCGGTGCCCATGCGATGGCCGGAGACGTTGAGCACGTCGTCCATGCGCCCGGTGATCCAGTAATAGCCGTCCGCATCGCGCTTGGCACCGTCACCGGAGAAGTAGCTGCCCTTATAGGTGGCAAAATAGGTGTCGATAAAGCGCTGATGGTCGCCGTAGACGCTGCGCATCTGGCCTGGCCAGGGGTGGGTGATGACCAGTGCTCCCTCGGCCTCGCCATCCAGTACGGTGCCGTCGGTGGCATCGACGATGGCCGGTTGTACGCCGAAGAAGGGACGGGTGGCGGAGCCGGGTTTGAGCGCGGTGGCACCCGGCAATGGGGTCAGCAGGTGGCCGCCGGTCTCGGTTTGCCACCAGGTGTCGACGATGGGGCAGCGCGCTTCACCCACCACATTGTAATACCACTCCCAGGCCTCGGGGTTGATCGGCTCACCGACGGTGCCGAGCAGGCGCAGGCTCTTGCGGGAGGTGGCGGTAACCGGATCATTGCCCTCGCGCATCAGGGCGCGGATCGCGGTGGGTGCGGTATAGAACACAGTGACCTGATGCTTGTCCACCACTTGCCAGAAGCGGGAGGCGTCCGGGTAGGAGGGAACCCCCTCGAAGCTCAGCGTGGTGGCACCATTGGCCAGCGGGCCGTAGACCAGATAGCTGTGGCCGGTGACCCAGCCCACATCGGCGGTACACCAGTAGACGTCGTTCTCATGGAGGTCGAAGGTGTATTTGGTGGTCATCGCCGCATACAGCAGGTAGCCGCCGGTGGTGTGCAGCACGCCCTTGGGTTTGCCGGTGGAGCCGGAGGTGTAGAGGATGAACAGCGGGTCTTCGGCGTCCATGTGCTCGGGCGGGCAGTCGGTGCTGGCCTGCTCGACCTGCTCGTGGTACCAGAGGTCGCGCTTGTCGTGCCAGGCAACGTTGCCGCCGGTACGTTTGACTACCAGCACGCTATGTACATTGGGGCAGTGTACCAGGGCCTTGTCGGCATTGGCTTTGAGTGGCACATGGCGGCCACCGCGCAGCCCTTCATCGGCGGTAATCACCACCTGGCAGTCGGAGTCGAGGATGCGATCCTTCAGCGCCTCGGGGGAGAAACCACCGAACACCACCGAGTGCACCGCGCCGATACGGGTACAGGCCAGCATCGCATAGGCGGCTTCGGGGATCATCGGCATGTAGATGCAAACCCGGTCGCCCTTCTTGACGCCGCGGGTCTTGAGCACATTGGCCAGGCGCGTGACCTCGTTGTACAGTTCCTGGTAGGTGATCTTTTTGTCGGTGTTGGGGTCGTCGCCTTCCCAGATGATGGCGACTTTGTCGGCCTTCTCCGGTAGGTGGCGATCGATGCAGTTATGGGAGACGTTGAGCTTGCCGCCTTCAAACCATTTGATATACACATCACCGCTAAAGCTCCAGTCCAGCACCTTGTCCCAGGGCTTGAACCAATCGAGGAATTGTTCTGCCTGTTCGGCCCAGAAGGCCTCCGGATCCTTGATCGAACGCTGGTACATGGCATCGTACTTGGCGGCGTCGATATGGGCGTTCTTAGCAAAGGCCTCGGGGACCGGGTAGAGCTTCACTTCTGACATGGGTTTTCTCCTCGATCACGCATTACAAAAAATGTTTCAGGGCTACTTTCTTGTTGCAATCATACTGGGCCAGCTGCACCAGGAATAGTTCTCCAGAGGCAAGCGCATCACTCAGGGCGTTGTGCATCCGGTAGTGGGGCAGGCCAAGTCGGCGGCGGCACTCGGCCAGGCGTAGATCGCGCCCCCGGATCACCTGGTTGCGTCGCTCCAGGCTGCGTTTGGCGATGCGTTGGGTATCCACTACCGGGATCACAAATCCCCCGCCGTACAGTTTGCGACAGGCCCGATCCAGAAACTGCATCTCCACCGCCGCGTAGTGGGCAATCATCACCTTGCCGGACAGCTGCGCCAGCAGGCCCGGCAGTACCTCGGCCAGATCCTTGCCCTTGGCCGCCTGATCATCGGTGATGCAATGGATCACCGCACTTTGTTCTGGGATGGGGCAGTGCGGGCACAGCAAATGATGCTCGGCACTCCCCAATTCAATCGCCAATCCGCGTATTGTAACCAGCCCGATGCTCAGAATCACATCCCGTTCGGGGTCCAGACCGGTGGTTTCCAGGTCCAGGGCAACAAATTCGATGCTGCGGCAGTCGCAGCCGGCACTGGGAAAGGCCTGCCGATAGTAGTCACGCAGCGGATTGTCGGGCAGTTTGGCCAACAGTCGGCGTCGCTGCAGATTCAGCCCCCAGGTGCCAAACATCAGCGCAGCCTGCTGGATTGATAGTGCAGTTCCATGGCCTGCTGCATTGTGCTGATGATGGCAAAGGCATCCTTGAGCTGGGCACGTTCCGGGCGGCTGAGCTGATCGGGGGCCAGATAGTTATCCATCGGCAGGCCAGCCAAGTGCTGTTCGGCCTGGTGCCGGGCGCGCAGGGTGGCGATGAATTCCAGGGCATGGAGCAGGTCCTGGGCACCATCATGGCTGAGCACCCCGGCGGCCTCGGCGGCCTTGAGGCGCTCGCGGGTATTGGTGGCAGTAATCCCGGCCGACAGTGCGTAGATGCGCGCCAGATCCACCACCGGGATCAGGCCGCAGTGTTTGATATCCAGGGTATCCTTATGTTCGCCATCGTGGATCAGTACAAACTGGCGAAAAAAGCCCAGCGGTGGCCGATATTTCAGTGCATTGCCAACCAGGTGGCTGAGGAAGATGGTATTGCCCTGGCACCGCTGCAAGACCTCCTGCTGCAGGCTGCGAAACAGAGCCGGTTCACCGTGGATGGCGCGCATGTCAAAAAAGATACTGGCATACATCAGTGCCATGGGTTCCGGTTGTTTGATCCATTGTTCAAAGTAGCCGCGCCAGACTCGCCGTGGCTGACGCCAGCGGGGATTGCTCGCCATGCTGTCGCCGGGGCAGTAGACAAAACCGCAGGCATCCAGACCATCGCTGACAAAGCGCGCCAGTGCGGCAAAATAGGCGTCGTGTTCGGGTTGGAAGGCATCATCCAGCAGCAGTGCATGATCCTGATCGGAAACAGCGGTTTGTTCACGCCTTGCCTGTGAACCGCAGCACAGCCAGGCATAGGGTACCGGTGCTGGACCGAGTTGTTGCTCGGCCAGCTCCAGCAGTCGCTGGGTCAGACCATCGCTCACCGCACTCAGGGCCTGGGTGAGTTGATCGGCGGAAAGGCCGTTATTGATCAATTGTGCCTGTAATTCGGGCAATTGTTTGCAGGCGCTGGCCAGGCTGGCCAGGTCCTGGCTATGGCGGATGGTGCTGGCCAGGGTGACGGTATTCAGGTTGTGCTGGTGCAGGATGTCGCTGGCGGTGATTACCCCCTGCAAAATCCCTGCGCTATCGACGATGGGCAGGTGATGGATGTGCCGCCGTGTCATCAGGATCAGCGCCTCGAAGGCTGGCGCATGGCTCTCCAGGGTATCGGGATCGGGACTCATGATCTGGCTGAGTGCTTGGGAGACATCGACCCCGGCGGCGATGCAGCGCTGGCGCAGGTCCCGATCGGTGAGAATGCCGATCAGTTTGCCCTGCTCCAGTACCAGCAGGGAGGAGGCGCTTTGTTCGCTCATCAGGGTGGCGGCCTCGCGGATGCTCTTGTCCGGGGCGATGGTGATTGGGGCACGCTTGATCAGCCGTCCGGCCTCCACATGCATCAGATTATGGCTGCTGCCATGGGACTGTTGCAGTTGCTGGATCGCCTGCTGCAGGCGTGCGCGCAGGTCATGTTCGAAATGGCGCTGAAAGTCCGGGTACTGCTGACACAGGGCCTGTAGTGCCGCACAGGGTAGTAGATAAAACAGACTGTCTTCAATGACTTTGCCGCGTGTGGCCAGTTTGGGGGTATCGCTACAGGGGGCGGCATAGTGCTCGCCCTCGCTGAGACGTTCGATCAACTCACCGGCCGGATCGCGAAACTCCACTGCGCCGGTGCGCAACAGCCATAGCTGTTCTGCGCTGTTGTCCGGTGGAAAGACCTGGCCACGTCGCAAATAGCGCACCGAGAGTTGGGTTGGCAGGGCATTCAGGGCCGACTCCGGCAGATGCTCGAAGGGTGGATGTGCCAGCAGGAATTCGTGGATCTCAATCAGTTCTACGTCCATGGTCTACCCATGTTGTGTCTGCCCCCTGGGCAAAACAAGCAGCGCATTGCTCCGATACGGCGCATCGCGATGTTCAGCTGAAGCCTGGTTCGGCAACAAGCAAAAGGACAGCTTAACGGATTATGTCGTTTGCTGTTGTACTGGTGAAACATTGCATTCAATGCGCAGCACACTTCGGGATGTGCTCTGCATTGAATTCTCCCTGCCTGTGGCAGAAATAAAAATAGCGAGGCGCGCAAGGGCGCCTCGCCAAAAACTGTGCCATGCGGGGTTTGTCCCGCTGCGGGCAGCGGGACAGTTGTGGCACAGGGACTGCTCTTAGTGGTCGACAGCGCCACCGGCACCACGGGGTACACGGACGTTTTCCACCATATCCTGGATATGGGCAGGAGCCGGGGCAGTGATCTTCATCACGATCAGGGCAACGATAACGTTGATGATCGCACCGATGGTGCCGAAGCCCAGCGGATTGATGCCAAACATCCAGTACTCTGCATTATCTGGGAACAGGTTGGTGCCCGGAATGAACAGGAAGCCCTTGTAGATGAAGATGTACATAACGGTGGAGATCAGGCCTGCCAGCATACCGGCAATCGCCCCTTCCTTGTTCATCTTCTTGAAGAAGATCCCCATCATCAGGGCCGGGAACAGCGAGGAGGCGGCCAGACCGAAGGCCAGTGCCACCGTTTGCGCCGCAAAGCCGGGCGGATTGAGCCCCAGATAACCGGCCAGCAGGATGGCACCGGTCATCGCGATACGCCCAGCCATCAGCTCATTCTTCTCAGAGATATCCGGTTTCAGGATACCCTTGAGCAGGTCATGAGAGATGGAGGACGAGATCACCAGCAACAGGCCGGCGGCGGTGGAGAGTGCCGCGGCGATACCACCGGCTGCCACCAGGGCGATCACCCAGTTGGGCAGATTGGCGATCTCGGGGTTGGCCAGTACCATGATGTCGCGGTTAACACTCAGCTCATTGCCCTTCCAGCCATACTGTTCTTCGGCGGTGGCGGCAAATTCCTTGTTGGCATCGCTGTAGAACTGGATACGGCCATCTTCGTTCTTGTCATCAAACTTCAAAAGACCAGTGGCTTCCCAGTTTTTCATCCACTCCGGACGCTCTTCGTAGCGCAGGGTGGTCTCTTCGGCGATGGTCTCACCGGTGTGTACCGTCTTCACCAGATTGTAGATAGCCATGGCACCCACGGCCGGGGCAGTGGTGTAGAGGATGGCGATGAAGACCAGCGCCCAACCGGCGGACTTGCGCGCATCACGTACATTCGGCACGGTGAAGAAGCGCACGATAACGTGAGGCAGGCCTGCGGTACCGATCATCAGCGACATGGTCAGCAGGAACATGTTGAGGGTGCCGAAGTTGTTGTTGGTGGTGTACTCGGTGAAACCGATTTCCACCAGCACCTGATCCAGCTTCTGCAGCATGTACATCTCGTTGCCGGTCATGGTGGAACCCAGACCGATCTGCGGCAGGAAGACGCCGGTCAGTTGCAGCGAGATGAATACCGCCGGTACGGTGTAGGCGAAGATCAGCACCACGTACTGGGCGATCTGGGTATAGGTAATCCCCTTCATACCACCGAGTACGGTGTAGCTGAATACCACCGCCATACCGACCACCATGCCCCAGAACAGATCCAGTTCCAGGAAGCGGGAGAAGGCCACTGCCACACCGGTCATCTGGCCTACGATATAGGTGATGGACATTACCAGCAGCGAGACGATAGCTACTACGCGGGCTCCCTGCGAGTAGTAGCGGTCAGCGATAAAGTCCGGCACGGTGAACTTGCCGAACTTGCGCAGGTAGGGTGCCAGCAGCAGGGCCAGCAGCACGTAGCCACCGGTCCAACCCATCAGGAAGGCACCACCACTGTAACCCATAAAGGCGATCAGACCGGCCATGGAGATGAAGGATGCCGCGGACATCCAGTCGGCCGCAGTGGCCATACCGTTGGCTACCGGATGAACACCCTTGCCGGCCACGTAGAATTCGCTGGTGGAGCCGGCACGAGACCAAATTGCAATGCCGAAATAGAGGGCAAATGAGGCACCCACTACCAGCCAGATCATAGTTTGAAGTTCCATCACTCCCCCTTAGTCTTCGTGTACGTCGAATTCTTTATCGATCTTGTTCATCTTCCATACATAGAAGAAAATCAGGCCGATAAAGGTGTAGATGGAACCCTGTTGGGCAAACCAGAAACCCAGGGGATAACCGCCAAGACTGAAGTTGTTGAGTACATCGACCAGCAGGATGCCAAAGCCGAAGGACACCACAAACCACACGACCAGGCACCATAGCAGAAGACGCACATTGGCCTTCCAATACTGTGCAGCACTACCTGTCGGTTGCATTGCTCTCTCCTCATGTTGATGGTTCAATTTTTTGGTCGACCCTGACCGACGATATCTCTCCTGAGTACTTTCTTCAGTGCCGAAGCGATCTTCGGCGATAGTGAAGGCGGTGGATCACAACTGATACTCCAGCGCGATCTTGCTTTGTAATTTGCGCCCCTGGCGAAAGGCCTCCTTGAGGATGCGTCTGTCCAGTTCGTTGAGCGTATCCGGATCGATGCGATTGCTCAGGGTGCGTCTATCCTTGGCCTGCTGACGGTGATTGCGCATGCGTAGTAACTGAATAAAGCGATAGGCCTCCAGCCAGGCCGCCACATCAGCCTCGCGCAGGGTGCCGGACTCGGCCGCAGCCAGCAGACGATCTTCGGTATTGGTGGCCTTGATCCGATGGGCCAGGGCGATCAGGCGCGCTGCATCCACAAAGGGCGTCAGGCCCTGCAGCTTGAGATCCAGGGTGTGGGCCTGGCCCTCGGCGGAACTGAGTTTGAATTCACCAAACAGGCCCAGTGGTGGGCGTAGCTGCATGGCATTGGCAGCCAGTTGACGACGAAAACGACTATTGTGATGGGTTTGCTCCAGGAGGGCTTCGCGCAGCGGCTCGATCTGGCTGGCATCCCCGTAGAGCGGGCGAAAATCAAAAAAGATGCTGGCCTTGAGCAGGTGTTCCGGATTGCCCTGATCGATCCAGCGCTCAAAGCGCGAACGCCATTCGTCCAGACTCAGGCAGCACTCGGGATTGCTGGCCATGATGTTGCCAGGACAGAGTGGGAAACCGCACTCAGCCAATGCCTCGTTGATCGTTTTTGCCAGGGGTAACAGGCGTTGGCGGCTTTGCTCCGCTGTTTCATTGGGCTGGGGCAGGAACAGGATGCCATTATCCTGATCGGTCTTGAGGGTCTGTTCGCTGCGACCTTCGCTGCCAAAGGCCAGCCAGACAAAGGGCGGTACGTTGTGCTGGTGTTGTTCCAGCATCAGGGCGATGACCCGGCGGGTCAGATTGTCATTGAGTACGGCGATCAGGCGGGTGAGCTGTTCCACCGAGGCACCCTGGGCCAGCATTTGCTCGACCAGGCGATGGATGTCATGACCCAGCGGGGTGAGCTGATCCAGGCTGCTGGCACGGGCAATCGCCTGTCCCAGGCTGGCGATGCCAACCCGCTGCAGGGAAAAGATGTCCCGTTCGGAGACCATCCCCAGCAGACGTCCGCGCTCCAGCACACAGATATGCCCAAAACCGTGGCGGGCCATCAATAGCGCGGCCTCGTGGGCCATCGCATCGGCGGGTAGGCTCAGTGGTTCGGGAGTCATCACCTGCGCAATCGGCACATCCAGGGTGGCCTCGACCTCGGCGACACGCTTGAGCAGATCGCGCAGGGTGAAGATGCCCTGTACCTGCTGCTTGGCATCGCTGATGATCATGCTGCCGATGTGTTCCTGCTGCATGACCTGCAGCGCCGTCTTGAGCGGGGTATCGGGCAGACAGGTGACTGCCGGACGCTTGATCAGGCTGCGCAGGGAGGTATTCAGGGAATTGTCTTCGGCAATGCGACTGGCACTGCGGGCCTGGACCCGGCGCAGGGCATTGTCCAGCAGATTGGCCAGGCGACGGGTACAGAAGTCATGGAAAACCGCGCTGTGCTGAATCAGATGGTCAAAGGCATCACGGCCCAGCTCGTAGCAAAAGCTGTCCTCGGCGGCGCGGGCAATGGTTTGTACCGGACGGCGGGCCAGCAGCGCCCCGATGGGAAAACATTCGCCCGGGGAGAGCTCCCAGCCACTGCCTTCCTCGCCATCCTGGGCCTCACCGCGGATGCGGCCCTGTTTGATGATGTAGATCTGTTCGGGAATGCCGGTATCCGGACTGGTCAGCACGGTATCACGCGGATAGAAGACCAGTCGCAGTCGCTTCGCCAGGTAGGCCAAGTGGTCTGCGTCCATTTGGTCGAATGGGGCGTGCTGTGTGAGAAAATCGCTGGTCTGGCCCAGTGCAGTCTGTTCCATGGCTTTGTTCCCCATAATATTGCGGTTCCTTGCAGCAAGCCCTGTGCCAGAAAACTATTTCTTTATAATCAATGATATATAGTTTTTCTTATGCGCCTGCTGTTACGCCATGTAACATTGGGTGTTACGATACGTAACGTTGGTGAGTGCTGTGTAACAGCTAGATATGCGTCTGCACGGACGCTTCTATGTTTGATTTATGGTAATTTTGGCCTGGCAGGCTTGAAATATAAGTTTTCGCTAATATATCTTTTGACAACCTTAGCCGACCAAAGAGAGCCGGATCATGTTCTTCAATATTAAAGAAATCGATGCCAAAGAATTGGCAAGCTGGAAGGAAGACAGCAGTAAGCAGTTTCGTATCATCGATGTGCGCGAGCCGATGGAAATCGCCCAGGGATCCATCCCTGGGGCCGAGCCGATGCCGCTATCGACGCTGGGAGAACATTTGGGCGAGATCGGCCAGGACGAAGAAGTGGTATTCATCTGTCGCAGCGGCGCACGCTCCGGTCAGGTTTGTTCCTACCTGGCGCAGAATGGCTTTGAGCATGTCTACAATCTGCGCGGCGGGGTGCTGGGCTGGGCGCAGAATGGTTTTGAGTTTGCCAAGGTCTTATGACGTACGATTTGGCTGTTGAGTAATACCGACGAGGAGGGCGAAAGCCCTCCTTTTTTGGCCGGGTGACCCCGGGTGAGCAATCACCCGGGGTCACCCGGCTTGCGCCAGGCAAAGCTTGGTGAAGGGGGAAGCGATGCAACAGGAAGAGACAAAG
>JACUTZ010000230.1 GCA_014859545.1 Gammaproteobacteria bacterium
GTCGCCCGCAATGCCTTCTCTCGCACTCGCCTGAGCGACAACAACAGCCTGTTAGACGAAAAATTCACCCTGCCACTGGCCCTGGCGGTAGTCGATGCGCAACTCCCGGGCGCGCATGTGGCCGGCTTGTTCCGAATCCAGCTCGGCCTGGATCGGGTAATTGGCCGCAAAGCTAATCGGATCGCAGCGGTCCGATTGGACGGTGCGCAGCTGGATCAGGAAGCGTCCATCGAGCGCGATGGCATCCTGTGGGGTGTCGTCCGCCTCGGGGAAGCACACACGTTTTTTCACCACACAGGAAAAATACAGCTGCATCTGCACCTGCAGCGGGCCGTCACGGCGGGCCAGTTCCTGTTCGGCCCGTGCGGTCCAGCGCACCAGCAGGGTTTTGCCGCGTAGTGGCACCAGGCGTTGGTGGCGATAGGGGTGGCGCAGACGTTCCAGCACGGGCAGCGGGTTGAGCCCGCCGAGCGAGAAATAGCTTTGTTTCAGTCCCATTGGCCTAGATGTCGACAAGGTGCACTGGATGTCCCGCCGTGGCGGCGATCTGGATCAGCTGACTGGGTGCGGTCTGGTGTTCGTCGAAGGAAACAAACATCAGTTGAGCCTTGGTCGAGGGGTGTGTGCTGTCGCAGTAGACCCCGTGTTCCGCAAAGCTGGCACAGAGCTGCTGGCGGGTTTCCTGATCCATGCTGTGGTTGAGGTGAAGCAGAGTGGTGGTCATGGCGATGTCTCCATGGCTGTGGGGAAAAAGACCGGGCGCAGGGCCCGGCCACAGAGGAGGTTTAACAGACTTGTTGCACGCGGTTGAGGATGGTTTCGCGGCGCGTTTCGTCCTGTTCCATTGCGGCAACGATCCCAGTGTAGTCGTTTCCGGAGATTTTGCTCGTCACAGGGGCAGCGCCGTCTTGTCCACCACCCGACGCAGCACAAAGCTGGAATGTACCCCGCTGACCCCCTCGATGCGGGTAATGCGCTGCAGCAGCAATTGCTGGAAGGCGTCCATATCGGCGACCACCACCTTTAATTGATAGTCGGCATCCTGGCCGGTGACCAGCAGGCACTCCAGTACCTCCGGTAGCTCGGCCACGCGCTGCTCGAAGTTTTCGAAGCGCTCCGGGGTGTGGCGATCCATCGAGATATGGATCAGCGCCATCAGGCTCAGTCCCAGGCGTTTGGCGTCCAGCAGGGCACGGTAGCCGAGGATCAGCCCCGACTCCTCCAATGCCCGCACCCGGCGCAGGCAGGGGGAGGGGGAGAGGCCGATTTGCTCGGCCAAATCCTGGTTGCTGATCCGTCCGTCCTGTTGCAACAGCGCCAGGATGTGTTTGTCGTAGCGATCCAGTTCCATAATGGATAAGACCTATTCACCGCAAAGGCGCAAAGAGCGCAAAGAAAAGATTTTAGGGACAATATTGTGTTATATGTTTTTAATTAGCAATATTATTGCTGATTGTTCGTATTTTTGGGGTGAAAACGCAAGCGCATTTCCCGAGTGAGCAACTAAGCTATGTCTATCGTCGGGTCACAAGTTGGGCGATGGTATTGTCCCTGGGGGCAGCCCTTCGAGCTGTTCCCTGTTTTGCTTAACAGGCTGTTGTTGTCGCTCAGGCGAGTGCGAGAGAAGGCATTGCGGGCGAC
>JACUTZ010000004.1 GCA_014859545.1 Gammaproteobacteria bacterium
CCTCTGCGCCTCTGCGCCTCTGCGGTGAGATCTTTTTTAAGGGGCGAGTAGATACCAGCAAGCAAAGATCAGGAAAAATGCTCACGACGGATCGCGGCGAACAAGCCACGTGAGGCGGCATCAACCAGACTGTACACATGCTCAAACCCATCCGGCCCGCCATAGTAAGGGTCGGGCACTTCCTCTTCTGCCAGTTCCGGGGCGTATTCCAGAAACAGTTGCAGTCTGGCACGGCTGTCATCCTTGACAAAGCGATCCAGAATCGCCAGATTGTCCCGGTCCATGGCGATGATGTAATCGAAGGCATCGAAGTCATCAGCACTTATCTGGCGAGCACGCTGTGCACCGAGATCCAGCCCATGACGACGCGCGGTATCCTGGGAACGCGGATCCGGTGATTTTCCAATGTGATAGGCATGGGTCCCGGCAGAGTCCACCCGAATACGATCCGCCAGGCCCGCTTCTCGAACCAGGGCCTCAAAGTGTCCATGCGCCAAGGGGGAGCGACAGATATTGCCCATGCAGACCATTAATACCTTAATTTCTCTCATATAATCATCACCTTAAAGCATACACCTAATCTAATATATAACGTATCACCAGCCTAGCGACTCAGCTTTAGCCCAACCCGGCTGACCCGCTCACCATCGATCTCACGCAGCACTAACATCACCGTGCCCAGGTCAATCCGATCACCCACAACCTGGCGACCGGCAAAGCGCAAGGCAAACAATTCCTGAATACTTTGCTCTCCCGGGATCCCCTCCGGCAGATTAAAACCGTAGGCCATCGCCACATCCTCAAGCCGGGCCTCACCATTGATGACAAACTCACCGAAGAACTGACGGGCGGCCTGACGATCCATATCTGCCGAGGAGGCAAACAGCTTGTCCAGTGCCGGCAGGTCATCGTGGGTCGCCAGCAGGTAAACGTAGTCACCATCGCGAAAGTTCTTGAGCTGGCAGAGGTCAAGCGCCTGCCCGGCGCGCAGAATTGCAGCAAAACAAACGCCATTTGGTAATTTTGGCAGCTCCCCCGACATGGCCGGGCTATCCGCATTGAGCCGATATCCAACCAGCTCTCTGCCCAATTGGCCCGGCACATCCAGTTCGACACGCTGGATGAGCTCACTACCACTGGGCACCTCCAGGCGCAGACGTTTGGCCAACGGTGCGACGGTCCAGCCCTGCAATACCAGCGAGACCAGCACCACAAAGAAGGCCACATTAAAGAACACCCAGGCATTCTCCAGCCCGGCCATCAGCGGGAACAGCGCCAGCACAATCGGCACCGCCCCACGCAGGCCCACCCAGGAGATGAACAGTTTTTCCTCACGGGGAAAACGAAACGGCAGCAGCCCCAGCCACACCGACAATGGCCGAGCCACCAACATCAGCACCGCGGCGATCAGCAGGGCCGGCAGGGCGATCTCCAGCAACGCGGCCGGATGGGCAAACAGACCGAGCACCAGGAACATCGAGATCTGCGCCAGCCAGGCCATGCCATCGTGAAAACGCAGGATGTTCTGGCCAGATTGCAGGGGACGATTGGCCAGCACGATCCCGGCCAGGTAGGCGGCCAGGAAGCCGCTGCCACCCAGTACCGAGGCGGCGGCAAAGACACAGACCCCACCGGAGAGTGCCACCAGGGGGTAGAGGCCGGCGCTCAACTGCATACGGTTGATCACCTGGCCCAGCAAAACCCCGCCCAGCAGGCCAAAGGCGGCCCCCAAGCCCATTTGCTGAACGAATACCCACAGGGTTTCCCAACCCAGGTAGTTTTGCCCGGCCAGCAGCGCCTCGACCAGCACGATGGTCAGAAACACCGCCATCGGATCATTGCTACCCGATTCGATCTCCAGGGTGGCCCCGACGCGCTGCTTGAGTTCCAGGCCCCGCGAATGCAACAGGCCAAACACCGCCGCCGCATCGGTCGAGCCGACAATCGCGCCGATCAACAGCCCTTCCAGCCAGCTAAGACCCAGTACCCAGGCGGCGAAAAGCCCGGTGATCCCGGCGGTGACCAGCACCCCAAAGGTGGCCAGACTGAGTGCCGGGCGCAGCCCGACACGGAAGTGCCGCACATCGGTACGCAGGCCCCCATCAAACAGGATCACCGCCAGGGCCACACTGCCGACCAGGTAGGCGGTACGAATATCGGCAAACACGATCCCGCCCAGCCCATCACTACCCAGCAACATGCCGATGCTCAGAAACACCAGCAGCAGCGGCATCCCGACCCGTGCCGAAAGCACACTGGCCAGGATGCTGAGCAACAGCAGGCCGGCGGTCAGCAGGATGAGCTGGTTAACGGTATCCAAGTGCGTGTCGCTCCCGCCTAATCCCGGATCTCGTCTCGGATCTCCCGTGCCGTGTCGCGCACCGCATGGCCGCCCTCGCGCGCGGTATCCGCCACCGCCCTGCCACCCTCCTTGGCCCCTTGCTTGATCTCCTGTTTTGCCTCCTTGGCCCCAGATTTGATTTCCTGAGCGGCCTCCTTGACATCCGCTTTGAGATCCGCCCAGACGCCCTCGGCATACACTGGACTCAGCACCAGCAGGTACCACAACACACTACTTATCGCCCATCGTTTCATTTGCTTGCTCTCCGCTTGTGTTCGGTCCGATTGGGCCTAATATCTGTGTAATCTATTAAGGTATTATCATGACACTGACAAAACAACATCACCAGCAACTGCGCGGCCTGCTTGGTCAGGCGATCTGCTATGGCGGTGAAAACGGGCAGATAATCGAATTCCTGGAACAGGAACAGGCCCTGGTGGTGCAGTTGCACCGTGCACGTGGCAGTGTGCAGGACGGGCAATACGGGGAGCCGAATCGTCGTGTGCCCAGCACCTGCCTGCTGCCGATCTTTGATCCGGAGCAACCGCAACAACTCAACCCAGCCCTGCAGGCACTGAATTTTCGTCTGGACGATTAGGCCTTCAGCAAGGCCCGAACCCGCTCCAGATCCGCGACCGTATCCACGCCAGGCCCTGGCAGGCAGCTGGCCTCGGCCACCTTAATCCGTCCGCCGTACCACAGCACCCGCAACTGCTCCAGGGATTCGCGCTGCTCCAACTCGCAAGGTGCCTGACTGACATAGTCGCGCAAAAAACCGACCCGGTAGGCATACAGGCCCAAATGGCGATAATGGGGCGCGCCAGGCAAGACACCGGGCTCAGCGGCAAAGGCATCCCGATCCCAGGGGATTGCTGCACGGGAGAAATACAGGGCATGGCCCTGGGCATCCATCACCAACTTGACCACATTCGGGTCGAACAACTCCTCGGCATGATGAATTCGGGTACACAGGGTGGCCATCGATACGCCATCATCTTCATCCATCAAGCCAGCCACCTGGTTGAGCAGTGCCGCCGGCATCAGCGGTTCATCGCCCTGCAGATTGACCACCACCGCCTGAGCATCCAGCCCGAGGCGTTCACAGGCCTCGGCCAGACGCTCACTACCGCTGTTGTGATCCGGGCGGGTCATACACACCTGGCCACCAAATCCGCGCACCGCCTCGGCAATGCGCTCATCATCCGTTGCCACACGCACCGAGGCCGCCCCGCTGGCCGTGGCCACCCGGTAGACATGCTCGATCATCGGCCGTCCGGCGATCGCCAATAGCGGCTTGCCAGGCAGACGGGTCGAGGCATGACGCGCCGGGATGATGACGTGAAAACTCATTCAGCCAGTTCCTCGGCGCTAAGGACGCGCGCCTCCTCCTCCAGCATCACCGGGATATCATCACGGATCGGATAGGCGAGGCGGTCGGCCCGGCAGATCAATTCCTGATTGCTCTTGTCGTATTGCAAGGGACCCTTGCAGATCGGACAGACCAGGATCTCAAGCAGTTTCTTGTCCATGGTTTTTCTCCGGCATGGTGGCCCGCTCGGGCAGGCGTGACAGCAATTGCTGCATAAATTCCTCATCCAGCTGCGCCTGCACCGGCAGATACCAGTGCTGGGCGCCCGCATAGAGGCGATATTTTACCGCATCCTTTTCAGTCATCAGCACCGGCAGGCCATCGGCAAAATCCAGTTCGCCCAGGCCATAGGGATGGTGATCACCGAATGGATGTTCGATCAGTTCCAGACCGGCAGCACGCAGGCTGGCAAAGAAGCGCTGTGGATGACCAATCCCCGCCACCGCATGCACCCGCTGCCCGGCCAGTGCAGCAAGGCGAAGCTGCTCGTTGCCTTTCAGGGCACACAGCGTCGAGCCCTGTAATTGCATCGCCCACTCCCCTGCCCTGGCCTCCCCGTTGGCCACCACAAAATCCACCGCATTCAGGCGTCCAGGCGGTTCGCGCAGTGGACCGGCAGGCAGGCACAGGCGATTACCGAGACGGCGCTGGCCGTCGAGCACGGCGATCTCAATATCGCGCCCCAGACGATAATGCTGTAACCCATCGTCGGCCAGGATGATGTCCACCTGTTGCCCTGCCAGCAAGGCCTCGGCGGCCGCCACCCGGTCGGGACCCACCATCATCGGACAGCCACTGCGCTGTACCAGCAGCAAGGCCTCGTCTCCGACCAGTTGAGGAACACTATCTGCCCTGACCGGCTGTGGCCACTGTATGGATTGACCACCATAGCCGCGACTGATCAGGCCTGGACGATAACCCCGTTGTTTGAGCTGTTCGGCAAGATACAGCACCAGGGGGGTCTTGCCACTGCCACCGGCAGTGATATTGCCGATCACGATCAGCGGCACCGGCAGACGGTGGCTTGCCAACCAACCGCGCCGATAGGCCAGACGCCGCAGCCAGACCAGGGCACAAAACAACAGAGAAAGCGGCCACAACAACCACAGCCAGGGGCTGGCCCGATACCAGTGTGCGGCGAGATCAATCATCCTGGAATTGCAGGCGATAAAGATTGGCGTATTGGCCGTTCTTCGCCAGCAATTCGCCATGGGAACCCGACTCGATGATCCGCCCCTTGTCCATCACCATGATGCAATCCACCCGTTCGATGGTCGAGAGGCGATGGGCGATCACCAGGGTGGTGCGATTTTGCATCAGGGTTTCCAGCGCGGCTTGAATATGGCGTTCCGATTCGGTGTCCAGCGCCGAGGTGGCCTCATCCAGGATCAGGATCGGCGAGTCCTTGAGCAGGGCACGGGCGATCGCCAGGCGCTGGCGCTGGCCACCGGACAGCAACACCCCGTTTTCGCCCACCATGGTATCCAGGCCCTCGGGCAACTGACGGATAAATTCCATCGCATGGGCGGCCTCGGCGGCGGCGATGATCGCCTCGCGACTGGCCCCTTCCAGACGGCCATAGGCGATATTATTAGCGATGGTATCGTTGAACAGGGTGATGTGCTGACTGACCAGGGCGATTTGATCGCGCAGACTCTGCAGGCCAAGACTGCGAATGTCTTCCCCATCGATCAGGATCTGTCCGGCGCTGACATCATAAAAGCGCGGCAACAGGCCAACCAGGGTCGATTTACCACTGCCGGAGCGCCCCACAAAGGCCACGCTCTGCCCCGGTTTGATCGCCAAATCGATGTCGTGCAAGACCAGTTCGCTATCCTCCTGGTAACGAAATGACACCTTCTGATAGCGTACCGCCCCCATGGCCCGCGCCAGCTGCTTGTTTCCTGGCTCCGGCTCAGCGGGGGTGTCGACAAAATCAAAGATACTCTGTGCGGCGGCAATACCTTTTTGCAAACTGGCGAGGATCTTGGTCAGGCGTTTGAGCGGTGCCAACAGCAGCATCATCGCCGCAATGAAGGACATGAAACCACCAACGGTCAGCTCACTGCGCTCCACCTCCTGCAGGGCCATGTAGATCACCCCGGCGGCAGCGATCGCGGCAATGAACTGGATCACCGGCACACTGGCCGCATTGGTCGATTCCAGTTTCATATTGAGTTTGCGATTGCGTTCATTGGCCTGATCAAAACGTCCCTGCTCATAGGCCTGACCACCAAAGGTTTTGACCACCCGCTGGCCGTTGATCGCCTCCTCGGCAATTTGGGTCACATCACCAACCGAGTCCTGGATACGGGTGCTGTAACGACGGAAACGCCGATTGATCAAATTGATCACATGAGCAATCAATGGAGCACCGATCAATAACACCAGGGCCAGACGCCAGTTGAGATAAAACATCCAGCCCAACAGGCCGATCACCGTGAAGGTATCGCGCACCAGAATGGTGATCACATCGGTGGTGGCACGTGCCACCTGCTCGACGTTGTAGGTGAGCTTGGCCAGCAGGGTACCGGAGGGTGTGCGGTCGTAAAAACTGACCGGCAGACGCAACAAATGGGTAAACATCTCGCCACGCAAGGTATTGATCACCTTGCGCCCCACCCAGGCCATGGCGTAGCTGGACAGAAAGGCCGCCACGCCACGCACAAAAAACAGGCCCACCAACACCAGTGGCGCATACATGATGATGCGCTGGTCGCGTTCAACAAAACTGCCGTCGATCAGCGGCTTGATAAAGGCGGCAAAGCCCGCCTCGGTGGCGGCCACCAGCAACAGGGCAACAATCGCCACGGCAAAGGCCGGCCAGTGTGGCAGCACGTAGCCAAGCAGGCGACGGTAGACCTTGGCCCCGTCTGTAGGGAAGGTGGACATCGGCTAGCGCGCCTCGGCCGGTGAGCTGGTGGCAAAGGTCAGGTTCACCAGGCCGACCTGACGGGCCGCATCCATCGCGGTGATCACCGCCTGGTGCGGGGTTTGCCGATCGGCGCTGAGGATCACCTGGGGCCGTTCCACATCGCCCCTGGCCTGTTGGATGGCGCGCTTGATGGTGTCGATCTGGGTGTTGATCAATTCCTGCTGATTCACGTAATAGTGCCCCTGGGCATCGATACTGATCTCAATCACGACTTGCTCGGTCTTCAACGGCTCGCCACTGGCCTCGGGCAGCTCCAGGCTGATCTCGGTGTCCCGCTCAAAGGTGGTGGAGACCATAAAAAAGATCAGCAGCAGAAACACCACGTCGATCAGTGGGGTCAGATTCAGATCCGGGTCTTCCGCACGCCGCGACTGCAGACGCATCAGGCGATCTCCTCACCGCGCTCACGTTCGCCGTGGATCACTTCCACCAGCTTCAGCGATTCCTCCTCCATGCGGATCACCAGCATGTCGACCTTGCCGCGGAAATAGCGGTAAAACATCAGGCTGGGGATGGCCACCGACAGCCCGGCAGCGGTGGTAATCAGTGCCTCGGAGATGCCGCCGGCCAGCACCGCCGGATTACCCACCCCCTGGGCGGTGATCGCCGAGAAGACCTTGATCATGCCGATCACGGTACCGAGCAGACCGAGCAAGGGGGTGATCGAGGCGATGGTGCCCAGGGTGTTCAAAAAGCGTTCCAGCTCCAGCACCACCTGACGGCCGGTTTCCTCGATCGCTTCCTTCATCACATCCCGATCATGTTGCATATTGATCAGGCCTGCAGCGAGGATGCGACCCAGCGGCGAGCTGTCCCGCAGCAGGCGGATACGGTCATTATTCAGCTCCTGCTTCTGATGCAGTTTCCAGACCTGGGCCACCAGGCCAGCTGGTACCACTTTTCCCTGTTTCAGAGCCCAGAAACGCTCGGCAACAATGGCCAGCGCCAGCACCGAACACAACAGTATCGGCACCATCAACCAGCCACCGGCAGTAATCAATTCCAACACGGCTATACCTATCCTCACGTCCTGTAAATACAGGCCGTCAATGTAACAAATACCCGCCCTGAATCATAGATTGCCCGGTGTGTGTCTGGCTGATTTGTACCCACACTCAGGGTTGTGTATGCCAGTAACGGCGCGCCGTCTGCCGATACCGCTGCACCGCCAGCGTGTTGCCGCCCAGCTCCAGGCGGATTGCCCCTTCCCGCCAGGTCTCCAGGCCTTGCACCCCATGCGCGGCATAGCGGGCTTGTACCGCCGGATGCGGGTGGCCGTAACGGTTGCGATAACCGGCACTGAAAATCACCCAGCGAGGGGAAACCGCCGTGATAAAGGCCTCGGTGGAAGAGCTGGCGCTGCCATGATGGGGGGCGATCAAGACATCGGCAGACAGGTGTTCTGTGCTGTTTAGCAGGCGTCGCTCGGTTGCAGCCTCAATATCACCGGTAAGCAGTACCGCATGGGCGCCCGCCTGGATGTGCAGCACACAGGAGTCGTCGTTACCGGTGCGTCGATGCAGGGGGCGATCCGGATAAAGGAAACGAAACACCACCCCATCCCATTCCCAGTGATGCCCCTGGCTACAGGCCTGGTGTGGCAGCCAGTCCATACGACGGGACTCGCCGCTATAGACCTGTGCCACCGGCATCCCCGCCAGCAGCGCCGCCGCACCGCCCAGATGGTCGTTGTCACTATGGCTGATCACCAGCTTGTCGAGTCGGCGGATGCCACGATGCTGCAAATACGGCAATAGCACCGCATCACCGGTATTAAAACCAGAGGCAAAAGCTGGTCCGGTATCAAACACCATGCTGTGGTGGCGGGTCTGGATCACCGTCGCCAGGCCCTGCCCCACATCCAGTTGGGTCAGCCAGAGTTCACCATCACCCGGCACGGGCGGGCGCAGCAGCACCAGCGGCAGACACAGCACCAAACCCAGGGGACGCAGGGGCCAGCCCCGTGGCGCCAGTAACCAGGCCAGGCCCAGCCCCGCCAGCAGCAGCGGCCAGCCCTTCAGGGACAACGCTAGCATCGGTACCGTGTCGGCCAGCCAGCGCAGCAGTGGCCAGCCGACCTGAAATGCGCCTGCCGCCACCTGTAAAATCCCCTGGCCCAGCGGTTCAAAGACCGGCAATAGCGCGGTTCCAATCAGGGTCAGCGGCACCACCACCAGGCTAACCCAGGGCACCGCCAGCAGGTTGGCCAGTGGCGCACTCAGCGAACCCTTGCCAAAAAACAACACCAACAAGGGCAACAGGCCCACTGAGACCAGCCACTGTACCCTGCCCCAGCGCCACCACAGTCCAGATGCCTGCACCCGCGCATGCATGCCGTAGAGGATCAAGGCGACTGCGGCAAAGGACAACCAAAAACCCGCCGCCAATACCGCCGTAGGCTGCCACAACAGCACCAGCCAAAGTGCCAGGGCAAGCGCCCTGCCGGCGGCCAAGGGACGCATCCAGAACACCGCACCCAACACCACCGCCAGCATCAGCAAGGCCCGTTGGGTGGGGATGGCAAAACCGGCCAGGGCGGCATACCACAAGGCGACAAGAAAGGCCGCAATCGCCGCAGCCCGTGGTGCCGCGAGGCGCAGACAACAGCCCGGACAGCGCCGCCACAAAAAGGAAAACAGGAAAAAGGCAAAGCCGGCCACCAGGCCCACATGCAGCCCGGAGATCGCCATCAGGTGGTTGGTGCCGGTGGCGATCAACACCCGCCAGTGTTCATCATCCATTTGGCCGCGCTCGCCAATGGCCAGTGCCATGATGATCCCCTGGGCCGGGTGACCGTCCAGTACCTGTAGCAGACGCTGCTGCAACGGGTGACGAACACGCTGAACAGGCATCCAGGCCCCAAACTCATCAAGCAGCTGATTATCTGCCGATTGGCGGACATAGCCGGTTGCCCCCAGTCCGCCCTGGTACAACCAGCCCTCATAATCAAAGCCACCGGGATTCATCATGCCCCAGGGACGTTTGAGACGGACCAGCAACTGCCAGTCCTGCCCTGGTGCCAGCTCCGATGGATAGGCCCCATACCAGTTTAGCCGTAATGGCGTGGTCAAGCGGATCGCCTCACCAGCCAGACTCGCCTGCCTGGGGATGAATTCAAAGCGCACACGCCGTGCATCGATCTGGGGCAGGGAACGCACGGTGCCGATCAGCAATAGATCCTGCCCCTCCAGCTCGGCAGAGAGGCTGTGGCGTAATTGAAACTGGGCATGCAGGGCCGCCCAGATCAGCCCAAACACAAAGGCCAGCAGGGGCAGACTCCAGGTCCGGCTGGCAGGCCAGTAGGCAGACACGAATAGCGGGATAATGGCTGACACTAGCCAGGGCCAGTCGGGCAGACTGGGAAATTGCTGCAGGGCGAATACCCCAAATAAAAATGCCATCGTCCTTGAAAGCATCGTTCCTATCCGCTGTAAATGATGGATAATAAACAGATCGACAACTTACTATACAGCCGACCCCCATGGCAAAAAAGTACATCCGCCGCATTATGCCCAATCACAAACGAATCCGTGAACATCGGCATTTGCGTTTTTTTGGGACCCTGCTGCACGACCCCAATCTGTGGCACGTCAATCGCCGTTCGGCCGCTGGCGCCTTCGCCATCGGCATCTTTCTGGCCTTTATCCCGATCCCGTTTCAAATGGTGTTTGCCGCCGCAGCAGCGATCTGGTTTCGGGTCAACCTGCCACTATCGGTAGCGCTGGTCTGGATCAGCAATCCGCTCACCATGCCACCGATGTATTATTTTACCTATCGCGTCGGGGCATGGGTCCTCAATGTCCTCCATCACAGTGAAGACCACATCGGTTTTGAGTTCAGCCTGGAATGGTTTACCAGCAGTGTCGGGCAGATCTGGGAGCCACTGTATCTGGGCAGTTTTCTTGTTGCAGCGCTCTGTTCGGCACTCGCCTATTTTAGCGTGCGCCTGTTATGGCAACTGCATTTGGTGCGACACTATAAAAATCGCAAACGCTTGCGCCGCATCCGTGAACTTTCGCGTCGGCAAGAGCACGATTAGCTCAGTGCCCCGCCACAACTACTCCCCTGTCCGGCGGTACAACCGTAGCAGTGGCCCAATACCTTGATTGGCCGTCCCTCTATCCGCATCCCGCGCAGGTCACGCAGATGCAGGGGCGTCGGCTCCCCATCCAAACCGGGCATGCCCAGCCCGAGCATTTGATTGAAATCACAATCGTAGAGATAGCCCTGCCAATCCACACTGATGAGGTGTCGACACATCACCCCAGGCAGATTGCTGTCCAGATGCGCCTCCTGCAACAATTGCATGTATTCACCCAGCTGTCCCCTGGACATCAGACTACTGCCAAAACGGGCGATCGGCATATTGGTGATGGTCAGTAGTTGATTGAACACAATCCCATGGTCCTGGTACAGACGCTGTTTGTAATCCTGTTCCAGCGCCTGTTGCGGTGGTGGCAACTGCGGCCCCTGAGGATTGTAGACCAGTGACAGCGAAAGCCCGTCCAGCTGCCCGTAGCCCAGCCCATTCAAACGCTGCAGGGCGCGAATACTCAAGTCGAACACCCCCTTGCCACGCTGTGCATCGACATTTTCCTGCAGATAACAGGGCAAGGAGGCCACCACCTCCACCCCCTGTTGCGCCAGGAAGTCAGCCAGATCTTCCTGGCCAGGCTCTTCCAGAATGGTCAGATTGCAGCGGTCCAGCACCCGTACACCACGCTCGCGAGCGGCGATCACCAACTCACGAAACTGCGGATGCATTTCGGGTGCACCACCAGTCAGATCCAATTGCCGGATCGACATCTCATCCAGCAGGCCGATCAATAGCGCGATGCCCTCTGGCGTCATCATTTCCTGCCGATTCGGCCCGGCATTCACATGACAGTGCAGGCATTGCTGATTGCAGCGATAGCCCAGATTGACCTGCAGGGTATGCAGGTTGGCACGCTGCAAGGCGGGGAATGGGACTTTCGCCAGGGCGGGGAGTGGATTTAGCATAATCTTCTCATTTTCATCAATCGATATAGGCACCCAGTTCGGCCAACAAGGCATCGCCCAGTGCATACAGTTCATCCAGGCGTGCAATCGCAGATTCTGCCTGATCCTGGTCATGCAGCTCGCATAACTCGCTGGCCAGTTGATGCACCTGAAGATGCAGTAGGTCGATCTTGCCAAAGCCCGGTTGCTGACGATAACCGGAACGACCCAGCCAGCCGTCAAAACGGCAGCGATGCGGGTTCAGTTCAGGCCGTTCCACCTTATTAAATTGTAGCGATAAGGCCAAATCCCGTATCCAGGCACGGTGCTCTACCCCCGCATACAGCAGTGGCATGGTCTCGCGGCTGAGTCGTCTCAAGTTTGACCAATGGGGTTCAGGGCGCCAGGCTTCCACCCACGAAGGAAAGTCATCGGCGGGCATGGGGCGGGCGATCCCATAGCCTTGGGCCAACTCGCAACCAACACGCAACAACATATCCCCATGTTCCGTGGTTTCCACCCCTTCGGCAATCACCTTGCGCCCAAAGGCACTGGCCAGTCCCAGCACCCCATCCAGGATCGCCAGGTCTTCCGCATCCTCGAGGATATCACGCACAAAACTCTGGTCCACCTTCACTACCCCAGCGGGTAGACGCTTCAGATAGGTCAGCGAGGAGTATCCTGTCCCGAAATCATCCAAGGCCACACCCACCCCAAGGGCGCGGCATTTTTCCAGTAGTCTCGACACACTGGCCAGATCACCCAAGGCACTGGTTTCCAAGACCTCCAGCTCAAGGAATGCGGCAGAGATATCCGGCTGCGCTGCCAGCAGTGTCTGCAGGCGTTCAGGAAAGCTCGCCTGATGCAATTCGTGCGCACCGATGTTGACACTGACCGGCATGGTCAAGCCTGCCGTTTGCCAGGTCGACATCTGTGCCAGTGCGGTGGCGATCACCCACTCACCCACTTCGCTCGACAAGGGATGGTCCTCGATCACCGGCAGGAAACTGGAGGGAGGCAGCAGGCCCTTGACCGGGTGCTGCCAGCGGATCAAGGCCTCGGCGCCGACCACCACGCCGCTATGCATATTCACCTTGGGCTGGTAATACAGGCAGAACTCGCCATTTTCCAGTGCACTGCGAATACGCTCCAGGCTTTCATGGTGACTGCGGACACTGCGATCCTGCTCGGCATCAAAGACATGATATCGCCCCTTGCCCGCCAGCTTGGCCTGGTACATGGCCTGGTCTGCCTGGCGCATCAGTTGCTCGGCCTCAACCGGCCCGCTCTGTGGGTAGAAGGAAATGCCGGCGCTGGCCGAGACCTGCAATACATTCCCTTGATAGGCCAAGGGCTCGGCAGCCGCTGTCAGCAAGCGTGAAAGCATCGGTACACTGGCCTCCACATCGGCAAGATCCAGCAACACCACCACAAATTCATCCCCGCCCAGACGCGAAAGGGTATCCCCCTCACGCAATACCGCCTTCATGCGGCTCGCTATGGCGACCAGTAACTGATCCCCGGCGGCATGGCCGTAACGGTCATTAATGCCCTTGAAGCCATCCAGATCCAAATAGGCCACCGCCAGGTGTTGATCACGTCGCTGCGCCTGCGACATGGCCTGATGCAGACGGTCTGCCAGTAGTACCCGATTGGGCAGATTGGTCAGGGCATCAAAGTGGGCGATGTGCTCGAGTTGCTGCTCGTGTTCCTTGAGTGGAGTGATGTCGGTGGAAATCCCCAGGATCCCGACTATCTCTCGCTGCTCGGACTCATCGTAGATGGGGGCCTTGATCTCCAGAAAGACCCTGGCCTTGCCATTGGCATCGACGGATTCCACCTCTTCGGTGGTCTGCTCGCCACGTAAGACCCGCGCATCGATTTGATGCATTTTATGGACCGTGGCCGCTGGAAAAAATTGCTCATCCCCACTACCAAGCAGACCTTCTGCGCTACAGGCGAACAGTTCCAGGGTGGCCCGGTTGGCATAGATATATTGTGACTGAGTATCTTTCATGTAGACATATGAAGAGAGATAATCCAGTGCATCGCGAAAACGCTTGGCCTCCGCATGGGCACGGCGTAGCGCCAGTTCAGATTCCTTCTGTTCGGTGACATCAGAAATAACCCCGTACCAGCTGATCACCCCATCCTCGCCGCGATGGGGTAGCGAATCACCGTAGAGCCAACGCACCCGGCCATCGGCAAATTTCACCCGATACTCATGGCGCCAGGGCGAAAGCGCCTTGGCCGATCTGCGGACGCTCTCAACCAGCCCCTCATAATCATCGGGATGGATCACCGAAAATACCGCCGAGGCATCCTCACGCACCGACTCGGGGCTCAGCCCGTAGATATGCTGTATGGCATCGCTGGAATAGGGAAAACTGGATCGTCCGTCCGGAAAGAGACGATATTCAAAGACCATGCCTGGCACCCGGCTGGCCGTGGTCTGCATGCGCAACAACAACTCCTCACGCGCGGCCTCCAGGGCCTTGCGTGAACTGATATCCGACATGGTACCCAGCATGCGCAGCGGCACCCCATCATCGTCGCGCTCCACCACGATGCCACGATCCAGCACCCACAACCAGTGCCCATCCTTGTGCTGCATGCGATGCACATGAACGTACTCGTGACTGTCACCATCCCGACAGGCCTTTGCCGAGGCAAGGGTTTCCTCCCGGTCATCCGGGTGTAGGCGTGCCTGGAAATCGGTCACATCGCCACGCACATCCTCGTCACCCAGCCCTAACAGCACCTTCCATTGCGGCGAGTAAAAGACCGTATCATCACGCAGGTTCCAATCCCACAGACCATCCCCGGAACCCTCGATCGCAAAACGCCAGCGAAATTCGCTATCGCGAAGCTGTGACTCCTGCTCCCGCACTGCCACCGTCAGCTGATCGGCAATCCGGGCAGCACGCACCTGGGTATTGGCCATCGACAGCATCAAACCAAACAACAGGCCACTCAGCAACAGACCACCCAACAGGGTATTCCAGGCGGTGGTGTAATGAAGTCCGGCAGCAGGCTTGAGATGGTCAAACACCAACACCCATTGGCGACCATTGAAATCCAGGATGTGCTGTTGGGCAAAGCGGCTGGGAGCTGCCTGGGATCTGGCATGATTACGATAAAGCAGATTTGCTTCGGCTACGTGCTGATCGAACACCGTGATCCCGACCGCCGCGTCGTCCATCCTTTCCCAATTGCCGAGGATCCCCTCCATCAAGTCGCGCATGCGATACGGACTGTACGACCAGCCAATCAGTGCTTCGCGTCGCTGCTCAACACTTCCCCACGGCGCACCATGCCGATAGACTGGTACGTACATCAAGGTACCCGGCTGCACATCACTGCCCGTTTCCTGCACCAGCTCGACCCGGCCAGTCAGTGCCGCCATACCCGTGTCACGGGCATGAATCATCGCCTCGCGACGAACCGGCTCGGAAAACATGTCATAGGCAAAGGCACGCAGATTGCGTCCGCTGAAGGGTTCAAGATAGATAATCGAAGAGTAGAGATCGCGCTCGCCCTCAGGGCGGATCTGATAATCGGGAAAGCCCTCGGCGCGAACACTGGCGGTGTGCTGTGCCAGATCGTCAGGGCGAATCAGCAGTGCAAAACCGATCCCCTGCACACCCACCACAGTATCCGAAACGCGTAATTTTTCGGTATAGGCACGCCATTCATCACGGGTCACATCCTCCGAGGCGTCGAACAATGCCGCCCCACCACGCAATACCATGGCATAGGTGTTCAGGCGTTCCTCAATACGAATCGAGACCTGCTCTGCGGCAAAAGAAAATCGTTCCACTGCCTCGGCTTCCAGCCGCTCTTTGACCTGCAGGGCGAAATAGCCACTCAGGAACACACCCAGCAACAGGATCAGCCAGGCATAGAGCGGTTGGCGGATCAGCCGTGTTTCAGACATGCTGGCAATCTGTTGCAGTAATTTAGGCGCTGCGTATTTCTCATTGGCAGCATCGCTAACGATACTGACGCAGATAGAGACGTTCAAAGAAGCGCTTGGCCCAGTGCAACAGCCGACAGGCAGGCAGCACCAGCGAACGCTTGGGAGTACGCAGTACCAGCATCCCCTTGTCCAGGCTATCGACGATACACATCAGCTCGACCTTGAAACGGGCATCGGAGGGACGACCATCCAGATCGGCGAGCAGATTGGTGACCGCCGCCCTGGCCTGCAGATCGGCCATGTGGGCCTGCTTGGGCATCCACTCGGGCCCCTCAAAACTACCGGAATCCCCCGCCACATAGACCTTATCAAAACCCGGGACGCGACAATCGCCACCGGCCTTAATCAGGCCGCCGGGAGAACGTGGCAAGCTGGAATTATCAAACCAGCTGTTACCGGTCATGCCTGGCATGAAGAGGATCAGATCCGCAGCAAACTCCCCGCCCTCGGTGATCACCTTGTTGGACTCAAAGCCCTTCATCTTGTGGCCAAGATGGGTCTCGATGCCACGCTTGGCCATGGTGTTCAGCAGTCCCTTGACCGCATTGGGACCCAGGCGCTTGCCCGGCTCGGGAGCGGGGTTGAAAAACACCAGCTTGAACTTGTCGCGCCGCCCCTGTTGTCGCAGCAAGGTGTCGGTGCCGAACAGGAATTCAAACATCGGGCCGCCGCGCATCGCCGAGGGTTCGTTAGGATTGCCGCCAAAGCCGATGGCAATGGTACCGCCTTCCATTTCCGCCAGACGATCACGTATTTTAAGCGCTGCGCCAATCCCCTCGCAGGGGGTGATCGCATGTTCGATCCCCGGCAGTTTTTTGATGAAACGACCACCCGAGGCAATGATCAGGGCATCATTGTGAATGCTGCCCGCATCGGTATGCACGGTACGGCCATCCTCACTCAGGCCGGTGACCTCAGCCTGGATATGGCTGACCTTCATACGCCGAAAGAAATTATCCAGTGGGATCACCAGATCTTCCGGCTGTCGCAGGCCAGAAGGAATCCAGATCAGGCTGGGCAGAAAAACAAACTCGGCGCGTGGACTGATCACGCTAATCACCGCATGCTCATGCTGCTTGCGCAGGGCCTGCACTGCGGTCAGGGCGGCAAAGCCACTGCCAATAACGGTGATCTTTTGGCTCATACGGCGTTCTCTCCTCGCATCAAGGTAACAAAGGCGATGGCGTAATCCTGTTCGTCGGAGATCGACAGATGGGCCTCACCCACCCCCTGGTCACGACAAAATACCTCGGCCTGGCCATGAAAGGATAACAGTGGACGTCCTCGCGCGTCATGGCTGATGACGATATGCTGCAGGCTTAGCCCCGCACTGAAACCGGTACCAAAGGCCTTTGCGGCAGCCTCCTTGGCGGCAAAACGCTTGGCCAGAAAGCGGGCGGGCCTGGCGGCCTCCGCATAGGCAGCACGCTCCTGTTCGGCCAGGATGCGTTCGGCAAAGCGCTCACCGTGGCGGGCCAGGGCCTTTTCCATGCGGGCGATGGCAACGATGTCGGTGCCGATCCCAAAGATCATCGGCGCGCCTCAAGCATAATCCGTTTCATCTCGCGCACCGCCCCAGGCAGACCGTCAAACACCGCCTGGGCGATGATCGCATGGCCGATATTCAGCTCGGTGATACCGGGGATGCGGGCGATGGCCTTGGTATTGTGATAATGCAGGCCGTGGCCGGCATTGACCTGCAGACCCGCCTCTCGTCCCCATACCACCGCCTGCTCGATACGGGCCAATTCGGCAGCCTGTTCGGCGGGGCTGGCGGCATCGGCGTAGTGGCCGGTGTGGATCTCGATGGCCGGGGCCCCACAGGCAGCGGCGGCCTCGATCTGGGCCTGTTCGGCATCGATAAACAGGGAGACCTTGATCCCGGCAGCGGCCAGGCGTGCGCAGGCATCCTTGACCCGTGCCAGCTGCCCGGCCACATCCAGCCCACCCTCGGTGGTCAGCTCCTCACGCTTTTCCGGTACCAGGCAGCAATCAGCGGGGCGATATTTTTCAGCGATGGCGATCATTTCATCGGTCACCGCCATCTCCAGATTCATACGGGTCTGCTGTAGCTCATGGATGATCGCCACATCACGATCCTGGATGTGGCGACGGTCTTCACGCAGGTGCAGGGTAATGCTATCGGCACCGGCCTGCTCGCAGATCAGTGCCGCCTGTACCGGCTCGGGATAGCGGGTGCCACGGGCCTGGCGCAGGGTGGCCACATGGTCAATATTCACACCCAGGAGGATCTCGTTGCTCTTGTTCAATCGTCTGGCTCCGAAGATTTCAATCAAAAAAAAGGATCTCACCGCAAAGGCACAAAGGACGCAAAGAAACACCGTTGCTACGCTTATCTACCCTGGGGGTGCCCATATTCAGCAGCATATTGCACATGATACATCAGCCCCAGGAACCCATTAATACCTTTGCGTTCTTTGCGTCTTTGCGGTGAATTTATTGTCCACTCACTGTCTGAAACAACGCGCGACTGGCCAGGGGCTTGGGACCAAGATAGCGGGCCAGGCTCTGGCGCAGCAGGTACTTGGCCTCCTGCAACAACTGAGGATCTACCTCGCTGGCTGGCCACTGGGCCTCGGCCAGACGCAGCAAGGTTTTCCCCTGCAAGACCCTCCCCTCTGCCTGTTCTGCTGGAATCGGACCACGCTCGGGCAGGTAGACGTAAGGCTGTAGTGGCTCAAGAGCCATTCCCGTGTCGGCAGCACAGCCAAGCAACAGACCATAACCCAATTGCTCCAGCAATTCACATTCAAACAGACGCAGGGTCCACTCAATCTGCTCACCGCTTTGCAGGCGCAGCAGCGCAATGCAGTAGGCTTGGTAGAGTTCGGGGTGGGGGTCATGGCGCTGCAGCAGGCGCAGCAGTAATTCATTCAGGTAAAAGCCACTATTCAGTGCGGCACCATGCAGACTTTGCGCCGGGCCGTCAGGCTCCACATTGTGCAGGCTGAGCAAGTCCCCGCGCCCGGCCCAGGAAGCCAACAAGGGCTGAAAGGGCTGAAGCAGGGCCGCCTTGTGGGAGCGTTTGCCACGCACCCCACGGGCCACCAGACCGATGCGGCCATGTTCTGGCGAAAAGGCCTCAATCAACAGGCTGGTATCGCGCCAGGGTGTGCGGTGTAAGATATGGATCGGATACAGCTGGCTAGAACTCATCCTTGTAACCAAGGCTATTGAGCAGGCGTTCGTTATCCGACCAACCTTCCTTGACCTTGACCCAACACTGCAAAAAGACCTTCTGGCCGAACAGCTTTTCCATATCCATGCGGGCCTGCTGACCGACCTGTTTAAGCCGCTCACCGCCCTTGCCGATAACGATCTTTTTCTGACTCTGCCGTTCTACCCAGATCAACGCCGAGATGCGCAGCAGGCCATTGTCATCCTTGAACTGCTCGATCTCCACGGTGGTGGCATAGGGCAGTTCCTGCCCCAGGCTACGGATCAGTTTTTCACGCACCATCTCGGCGGCCAGAAAGCGCTCGGAACGATCGGTAATGTAATCATCGGGGAAAATGCCCTCCCCTTCAGGCAAGGCATCAAATACCAGCTTCTCCAGCTGTGCCACGTTCTGCCCCTTCAATGCCGAGAGCGGTACCACCGCAGCAAAATCCATATGCGCAGAAAGCTTTTGCAGCAAGGGGAGTAATTCTTCCTTGTCCTTGACATGGTCGACCTTGTTGACCACCAGCACCACCGGAGTGGCCTGTTGTTTCAGACGGGTCAGGACATTGGCATCCTCTTCGGTCCAATGATTGACCTCGACCACAAACAATACCAAATCAACCGCATCCATGCCGCTGCTGGCGGCGCGATTCATATAGCGGTTCATCGCCGACTTGGGATTGAGATGCAGGCCGGGGGTATCGATATAGACGACCTGCTTGCCCGCCTCGGTCTTGATCCCCAGGATACGGTGGCGGGTGGTTTGCGGCTTGTTGGAGGTAATGCTGATCTTTTGACCCAGAAGATGATTCATCAGGGTCGACTTGCCCACATTGGGACGTCCTACAATCGAAATAAAGCCACTGTGGTGGATGCTGCCGGTATCAGTTGTCATGCAATCGTGTCCAGGATCTGTTGTGCGGCGGTTTGTTCTGCCTTGCGGCGACTGCTGCCTTCGGCAATGCTTTCCTGTTCCAGTCCCTCGACCCAGCATCGCACCCGAAAGGTCTGGGTGTGTGACTTGCCACGGATCTGGGTCACTTCATATTCGGGCAGTGGCAAGGCGCGGGATTGCAGATACTCCTGCAGACGTGTTTTGGGATCCTTGAGCGCCAGCTGTGGATCGACCTTGTCCAGACGACTGGCATACAGACGCAGCACCAGCTCCCGTGCCGATTCGATCTCCGCGTCCAGATAGACCGCCCCGATGATCGCCTCCATGGCATCGGCAAGAATGGAGTCACGCCGATAGCCACCACTCTTGAGTTCACCACTACCCAGGTGCAGATAATCCCCGAGCTGCAGCTCCCTGGCCAGGCCGGCAAGGGTTTCTCCCTTTACCAGGGAGGCACGGATACGACTCAGGCGCCCTTCGTCGATATCGGCAAATCGTTCATAGAGTTCGGAAGAAATGGCAAAGCTGAGGATCGCATCCCCCAGAAACTCCAGGCGCTCATAGTTTCGGCTGCCGACACTGCGGTGGGTTAGGGCCTGCTCAAGCAAGCCAGGGTCACTGAAACGATAGCCCAGGGCCTGCGTCAGCCGATTCAGACCTTCACTCACCGCGCCCTCACTTCCGCCTCATGCTGAAATTCCAATAACAGGGAAATATTCCACATATAGGGAACCTGTACGCTGTATTCCGCATTGATGAGATAATAATCGCCATCACGTACCACGCTGATATCATCGCGCCCGATACGGGTGATCTGATTCACCCCGAAACGCCGAAAGATCGCCTGGTAAACATCGCTGGGGCGGCTGTACTGGGCGTCTGCATCATTACTTACGCTCTTGATAATGGAAGCCACTTCCATGTTTTCCATGTAGATCGGAAACAGTTTGAAAAAGGTATGACCCACAAACACCGCCACCAGCACCACAAAGATGATCCCGTATAAACTGGCACCGACTTGATAACGTTGTAATTTCACCCTGTGTCTCCTTGCCTGCAAAAATTACTGAATACGACTGCCCAGACGATCCCAGGCAATCACCTTTTCCTTGCTCCAATCCCAGCTCATCCAGATCAGAAAGGCCTTGCCGACCAGGTTTTCTTCCGGCACGGTACCCCAGGCACGGGAATCACGACTGTTGTCGCGATTATCACCCATGGTGAAATACTGGCCCTGCGGCACGACAAATTCAAAATCGCCCAGGAACATGTTGTCATGGGGCATGACCAGGATGTCGTATTCCAATCCCAGCAGGTTTTCACGCATGCGCCGCGCGCCGGTCATGCGACTTTCGCTGCCCTCACCCACGAATACCCCGCCCGGCTGCTGTGTCGCCAATTCACCATTGATCGTCAGCTGCTTGCCCTGATAGCGAATATGGTCACCAGGCACCCCGATCACCCTCTTGATATAGTCGACCCTGGGGTCTTCGGGATAACGAAACACCATCACATCACCGCGCTGTGGTTCGCCCAGCGACAGAAAACGGGTATTCAGTACCGGCAGGCGCAGACCATAGGAGAACTTGTTGACCAAAATAAAGTCGCCCACCAGCAGGGTCGGCATCATCGAACCAGAGGGGATGCGGAAGGGCTCGGCAACAAAGGAACGCACCACCAGTACCAGCAGGATGATCGGAAAAAAGGAACGGGACAGATCAACCAGACCGGGTTCCTTGACCTGACGCGCGACCTCATCCTCTCCTACTCCTTTGGCACGCAGGGCATCGGCCCGTTGCTCGCGGCCCTTTGACCAAAACAGGGCATCCAGTGCCCAGATGAGACCAGTGACCAGTGTCAGTAATACCAGGATAAGTGGAAAATCCAGATTCATTGTTGTTTTTTTCCTACGTGTAGTACGGCAAAGAATGCCTCCTGCGGGATCTCTACCGAGCCCACCTGTTTCATGCGTTTCTTACCGGCTTTTTGCTTTTCCAGCAGTTTGCGTTTGCGGCTGACATCACCACCATAACACTTGGCGGTGACGTTCTTGCGCATCGCCTTGACATTGGTACGGGCAATGATGTGATTACCGATGGAGGCCTGGATCGCCACCTCGAACATCTGGCGCGGGATCAACTCCTTCATCTTTTCAGCCATTTCACGGCCACGCAACTGGGCCTGATCCCGGTGCACGATCAGTGCCAGGGCATCGACCACCTCACCGTTGATCATGATGTCGAGTTTGACCAGATCCGCATGCTGAAAATGCGAGAACTGGTAATCCAGCGAGGCAAAACCACGGCTGACCGATTTGAGCCGGTCAAAAAAGTCCAGCACTACCTCATTCAGGGGCAATTCATAGGTCAGGGAGACCTGTTTGCCCAGGTATTGCATATTCTTTTGTACCCCGCGCTTTTCCACACACAGGGTGATCACATTGCCCACGTAGTCCTGTGGCAGCAGGATATTGGCGGTGATGATCGGTTCGCGGATTTCATCGATTTGATTGACCGGCGGCAGCTTGGCCGGGTTATCCACCATCAGGATCTCACCCTTGGTGGTAAGCACCTCATAGATCACCGTCGGTGCAGTGGTGATCAGATCCAGATCGTATTCACGCTCCAGGCGCTCCTGGATGATCTCCATGTGCAGCATGCCGAGGAAGCCGCAGCGGAATCCAAAACCCAGTGCGGTGGAGGTCTCCGGCTCGTAGAACAGGGAGGCATCATTCAGGCGCAGCTTGGAAAGCGCATCGCGCAGGCCTTCGTAGTCCTCGCTGCTAATCGGGAACAGCCCGGCAAAGACCCGTGGCTGGGCCGGTTTGAAATCTGGCAGGGCGGTATCGGCCGGTCGGTCGCTCAGGGTTAGGGTATCGCCCACCGGGGCGCCATCGATCTCCTTGATCCCGGCGATCACAAAGCCCACCTCACCGGTACTCAATTCCTGCTGATCGGTCATCTTGGGGCTGAAGATCCCCACCCGGTCGACCTGATGGCTGCGCCCGGTGGACATCACGGTGATCTTTTGCTTCGGCTTCAAGGCACCATTCATCACTCGCACCAGCGAGACCACGCCCAGATAGTTATCAAACCAAGAGTCGATGATCAAGGCCTGCAAGGGGGCACTCTTGTCGCCCTGCGGGGGTGGGATCTTCACCACCAGCTGTTCGAGCAGGTCATCGATACCGATCCCGGACTTGGCACTGACCAGGATCGCATCGTGGGCCTCGATGCCGATGACCTCTTCGATCTCGTCGATCACCCGTTCCGGATCGGCAGCAGGCAGGTCGATCTTGTTCAACACCGGCACCACTTCCAGCCCCTGTTCAATGGCGGTATAGCAATTAGCCACGGTCTGCGCCTCTACCCCCTGCGAGGCATCTACCACCAGCAAGGCCCCTTCACAGGCGGCCAGCGAACGGGAAACCTCGTAGGAGAAATCCACATGGCCAGGGGTGTCGATGAAATTCAACATATAGACCTGCCCATCGCGAGCGGTGTATTTCAGCGAGACACTCTGGGCCTTGATGGTGATGCCGCGTTCGCGTTCCAGATCCATGGAGTCGAGTACCTGGGAGGCCATCTCACGTTCAGTCAGTCCACCACAGACCTGAATGAAACGATCCGAAATGGTGGATTTGCCGTGATCGATATGGGCGATGATGGAAAAATTGCGGATATGCTGAAGGTCAGTCACAGGGTTTTGGCTTTTTTACTATCGGGCTGAAGGGAACCGGTGATTCTACCGGAGATCACGACCTGGCGAAATAGTCTTGCAGGGCCTGGGAGTCGAGGAAATAGTGGCAGATCTCCACCTGATCCGGCCCGGTCAGCACCGGTACCTTGTGGCCATAGCGGGCAACCAGCTCAGGGTCCGCGTCCACATCCACACACTGCAACAGGGCGGGATCGACCAGCGGCGAGTGCAGCAGCTCCCGGTGCATCGCCTCACACAGGGAGCAGCCACTGCGGTAATACAGGCTCAGCCTCACTCCGCCGGGATACGCAGGGCAAAGAAGCGCGGGCTGCCACCACGGATGATCAGCACCGGAACCGAACGCCCGGCAGGCAAAGCCTCGAGGATGCGCTGATAATCGCGCTCGCTCTCCACCGGGCGATTGTTCAAACGGGTGATCACATCGCCACGGCTGAGGCCGGCACTGGCCGCAGGACCGTCCTCGATGCGCTCGATCAACACCCCGCCCTTGTCGATCCCCAGCTCTTTGCGCTGGGCATCATTCAAGGGCTTGACCGCCAGGCCAAGACGGTCGGTCTCTGGCTGGCTGGGACGGCTGGGGCTGGCCTGTGGCTCGGTAGCGTCACTGGGCAGCTCGGCAATGCGCACCTTGAGGTTACGGGTCTTGCCATCACGCAGCACCCGCAGCTGGGCATCCTGCCCCACTCGTGCCCGCCCAACCAAGGGTGGCAGCTCGGCGGAGGTGTTCACCTCCTGGCCGTTAAAGGCGAGGATCACATCCCCGGCCTGAACACCCGCCTTGGCGGCCGGTGAACCATCCATCACCTGCGCCACCAGCGCCCCCATTGGCCGTTGCAGGCCAAAGGATTCGGCCAGATCACGGGTCACATCCTGGATCAACACCCCCAACCAGCCACGGGTCACGTGACCCTGCTCCTTGAGCTGGGTGACCACATCCATGGCCACATCGATGGGGATCGCGAAGGACAGGCCCATGAAACCACCGGTACGACTGTAGATCTGGGAGTTGACCCCGACCACCTCCCCGTCCAGATTGAACAGTGGGCCACCGGAATTACCCGGATTGATCGCCACGTCGGTCTGGATGAAGGGCACATAATTCTCACTGGGCAGGCTACGACCCAGAGCGCTGACCACCCCGACCGAGACCGAATGGTCAAAGCCAAACGGTGAGCCGATCGCCATCACCCACTCACCCACACGCAGCTTTTCACTACGACCCAGCTTCACAAAGGGCAGATCCGCAGCCTCAATTTTGAGCAGGGCAATATCACTCTGCTTGTCTGCACCGATCAGCTCTGCGTTCACTTCACGTCGATCACTCAGGCGCACGGTAATGGTCTCGGCATCGTCGATCACATGATTATTGGTGATGATGTAACCGGCACGGTCGATAATGAATCCGGAACCCAGCGAGCGTGCCTCACGCTCACGCGGCATCTCCTCGCCCTCGCCACGCTCACCAAAGAAATGGCGCAACAGATCATCCCAGGGGCCACCACGGGGCATCTCAGGCAGAGAAAATTCGTGGGGAGAGCTACGTGTGCTGCGCTTTTGAGTGGTACTGATATTCACCACCGCCGGCCCATGGGCCTCCACCAGGCGGGTAAATTCGGGCAGTTCACGGGCCTGCAGCGGCAAGGCCAGCAGGCCAAGCATCACAATCAGCAGGAAATGGCGTGCCAGAATCATCTTTATCATCAATCCAGTCCTTCTCTATCAATTTGTTTTTGAAATCTGACTAGGACTTGTGTCCCAGCCTATCGATCGTTATCGCCACCGGTGTAACCCGCAGGATCTCGGCCATAAAGCGCGGATCGCCACTGGCCCGGCGATTGAAACGCGTCAACCACCACAAGCCAGCGCCAAGGCCTGTCATGCCAAAGATCAGCGCCAGGGTATCGGGATTCATCAACCACTGTGGTGCCAGCCATTGTCCCAGCAGGCCGCCCGCCATCATCGACAGCAGCGGCACCAGATAGACGGCCAGGGAGCCTTTAATCAGGGTCTGTTCCTCGATCCCCAGAATCACCTCATCACCCGCTCGCGCAGCGACGGGATTGCGCACCTTGATGGCCTGCACCCGCGCACCCAGCACCTGACTCAGCGCACCGGTGCCGCAGCCTTTTTTCGCTGCGCAGCTGCCACAGCTACTCCGGCGCTGGGTCTCTACCCAGGCATAGTCCCCTTCGGTACGCAATACATGGGCGGTTTCTTCAATCATGGACGCACGATCGGCTGCATGGCTTCGGCAATAAATTGCACCGTAACCATCGGCACCTCACCCAATACGGTAATCAGGTGGCCGTGGCTAAATTGGCCATAGACATTGATCCCCCCCATCCGTGAGGGACCGATAAGCACCTCATCCTCGTCGTCACGTTCCTCGATAAAAACCGACACCGAGGCCAAACCATCGCCATAGACGTGGTGTTCCACCGGGGAGAATTTATTGGGGAGGTAATGACGGCGCAGCACCTTCTGCTGAAACCCTGGTGGCAGGGAGCTTGTCTGCCAGCTGGCCTGGGCATGGGAACTGCCACGTCGGTGCATCAGGCCACTATCCAGCTCGAGGATTTGATCGCCGGCCGCGATATTCGGCTGCAACATCTCGGCGGGGATGTGATCGTGCAGTTCCAAGGAGGTAAACAGCAGTTTTTCGATCACCTCACCGCGCTCATTGAATACCTCGGAGCGCAACAACAGACGACTGTTCTCTTCCAGCCAAAGGCGCTGGCCAAAACGGTATTGATCACGAGGGATAATATCGATCTGACGTGTATTCAAGTCGGCAATACGTGCCCTGCCGCCCATTTGAATCGCATAGAACTCGCCCAGCAGGGCCAGGTGCTCGATGGGGATCGCGGTAAAGGGCCGTGGAGAGCCGGCCTGCTCAATCACGATGGAGCTGTCTTCGGGAAGGATACAGGTAACCTTGTCCTGAGCCCGGATCACCTCACGGTTTTGCCCGCTCATGGAGACCAGACGTTCGTATTCACCCTCATCGGTGACCGAACGGATGATCCGCATGGTCTGCAGGTTGTCCCCCTGCTGGTAGACAAAGGTACCGATATAGCTGAGTTGGTGGGCCGCCTCTGCCATGCCCTCCAGCCAGGTGATCGCCTCATCGTCGGTATTGGCCAGCGCCATACTGCCAAACATCATCAGCAGGGCAGCCATGGCGAGCTGTTGCATGCTACTGATTCGGTCCATGACTGACGATGCGAACATAGGGCAACATCCCCTGCATATTGGTACTGGACGAGTATTCATTGTGGTTAACCAGATAGGGCGCAAGGTGGTCGTTACGCACCTGCTGGCCAAGCGGATTAGGCAAACGCTCGGCTTGTGCCACTGCCTGCACCGCTGGAGCCTGGCTGGCCAGGGTCGGCACCGCGGCCGGCAGGCTCGCAGGCTGATTGAGCGCCTGCACCCCAACGATCGCAACCCCGGTCACCGAGGCCGCTACCGCCAGACCCGCCACATGACGTACCCAGTTACGGGGGAGGCGCCGGGGTGCCAGTACCACCGGCTCATTGCTCAGTGCAGCACTGACGCGCTGCTGCAATTGACTACCCAGCGCCAGCTGGCTATCTCCGTGCAAGGCCTCACGGATGGCATGGTAGTTCGCCCAGCGTCGGCGCAGCCCATCATCCCGCATCAGGCTGTCCAGACGCCGCTGCAACTCGCCGCCATGCAGTTCATCATCGGCCAGGGCCGATAACCATTCTGTGTCGTGATTTTCTGTGTTCATCTGTAGTACTCCCGGGTTTATGACTCGCCCCGTGTCAGGATCCCAGCAATGGTTTCAATTTTACTTCAATCGCCTCGCGGGCACGGAAGATACGCGAACGCACCGTACCGATGGGGCAATCCATGGTCTGGGCGATCTCTTCATAACTCATCCCCTCCAGCTCTCGCAGGGTAATGGCGGTGCGCAATTCATCCGGCAAGGCCGCAATGGCGTCGTAGATGGCGATTTCGACCTTGTCCCGATGCACCAGATCCTCTGGCAGATCGGTCTCGCGCAGCTTGCTATCGCTATCAAACTGTACGGCATCGGCGGCGTCGATATCGGTGTCCGGTGGTCGCCGACTCTGGGCAACCAAGTGATTCTTGGCAGTGTTGATCGCAATCCGATACAGCCAGGTGTAAAACGCACTGTCACCACGAAAATTAGCCATGGCCCGATAGGCCTTGATAAATGTTTCCTGGGCTATATCCAGTACCTCGTCCTGATCGCGCACATAACGGGCGATCAGTTTGACGATGCGTTGCTGGTACTTGAGCACCAATACATCAAAGGCCTTTTTGTCACCCTGCTGGACTCGTCGGACCAGCTCCTGGTCGACGCTAAACTCGCCCATCCAGACCTTCCTCTTGGATTGTGGTACGAGCATCCTGATATGTAAGGGTATGACAGTCCCTGGACATTGGAGTTTCACTCGGTATAAGAAATTTTTTCAGTCGGCAGGTATTCTATGATAGAAAGGAGCTGTGCGGGGAGAAACTTGCCCCTGCGCATCATACAGGCAGCCCTGTCATGCCCTCAACCTCAAACAAATACAAATGGTTAGCCTCCTCCCATGCCAGAGCAAATTAACAGCGATGTGCTGATCATCGGCAGCGGTGCCGCCGGCCTGACCCTGGCCCTGCAACTGGCCGATCAATGCCAGGTGCATATACTATCCAAGGCCAGCCTGGATGAGGGTTGCACCCTCTATGCCCAGGGTGGTGTCGCCGCGGTACTGGATGAGCAGGATTCCCTGGCCTCCCATGTGACCGACACCCTGGATGCGGGTGCCGGACTCTGCCATCCCGAGGTTGTGGAATATGTGGTCAGCCATAGCCGTCCGGCAATCCAGGCCCTGATCGAGCGGGGAGTCCCCTTCACCCGCGAAGCCGGCAGTGACAGCCCCTTTCATCTGACCCGTGAAGGCGGACACAGCCATCGGCGGGTGATCCATGCCGCCGATGCCACCGGCAAGGCGATCGAGACCACCCTATTGGGGATGGCTCGCCAACACCCGAACATCCAGATGTTCGAGCACCACATCGCCATCGACCTGATCAGCCACGTCAAGCTGGGGCTGCCGGACGAAAACCGGATCATCGGTGCCTATGTGCTGGACCGTCAGGCCGATCAGGTACAGGTTTTTCACGCCCCGTTTGTGGTGTTGGCCAGCGGCGGGGCCAGCAAGGTCTATCTGTATACCAGCAACCCGGATCTCTCCACCGGCGATGGCATTGCGATGGCATGGCGCGCCGGCTGCCGGATTGCCAATATGGAATTCAATCAGTTCCACCCCACCTGTCTGTACCATCCCGAGGCCAAGAGCTTTTTGATCACCGAGGCCATCCGTGGTGAGGGCGGGCTATTAAAATTACCCGATGGCAAACGCTTCATGGATCGCTTCGATTCCCGTGGCGAACTGGCCCCGCGCGACATCGTCGCGCGCGCCATCGACCACGAGATGAAGCGACTCGGTGCCGAATGTCTGTATCTGGACATCAGCCACAAACCGGCCGATTTCATCATCGAGCACTTCCCCACCGTATATGCCCGTTGCAAGGAGCTGGGGATCGACATCACCCGCGAGCCCATCCCGGTGGTACCCGCTGCCCACTACACCTGCGGCGGGGTGATGAGCGACCTGCATGGCCGCACCGACCTGCCCGGACTGTATGCCATCGGCGAGGTCAGCCATACCGGCCTGCACGGGGCCAATCGCATGGCCAGTAATTCACTGCTGGAATGCCTGGTGTTTGGCGAGGCCGCGGCCCAGGACATCCTCAGCCAACACCAAACGACGCGCCCAACAACCCCCATCCCGGCCTGGGATGAAAGCCGTGTGACCGATTCCGATGAGGAGGTGGTAGTCGCCCATAACTGGGACGAGCTGCGTCGCTTTATGTGGGACTATGTGGGCATCGTGCGCACCGACAAGCGCCTGCAACGGGCCAAGCGCCGGGTCGATCTGCTGCAAAGCGAGATCCATGAGTACTACAGCAATTTCCGGGTCAGCAACGACCTGCTGGAGCTGCGCAACCTGGTGGTGGTCGCCGATCTGATCATCCGCTCGGCGATGGCGCGCAAGGAAAGCCGTGGCCTGCATTACACCCTGGATTACCCACTCCTGGATAACAGTGGCCCGCCCCAGGACACCATCCTGGTGCCCTGGCAGGATTAACTCAGGCTTGGCGGTTGCCCTGCGGTTTTTCCTCGGCATAACGCAGGCGCAGACCAAGACGTCGGTAGTCATCCCGACCCAGCATGCCCGGGGTCAGGATCACCGCAAAACGACCACGCCAGCCCCCACCCACAGGACGAAAACGCAGTATCGTCCAGTGCGTCGCCAGCAGGTGCTCCCGGTCCAGTTCCAGCAACACCGGTCCTGGCTCCAGCCACCACTGCCCGCCCTCATCCCAATGCAATGCCAGCCTGGGCCCACCCAGCTCACCGCGCCGCGTCCAGACACGCCACAGCGGCCAAAGCAGGCCCAGCACAGCAAATAGACGCAGCCACCAAGGCCAGGGAAGCAGGATCAGGGAAAAGATCGCCAGCGCCGCCATGCCCAGATACAGGGCTTGCAGCAGGGGGATGGCGCGGCACTCAAGGTGCAGCGCTGGCGCGTATGCGTGTGATGACATCGGCAAACTCCGTTTCGCTGGCGTCCTGTTGCTGGATCAGATAATCAAACAGGCTTTGGTCCGGCAAGGCCAGCAGACGTTCAAAGCACTGCTGCTGTTCCCTGCCAAGCCGGTCATAGGCCTGTTCCAGAAAGCCCTGCAAGAGCAGATCCAGTTCCAGCATGCCGCGACGGCAACGCCAGGCAAGACGAGCCTTGTCGGTCATCGCCCTAGACCTGCCTGGCCAGCATCAGCTGCTTGATCAGGCCGATCGCCCGGGTCGGGTTCAGGCCCTTGGGGCAGACATTACTGCAATTCATGATGCTATGGCAGCGAAACAATTTGTAGGGGCCATCCAGGGCCTCGAGGCGGCTGGCGGTGTCCTGATCACGACTGTCGGCCAGAAAGCGCCAGGCCTGCAGTAATGCCGCCGGGCCACGGAATTTCTCCGGATTCCACCAAAAGGACGGACAGGCGGTGGAACAGGCACCACAAAGAATGCACTCGTACAGTCCGTCCAGGCGCGCCCGCTCGGCCGGGGACTGACGGTATTCCACCTCGGGCACCGGCTCGTGCACCGTCAGCCAGGGCTTGACCGCCTTGTAGTGATGGTAGAACTGGCTCATGTCGACGATCAAATCGCGGATCACCGGCATGCCGGGCAGCGGGCGGACCTCGACCGGCTGCTTCAGCTCGGCCAGCGGGGTGATGCAGGCCAGGCCATTTCGACCATTGATATTCAGTGCATCGGAACCACATACCCCCTCGCCACAGGAGTGGCGAAAACTCAGCGATTCATCCTGTTCGGCCTTGATGCGCAGCAAGGCCTCACGCAGCATCATCCCCGGCTGGATCCCCTCCAGCACGAAGCTCTGCATCGAGGGCTTGGCCATGCCCTCGGGGTCGTAGCGGTAGATGCGAAATTCCATGGCTAGTAGACCCGTGGCTTGGGTGGAAAGGACGCCACGCTCAATGGCTTCATCCGCACTGGTTTAAAATCCATGCGCTCGCCCTCCAGATAGAACAGGGAATGCTTGAGCCAATGCACATCATCCCGCTCGGGGTAATCGATGCGGGAATGGGCGCCACGGCTTTCCTGACGGGCCAGTGCCGAATTGACCGTGGCCAGGCCGAGATCGACCAGATTCTCCAATTCCATCGCCTCGATGCGGGCGGTATTGAAGATCTTGCCATGATCGCGCAGACGCACCCCCGCCAGCCTGGCCTTGATCGCGCGCACCTTTTCCAGGCCCTCGCCAAGCACCGCCGCGCTGCGAAACACCCCGCAATACTCCTGCATGGTTTGCTGCAACTCGGCGCGCAGCGCGGCCACGCTTTCCCCCTCACCACGCTGATCCCAGCGCTGCAAATGGGCCATAGCCTGGGCCAGGCTGGCCTCATCCAATGGCCGATGAAAGCGGTTTTCCTTCAAGTAGTCGATGATCTGCTGGCCGGCGGCACGCCCAAACACCACGATGTCCAGTAGCGAGTTGCCACCGAGACGATTGGCCCCGTGTACCGAAACGCAGGCACATTCGCCCACCGCGTACAGACCGGGAATCGCCTCCTCGCCCTGCCCCACCGGCACCACCACCTGACCGTGACGATTGGTGGGAATACCGCCCATGGTGTAGTGGGCGGTGGGATAGACCGGGATCGGGGCGCTGGTCGGATCGATACCGAGGAAGGTGATCGCCATTTGGCGGATCCCCGGCAGACGGCTGGCGATCAACGCCTCGGGCAGATGATCCAGCTTGAGTAACACATGGTCCTTGTGCGTACCGCAGCCACGCCCCTGCTTGACTTCGGTATAAATGGCCCGGCTGACCACATCACGGCTGGCCAGGTCTTTGGCATGGGGGGCATAGCGTTCCATGAAGCGCTCACCCTCGCTGTTGAGCAGATAGCCGCCCTCACCGCGCGCCCCCTCGCTGATCAGCATGCCCTTGCCGGCGATGCCGGTGGGATGGAACTGGAAGAACTCCATGTCCTGCAGCGGGATCCCCGCGCGCAGCGCCATCGCCAGACCATCGCCGGTGTTGATGTGGGCATTGGTATTGGTACGAAACAACTGCCCGGCGCCGCCGGTGGCCAGCAGGGTGGTCTTGGCCTCGATCAGCATCGGCTCGCCGGATTCGATATCCAGCACCAGAGCACCGAGGATCACCCCCTGCGCATCACGGATCAGATCGATGGCAAAGTATTCGTCGAAGAAATGGCTGCGGGCGCGGATATTCTGTTGATAGAGGGTATGCAGGATCGCATGACCGGTGCGATCCGCCGCCGCACAGGTGCGTGCCGCCTGGGCACCACCGAAGTCCTGGCTCTGCCCGCCAAAGGGACGCTGGTAGATCCGCCCGTCATCAAGACGGGAAAACGGCACCCCGGCATGTTCCAGCTCATAGACCAGATGGGCGGCGGAGCGACACATGTATTCGATCGCGTCCTGATCACCCAGATAATCGCTGCCCTTGATGGTGTCATACATATGCCAGTGCCAGTTGTCCGGCAAAACATTGGCCAGGGCAGCATTGATCCCACCCTGGGCCGCCACAGTATGGGAACGGGTAGGAAACACCTTGGAGACCACCGCCACGGTGGCCTCGGCCTCAGCCAGCGACAGGGCGGCACGCAGCCCGGCACCGCCAGCACCGATCACGAGGGTGTCAAAACGACGTCTTGCCAGGCTCATGCCAAAACTCCTGTCCAAACGCCTGTCAGAATCCGCAATGCCCAGACCCCCATCGCCAGCAGACTGGCTCCAAGCAGACTCAGCATCGCCAGGCGCAGACCGGGACGATAGCCCAGATAATCCAGCAGGATATTACGCATCCCCACCCAGGCATGCAGCAACAGCGCCAGGACAAACATGCCCACCGCGATACTCACTGGCAGGCTGGCAAACAGGGCATGCCAGGCAGCATAGTCATTGGGGCGCGCCAGCCACCACCACAGCAGGGCCAGCAGTACAAACAGCGCCAGATAGACCGCGCTCAGTCGCTGCACCAACCAGGCTGGCAGACCGGACAGATGCTGATTCACAGATAGACCCCCAGCAGCAATAGCAACACACACGGCGACAGCCACATCAACGCCGTGGCGCTGGCCCTGGCCTGCCTCAGGCCCACTCCAATATCCATATCCAGCAGCAGGATCCGCAGGCCGGCCAGCAGATGATGCAACAACCACCAGCTCAACAGGGCCAGCAACAGGCGCAGCGGCCAGGCCGCCAGGTATTCCTGTACCTGGGCATAGCCTTCGGCATCGCGCAGCGAGTGTTGCCACAACCACAACCACAGCGGCAGCGAGAGATAAAACAGCACGCCGCTGATCCGATGACTGATCGAGAGCAGACCAGTGATCGGTAAATGGATGCGATAAAGACTCAGAAAGCGTGGACGTGGACGGCCTTGCATTGAATTATCAAACCCTAACCCCATGATTGGCACAGTATTACCATATTGGCAGTTTATCCGCTATTATTCCCGACACGCACAGGGGAGCACCGATGAATCAGGCATGGCATACCTTTCTTACGCAGCATGGCGCACATTTTGACGGGGATCGAGTGTGTGATTTCGGTCAGCCCGATGCAGAGCAACAGGCCGCCCTGCAAACCGACATCCTCTGCGACCTGAATCATCTGAGCCTGATCCGCGCCAGTGGCGAAGAGCTGCGCGACTTCCTGCAGGGCCAGCTCAGCAATGATATCCGCCAGGTCAGCGACAGCCATCACCAACTCAGTACTTATTGCAGCCCCAAGGGACGCATTCTGGCGCTATTCCGCATCTTCGCCCGTGACGATGCCTGTTACTTGCGTCTCCCCAGCAGCATGCAGGAAGCCACCCTCAAACGCCTGCGTATGTTTGTGCTGCGCAGCAAGGTCGTACTGGAGCCAGAGCTAAATCTGCTCGGCATCGGCCTGTCCGGTCCCCATAGCGAAACCCTGCTGCGCGCACAGCTGGGCACCCTACCCGCCGAGGCAGACGAGGCCGTCCAGGTAAACGGCCTGACAGTATTACGTGTTGCCGGCCCCCATCCTCGCTTCGAGATCTACGGCGAGCCCGAGGCGATTCAAGGCCTCTGGCAATCACTCAGCTCAGACACTCGCCCGGTTGGGCCCAGCGCATGGGATCTTCTCGATATCCATGCCGGTTTGCCCAGCGTACTACCCGGTACCAATGAGGCCTTCGTCCCACAGATGCTGAATCTGCAGCTGATCAATGGCGTCAATTTCAAAAAGGGCTGCTACACCGGTCAGGAAGTGGTGGCCCGCATGCACTATCTGGGCAAACTCAAGCGACGCATGTATCTGGCCAAAACCAGTCTGAATGAACTACCACAACCTGGCGACGAGCTGAGCTCACCCCAAAGCGCCAGCAGTCAGGGGGCCGGCAAGGTGGTACTGGCGGCACCACGCGGGGATGGCAGTTATTCTCTACTGGTCGTCGCCGAGACAAGTGTGGCAGAATCAGGACAACTGTTTTTGGAAAGGGCCGGTCAGCATCCTATCGAGCGACTGCCAATGCCCTATGCACTTGAATCTTGAATAACGTCCCACTGAATAATAAGGATCCCTTCACATGTCGATGGATATCGCCAAGGAGTTTCTGCAGGAACTTCTCAAGGAACTGGACAACAAAACCCTGGTTCTGCCCACCCTGCCGGAAGTGGCACTTCGCGTCCGTGATGCGGTCGATGATGAGGATGCCTCCATTAATGACATCAGCAAGGTCATTGCGACCGACGCAGCCCTCGGCGCGCGTCTGATCCAGGTCGCCAACAGCCCCTTGATGCGCGCCAGCCAGGAGATCGAATCCCTGGACATGGCGGTCAATCGTCTGGGCCTCAAGCTGGTGCGGGACATGGTGATCAGCATGGTGATGGAACAGATGTTCCAGGCCACCTCGGAGCTCACCGACAAGAAGCTGCGCGAGATCTGGGAGCACTCCACCCTGGTTGCAGCGATCAGCCATACCCTCGCCGCCCAATTCACCAAACTCTCACCACAGCAAGCCCTGCTCGCCGGCCTGGTACACGACATCGGTGCGCTGCCAATTTTGACCAGGGCCGAAGATTATCCCCAATTACTGGAAAACGAGACTGCCCTGGATCGCATCATCGAGAAGCTGCATAGCAAGATCGGCTATGCCATCCTCAAGGCCTGGAACTTCCCGGCTGAATTGGTCAAGGTACCACTGGAGCACGAAAATCTTCAGCGTGATTCCGAGCAGGTCGACTACGTGGATATCGTCACCGTGGCCAACCTGCAAAGCTACATGGGGACCGATCACCCCATGGCCAAACTCGATTGGAGCAAGGTACCGGCCTTTGCCAAGCTGGGGCTCAACCCCGAGATCAATGTGGTCGAAATGGAAGAAACCGCCGAGGACATCAAGGAAGCACAGCGCCTGCTCAGCGGTCACTAATGCAAAACACGCCCCAAAAAAAGCCCGCATCGCGGGCTTTTTTATGGTTTTTCGCAGATTAGCTGGATAATCAAGCCTGAAATAGTAATTGTGTCGCTATCGCGACGGTTATTGGATGCGGGGGGCTACCGCGCACGCAGCTCACTTTCTCTTGCGCGGCCAAGAGAAAGTAAGCAAAGAGAAGGCCGCCCGGGACTCGCCGCTATCGCGGTGCCCTGCGCTTCTCGCCATTTCAGGCGTTCGGGAAACTCGCGAGGCAAACAGCCGCCTCGCTCAAACAACCCTCACTTGACCCTGAAATGTCTGCGATGCTCGGCGTCGTCCAACGGGATGGGCCCGCTCCGATGCAGTCCAACGAAGGGACATGCCCGTGGATTCCCGCCGAGTAGCGCAGTGGAAGAAGGAACAGCCCGCAGGGTGGCGCGCAGGACGCGCGACACTTTGCAGTCAGGCCAGGGACGGCCTGTCTGCAAAGCCCGACTGGAGCGAGCAACGCAGGGTACCCGTTAGGGCGGGAATGTCGGGAGCGTTTCTTTGGGTACTTTCTTGTCGTCACAAGAAAGTGCCTCGCCCGCGGGGGCGAAATCCCCGCATTCCATCCACGTCGCGATAGCGACACCATACCATAGGTAGAACAATTTCCCTGTAAAGTGCGATGAAACTTTTTTGTTGCGTGACGTACTGACTCAGCCAGCAGGCCGCATGTGCGGGAACAACAACACATCACGGATCGATGGTGAATCGGTAAACAGCATCACCAGGCGATCGATACCGATCCCCTCCCCTGCAGTCGGCGGCATACCATGTTCCAGGGCCACGATGTAGTCTGCATCAAAATGCATCGCCTCCTCATCACCCGCATCCTTCTCCGCCACTTGGCGACGAAATCGTTCGGCCTGGTCTTCCGGATCGTTCAACTCGGAGAAACCATTGGCGATCTCACGTCCTCCGACGAAAAACTCAAAACGATCGGTCACGAAGGGATCACTGTCACTGGGACGTGCCAGCGGTGAGACCTCGGTCGGATAGGCGGTGATAAAGGTCGGCTCCTTGAGACGATGTTCAACGGTCTTTTCGAAGATCTCGATCTGAACCTTGCCCAGACCATAGCTGTCCTTGAGCGCAATGCCGAGACTCGTTGCCAGCTCGCGTGCCGCCTCCAGAGATTCCAGCTGCTGTGGCTTCAGTTCGGGATTGAAATGCAGGATCGAATCCTTCACTGTCAGCCGTGCGAAGGGCTCGCCAAAGTGATAGGTCTCGCCCTGATACTGAATCGTTGTTGTACCAAGCACCTCTTTGGCGACATGACGCAACATTGCTTCAGTGAGATCCATCAGATCGTGGTAATCCGCGTAGGCCTGGTAGAATTCGATCATGGTGAATTCCGGGTTATGCCGGGTGGATAGCCCTTCATTGCGGAAATTGCGATTAATCTCAAACACCCGTTCAAAACCGCCCACCACCAGACGCTTGAGATAAAGCTCAGGCGCGATACGCAGATACAGTTCCATGTCCAGGGCATTGTGATAGGTGGTAAACGGCTTGGCGGTGGCACCACCAGGGATCGCCTGCATCATCGGTGTTTCCACTTCCAGGAAATCCCGTGCACAGAGAAAATCCCTTATCGATTGCACGACGCGGGTACGCACCTTAAAGGTTTCACGCGTCAGATCATTGATAATCAAATCCAGATAGCGCTGGCGATAGCGCGTTTCCTGATCACTCAGGCCATGCCATTTTTCCGGTAATGGACGCAGTGATTTGGTGAGCAAACGTATGCTGTCGACCTTGATCGACAGCTCACCGGTCTTGGTGCGGAACAACACCCCCTCAGCGCCGAGGATGTCACCAACATCCCAACGCTTGAACTGTTCGTTGTAGACATTCTCGGCCAGGCCGTCGCGCTGTACGAACAATTGAATCGTGCCGGACATATCCTTGAGGCTGGCAAACGAGGCCTTGCCCATGATGCGCTTGCTCATCATGCGCCCCGCCACACTGACACGTATTGGGGAGGACTCCAGCTCTTCGGCTGGGGTTTCAGCGTATTTGGCATGCAGCTCACCGGCAACCACGTTACGGCGAAAATCATTCGGAAAGGCCAGACCCTGCTCGCGGATCAGATTGAGTTTCTGCCGGCGCTCCTGGATCAGTTTGTTCTCATCCAGCGGGGTGTTTTGCTGCTGTTCATCACTCATCAAATCTTACCTGTATTGTGTTATTCATAGCCGGAGAGAGCTGGCTAATATGAGCAACATAGTTTGCTTCGAAACGAGCATGAACCCCTGCGTCTCTGCGCGAGGCCATGTTTATTAAAGTCCACTCTTCAAACTGGCCTCGATAAAATCATCCAGATCCCCATCGAGTACCGCCTGGGTGTTACTGGTCTCAACGCCGGTACGCAAGTCCTTGATCCGGGACTGGTCCAACACATAGGAGCGAATCTGCGATCCCCAGCCGATGTCTGACTTGCTGTCTTCCAGGGCCTGCTGATCGGCGCTGCGCTTTTGCATCTCCAGCTCATAAAGTTTAGCCTTGAGCTGTTTCATCGCCTGATCCTTGTTCTTGTGCTGGGAACGATCGTTCTGACACTGCACTACGATCCCGCTGGGATTATGGGTGATACGCACCGCCGACTCGGTACGGTTGACGTGCTGGCCACCAGCACCGGAGGCCCGATAGACATCGATACGCAGGTCAGCGGGATTGATCTCGATCTCGATACTGTCATCGATCTCGGGGGAAACGAATACCGAGGCAAAGGAGGTATGGCGGCGATTGCCTGAATCGAAGGGCGATTTTCTGACCAGGCGATGCACTCCGGTTTCGGTACGCAACCAGCCAAAGGCATACTCCCCCTCAAAACGGATGGTGGCGCTCTTGATCCCCGCCACTTCACCATCGGAAACTTCCATCAACTCAGTTTTGAAGCCGCGCCGTTCCCCCCAGCGCAGAAACATGCGCAACAGGATACTGGCCCAATCCTGTGCCTCGGTACCACCGGAGCCGGACTGGATATCCACATAGGCGTTGCAGGCGTCCATCTTGCCAGAAAACATCCGGCGAAATTCCAGCTCGGACAGCTGCTTTTCAGCATCGGCCAGATCACCGGAAATCACATCCACCGCATCCTGGTCGTCTTCGTCGGCCGCCATCGCCAGCAGATCAGCCGCATCCGTCAGGATTGCCTCCAGGGTATCAATGGTCTCGACCACTTTTTCAAGTACGACACGTTCACGCCCCAGCTCCTGAGCATACTCTGGCTTATTCCAGACACCCGGGTCTTCCAGTTCGCGGCAGACCTCTACCAGACGTTCGCTTTTGACATCATAGTCAAAGATACCCCCTCAGGGCTGCAACTCGCCCTTGCATATCTTTGATCTGACTGACTATCGGATTGATTTCCAACATGGACGGGAACCGCTCTCACAAAATTAGGGAAGCCGGGAATGATACTACAGCGAGAGGGGCGGATTAAACCGGTTTGATGCTATTCCACTGCTTGCAGCCGGGGCACTGCCAAAGCATGCTGCGCCCCTGGTAGCCACACTGACGGCACTGAAACCGCGCATTGCTCTGTAACAAACGGCTGGTCACATCCCGCAGTTGCTGCCATTGCTGATCGCTGGACTGCCCAGAGACCACCTCAAGCAAACAGGAAAGCCCCTGCAAGGAGGGCTGATTTGCCAGGGATTGCCTGACCATGCCCTCGGCCCGTTGGGTATCCCCCCGCTTAAGCCAGAGCCGCACCAGGGGCTCAACCAGGGTAGGACTATGATGACGCTGCACCAAGGACTCAAGATAGGCACGATATTCGCTTCCCTGACCGAGTTGCTGGTAGGCCTGCTCGAGTGGTTCCAGAATCAACGGTAGATAATCCGGGTCCTGCTGTTCGACGCGTTTACAGCTGCGAATCGCCTGGCCGTACAAACCCTGCCGACTGGCCAGCTGCGCTTCAAGCAGGCTGGCACGTACGCAGTTTTTATCCCAATCGACGGCACGGCGTAAGCACTTTCCGGCCTGGCCCAGGTCTGATGTGGACAGCATCTGCTCGGCCAGTTCGCAGTAGTATTGCGCAACCACCGCTGCCATATTGGCAGCCTTGACGCCACGAATACGCTGCGCGACATCGATGGCCTTCTCCCACTCCTTTTCCTGCTGAAAGATATCCAGCAACTGCTTATGACTATCGCTACCATGTACCGGATCATTCAACAGATCACGAAACAGATTTTCAGCGCGATCCAGCAGACCGGCACTCATATAGTCCATACCCAGGGCGTACAGCGCCTGGCGCCGGTGCGGAGTGGAAAGCGTTGGTCTGGCGATCAGATTTTGATGGATGCGAATGGCGCGTTCCACCTCGCCACGACGCAAAAACAAGGATGCCAGGGCAAACTGGATCTCCACCGATTCACTGTCCAGCTCGGAAATGCCGATAAACACATCCAGGGCCGCATCGGGGCGCTCATCCAGCAGATAGTTCAAACCCTGAAAATAACGGGAGTTCATCTGTGGGGGGCAATCCTTGCCATGAGTTCGCTTCGCCGAACCACGCCCCAACAACCAACCGGAGAAGGCTGCCACGGGAAGCAGCAGAAACAGCAGCTCGATCCCCATTAATACGGGCCTTTGATCGGGATATCACGCAAATTACGGACTTCCTGCCGCGCGAGGTTCAACTGCTTGCGCAAACGACGTCGCTCCAGGGAGGCAGCTAAAAACATCCCAAGACAAACCAGCAGGGAAAACAGACTACCCAGGGCAAAGGCCATCAGCAACAGGAGAGCCAAGGGCAACTCGAGCGTAGCGAGGTAGTAATTGAATTGCACTGTCGACGCATTCAAAAAGGCCAGCACCGCAGCCAGCAGCGTAAACAGAAGCAGGATGATAATCAGGAGTGCACGTTTCATGTCCGTATCACTTTAACAGTCATCGCGGGCTTAGGAGGCAGGTCAAAATACTATTTACATTCGGTCGCAGCTGGGCCATCACTGCTGTGTTAGGTTTCTTGGCAAGGGCGCAGCCATTACCTACGAAACCTGCCTTGCATTGATGGCCCAGCCACGCCCTCGGTGTTGACAATAGTATTTTGACCTGCCTCCTTAGAGATAGTGCGGATCAGGTGAATGTACGACCGGGACTGGTCGAGATATGACAATCAGGCCTGTATTCAGGCAGTTTCCTGCTTGATATCGTGCCCGTTGATCAGACCCTCATTTACCCTGTCACGCAATTCCTTGCCGGGCTTGAAGTGTGGCACATATTTGGAACCTAGCGCTACCGCTTCGCCGGTCTTGGGGTTACGCCCCATACGCGGTGGTCGATAGTGCAAAGAAAAACTGCCGAAACCGCGGATCTCGATACGCTCGCCACTGGCCAGTGAATTCGCCATGGATTCCAGCATCGTCTTGACTGCCAGTTCCACATCCTTATAGGCCAATTGCTGCTGTTTGCGGGAAAGGATATCGATCAGTTCGGACTTGGTCATTTTATTTATACCGTTTGTTCACCGTAGAACTGCAGGGGCCGACAAACGCCGACCCCAACAGCATCGGATAGTACTTAGTCTTCCTTGTTTTCCATCTGCTCCTTCAGCAGATCACCCAGGGTCGGGTTGATCGGTGCGGAACGCTTGTAATCCTGAATAGCGTCGTGCTCGTCGTCACTATCCTTGGATTTGATGGACAAGTTGATGGTGCGGTTCTTGCGATCCACCCCAATGAACTTGGCTTCTACTTCTTCGCCTTCCTTGAGTACCGAACGGGCATCTTCTACGCGATCCTGAGAGATCTCGGAGGCACGCAGATAACCTTCAACGCTGTCGGCCAGGTCGATGATGGCACCCTTGGCATCCACTTCACGCACCACACCCTTGATGATGCTGCCCTTGGGATTGGCGGCAACGAAATCGGAGAAAGGATCCTGTTCCATCTGCTTGATGCCCAGGGAGATACGCTCACGCTCGGGGTCGATGGCCAGAATGACCGCTTCCACCTCGTCGCCCTTCTTGAAGTTGTGCACGGCTTCTTCTGCCGAGTCACTCCAGGAGATATCGGACATGTGCACCAGACCATCGATGCCACCGTCCAGACCGATGAAGATACCGAAATCGGTAATCGACTTGATGTTACCGGAGACCTTGTCACCCTTGTTGTGGGTAGAGGCGAACTCTTCCCAGGGATTCATCACGCACTGCTTCATGCCCAGGGAGATACGACGGCGCTCGGCATCGATATCGAGAACCATCACTTCGGTTTCGTCACCCAGCTGTACCACCTTGGAAGGATGGATGTTCTTGTTGGTCCAATCCATTTCGGAGACGTGAACCAGACCTTCCACACCCTCTTCGATCTCGACAAAGCAGCCGTAGTCGGTCAGGTTCGTGACCTTGCCGAACAGGCGGGTGCCTTCCGGATAACGGCGGGTGATATCTTCCCACGGATCGTCGCCCATCTGCTTGAGGCCGAGGGAAACACGGTTACGTTCGCGGTCGAACTTCAGTACCTTGACATCGATCTCTTCGCCCACATTGACGATTTCGCTCGGGTGCTTGACGCGCTTCCAGGCCATATCGGTAATGTGCAGCAGACCATCGATACCACCAAGGTCGACGAATGCGCCGTAATCGGTAAGATTCTTGACGATACCCTTGACCACCTGGCCATCCTGCAGATTGGCCAGCAGCGCATCACGCTCTTCACTGCTTTCGGTTTCCACCACGGCACGGCGGGAAACCACCACGTTGTTGCGCTTGCGATCAAGCTTGATGACCTTGAATTCAAGGTCCTTGCCTTCCAGGTAAGCGGTGTCGCGAACCGGACGAACATCAACCAGGGAGCCGGGCAGGAAGGCGCGAACGTCTTGCAGCTCAACAGTAAAGCCACCCTTCACCTTGTCGATAATACGACCGATCACAGTCTCGTCGGCATCGTGTGCCTTTTCGAGGCGGGTCCAGGACTCGGCACGCTTGGCCTTTTCACGGGACAGGCGGGTTGCGCCATAGCCGTCTTCGACCATCTCCAGTGCCACGTCGACCATATCGCCCACGGCCACTTCGATCTCGCCGTTCTCGTTACGGAACTGCTCAACCGGAATCATGCCTTCGGACTTGAGGCCGGCATTGACCACGACCACATCGGAACCCACGGATACCACTACCCCGGACAGAATGGCACCCGGACGCATTTGGGTGGTATTTAGGCTCTCTTCAAAAAGTTCTGCAAAGCTTTCGCTCATCGCTATGTAACCTGAAAGTAAAAAACCGCGTTTGTCACCGTATCGGCCAGGCCGTCAGCAAACAAGGCGGGTCGTTTGACTGTGTAATGTGTCTGCAAAACAGACACCCCAATGTGTTTAGATCACGACATCCTGACAGTGTGCCAGCACTTCGGCGAACACCGCCTCGATACCCTTTTCGGAGGTATCGATACAGATGGCGTCATCTGCCGGACGAAGCGGTGAGGCGCTGCGGTTACGATCCCGCTCGTCACGCTGTTCAATCTCTTCGACCAGACCCGCTAGGTTAGCATCCAATCCCTTTTCTATCAACTGCTTATACCTTCTTTCCGCGCGAACCCTCGCCGAGGCCGTTAAAAAAAACTTGCGCTGTGCCTGGGGGAATACCGTAGTGCCCATATCCCGCCCATCGGCCACCAGCCCCGGCGGCTGGGCAAAGTCGCGCTGACGCTGCAATAGCGCCGCCCGCACCGACGGATGGACAGCCACCACCGAGGCATCCACACCCGCCTGGGCGGTGCGGATATCATTCGTAACCTCCTGATTATCAAGAATTACCCGCGCCTCACCCTGCGCGACCGGCTCAAAGCGCACCGCCAGTTCGGCAGCCAGCAGGCCAACCGCCTCGCTGTCTTCCAGAGCAATACCGCGTCGCCTGGCCGCCAGCGCGGTCAGGCGGTACAGGGCCCCACTGTCGAGAAAATGCCAATCCAAATGGCGCGCCAACAACTGGCTGATGGTGCCCTTGCCGACCCCGCTGGGCCCATCGATGGTAATGACCGGAAGCTTACTCATGGCTTATTCCCAAAAAAGATCACCGCAGAGGCGCAGAGATCGCCGAGAAATTCGTTTTATAAAGCAGGTGGTATGGATTATCTCATCCCATTGCATGCAAACGCAGTAAACGACTGATTTTCTCTGCGCACTCTGCGTCTCTGCGTCTCTGCGTCTCTGCG
>JACUTZ010000231.1 GCA_014859545.1 Gammaproteobacteria bacterium
GGTGGCGGCATGGGTGGCACGATGCCCTCGCCGCCGATGCGCGTACGCCAGGGGCAGATCGTCCATACCCACCTGAACGCGATGGCGATGATGGCGCCGCATACCATCCACCACCACGGTATCGAACCGGACACCTTCAACGACGGGGTGGGCCACTATTCCTTCGACGTATTGGGTCAGTACACCTATCAGTGGCGCGCCTCCCAGGCCGGCACCTATTTCTATCACTGCCATGTGAACACCGTATTGCATGCGGAGATGGGTATGTACGGTGCCTTGATCATCGATCCACCAGAAGGCCCGGGTCGGGTCTACCAGAACGGCCCGACCTATGACGTGGAGCAGATCTGGGCGGTGGATGACATCGACATGAACTGGCACTGCCTGCCCTGGGATACGGCGCTGTGTGGTGGCGATGCCGGCCTGAACAACTTCAACCCGGAGCTTTTCTGCATCAACGGCCTGGGTGAGGATCAGACCGAGATCAACCCGGTGGTGACGGTCAATGCCAGCCGTGGCCAGCGTGTGCTGCTGCGCTACATTATGGCCGGTTATGTGCCGCAAAAGGTCAAGTTCCCGGCGGCGCTGGGTGATTTCCAAATCGTGGCGGAAGATGGGCGGCCACTGCCGGCGATCCAGACCATGCCGGCCGGCAGCGAGATCCTGATGACCCCGGCGGAGCGTTATGAGCTGATCTTTGTGCCACAGACGGCCGGTTCCTTCCCGGTGGAGATCGATTTCTTCGATTACCGCGCGGCCTCCGGTAATCTGCGCAAGATCGGTTCGATCCGTACCCGCTTTAACATTGCGTGATCGTCCGGGCGCTGCGCCTCGCGCATCGCCCGGCTGCACACAAGGGAGTGAGATATGTTCAGACGAATGTTTGGATGGCTGTTGATGGGGTTCGCATTGGCTGCCTTGCCACTACAGGCGGGTGAGCTCGATGCGCAGTTACTGGCCGCAGCCCACCAGGGCGATGTGGCCGAGGCCAGTCGCCTGCTGGAGGCGGGGGCCGATGTCAACAAGGCGCATCGTCCCTGGAACCTGACCCCCCTGTTGGTCAGTGTCGGGGTGAGCGAGGCGATGACGGACCTGTTGCTGCGCGCCGGTGCCGATATCAACGCCAAGGAGCGCGAAGGCGTGACCGTACTGATGAAGGCGGTGCATGGTGGCAAGCCCAAGGTGGTCGAACGCCTGCTGGCCGAACCGGGGCTGATGGTGGATACCAGTGGGCCGCGCGGCAATACCGCACTGACCTATGCCATTTTGTACGGCCATGCGGAGATGGTGGAGATGCTGGTGGACCATGGTGCGGATGTGAATGTCGCCCGTGCCAATGGCACCACCCCCAAGGCCATCGCCGATCACATGCACGGCCTGGCCCTGGCGATGCCCGCCAGTCAGGCAGGGCATGAGCACCACCGTCATCACGGCATGCGTGGCCATGCGATGCGCAGCCGGGATCAGGCGGTTGCCTCCTATAGCCGGGTGCTGGCCACCCTGGATGGCAGTGGTGCCGAGCACAAACCGCAGCAATGCCATCACGACCGGGCTGGCCAAGGCGGCCAACACCACCATTGAAAGAAGGTATCTACTCGCCCCTTAAAAAGATCTCACCGCAAAGGCGCAAAG
>JACUTZ010000232.1 GCA_014859545.1 Gammaproteobacteria bacterium
TTCGCGTTTTTGCGCCTTTGCGGTGAAATTATTTTCAAAAGGTGCGAGTAGATACTTGGGAGGTCAGACATTATCAAGAGCGATAACTCGGAGAATCGCCACTTTTTCCTTTCGATACGTATAATGCGCGGTAAATCCCCAGCTGGAGTGGAGCATGGATCAGGACGTTTTGATCTTTGAAGTGAGTGAGAATAATTTCCCTACACTGGTGTTGGGCAATTCACACAAACTACCGGTGTTGGCCTGCTTTCTGAATGTTTCTTCCGGGCCGTGTGCGGCACAGGAAATGACCCTGGATAAGCTGGCCAGGGAATTTGCCGGTCGATTCATCTTCGCCAAGATCGATGTGGCCGAGCAGGCGTCATTGCGTCAGCAGTACCATATCGAACAGGTCCCCACTATGCTGGTCTTTCAGGGGGGCAAGGTCAGCCGTGTCGAGATGGGCCAGTTGCAGGAGGATGAGGCGCGCAGCCTGCTGGCTGAACTTGGGATCTTCCATCCTTCGGATCGGATGCGGGAAGAGGCGAGACTGAAACACCTCAGTGGTGATACCCAGGGGGCGATCCTGTTGCTGACCGAGGCGATCCGCCAGCATCCGGGCAATCTGCGTGTGGCGCTGGACATGGTGCAAATTTTCATCGATATCGCTGAGCTGGACAGTGCACGATCCCTTTTTCAACGCCTGCCACCTGCGCTGCAGGAGAGTGACGTAGGGATGTCACTCAAGGGGCAGATGACCGTGGCCGGCTTCGCCGCCGGGACGGATGGTCTGGCGGTATTGCAGCAGCGGGTGACGGACAATCAGGATGATCATCAGGCGCGCTTTGAGCTGGCTGTTTGTTTGCTGGCTCAGCACGACTCCCAGGGGGCGATGGATGAGCTACTGCAAATCATTGCCAAGGCACCTGAGTTCAAGGATGGGGCGGCGCGCGAACTGTTGATTGGTGTGATTAATACCATCAAGCCCAACAATCCCCAGCTGGCCAGTGACTACCAGCGCCAGCTGGGTAGATTGTTGGCCAGCTAGCATGGGGCCGTTCTTGCGCGGATACACGCCTCTTTGCCGAGCATCGACCGCCCGGTTTACTGCATTTCTGACAAGGTGTTACAGGTGGATAGCCATCTTGCACTCAGTGGGGGAGGGACCTGGCGATGATGATCAGCCGTTGGCTTGTTGGCGTGGTATTGCTGTTCGCGATCCTGTTGATGTTGTTGCCCAAGCGGGACGATGCCTCGCTGGCGGCGCTGAGTTCGGCCTCGATGTTGCAGTGTACGGCAGCGTTTCGTGCCGAGGTGGCGGCACAGGTCCTGGCGGGGGAGGCGGTGGAGCTCGCGTTTGCCAATCCCTGCCCGGATCTGATTGCCGCACTGGAACTGGGTGAAACCGGGGAGATCTGGCTGAGCGGGCAACGCTATCAAATCCACATGCATCTATGGCCGGTGGTCGAGGGTGGGCAACTGCGCTGGGCCTGCGAGGGGGGATCGGAACACGGGATTACGCGATTGTGTCAGCCCTGAAGGAGCAAGGGTGCAAGGGTGCAAGGGTGCAAGGGGGCTAGGGGGCTAGGGGCTAGGGGCTAGGGGCTAGGGGCTAGGGGCTAGGGGCTAGGGG
>JACUTZ010000233.1 GCA_014859545.1 Gammaproteobacteria bacterium
AAAGTGAGCTGCGTGCGGGGCAGCCCCCCGCATCCAATCAACCGTCGCGCTAGCGACACAAGTACTATCCCAAGTGTGATTATCACACTAATCTGCGAAGAACCATGAAATCACAAGTATCTGAAGCGGCTTGCCTCATGTGTTCAAGATAGTCGGGCAAGCGGTTCTCACTCATACCGGCTGTGCTTCGAGTAACACTTTGGATCGGAATTTTATCGGGAGGTCTGTGGGGGTCAGCAGGTCTACGTGGATGCCAAGCAGGTTTTCCAATTCATCCTGCAAACCCCCCAGATCAAACAGGGTCGTGCCCGGCAACGGGTCGACAAGAATGTCCAGGTCACTCCCCTCTGCATCGTTACCATGCACCACCGAGCCGAATACGCGCGGGTTGGCTGCGTGGTGTGCAAACACTGCACGTCGGATCTCATCACGATGAATGTGTAGGGCGATGGAGGGTTTCATAGTGTGCTGACCACAGTGGTGATATCGGGAACAGCTTAGCAATTAATACAAATCGAGTAAATTTGCAGGAAATTTGGCAGCCTCTATGGCGACACCTCAAGTACCTAGTCGGTAGGCATCCGGGTCGAGGATCGGTGGGCGTTCCAGCAGCAGATCACTGAGCAGCCGCGCCGAGGCCGGGCCGGTGACGATCCCGTTACGATATTGCCCGGCATTGATGAACAGCCCCTCGATACCCGGATGGGCGCTGATGCAGGGGATGCCACTCTCATTGCCGGGGCGCAGCCCGGCCCAGTGGTGGATGACCGGACAATCGGCCAGGGCCGGTAACAACGCGATGGCGCGTTGAAAGAGATCCTCGCGGGCCTCGCTGGTGGTGGCCTTGTCAAAACCCACCCGCTCCATGGTGCTGCCAGCGATGATCTTGCCATCGCGGCGCGGGATCAGATAGGTCTCCCCGGCCAGTACGATGCGTGACAGCAAGGTGTCGCTGGCCTGGAACATCAGCATCTGACCGCGTACCGGGTAGATCCCGGTCGGTTGGTGGCCCTGGATCTGATCGGTCCAGGCCCCGGCGCAGAGCACCACCTTATCGGCGGGCAGGGTCTGGCCCCTGACCACCACCCCCTGAACCGGCCCATTCGCTAGTGCCAGCTCGGAAACCGGCTGATCGGCCAGTACCTCCACACCCAACTGCAACAAGGCCTCGTGCAGGGATTTGAGCAGTCGTGGGTTGCGTACCTGGGCCACCGCCGGTAGCCACAGGTGCTGGCCTGGCGGTGGCTGCAGCCCTTCCTGGATGGTGATGAGATCCGCATCGCTCAGGGTCTGTAGATCGGCCCCATAGCCCCCGGCCCACTGCAGGGCCTGCCGGTATTCGCCCTCGCCCAACCCCGGCATCAGCAGGCCGCTGTTGAGGTATTCCGGATCGACCCCCGAAGTCGCGGCGATTTCTCCCGCCAGGGCGGGAAACTGCTGCTGGCTCCAGCGGGCCAGTCGATTGACCGGCGCGGCATAGCGCCAGGGGTATAGCGGCGAGACGATCCCGCCACCGGCCCAGGACGACTCCCGCCCCGGTGCCTGGCGATCCAGCACCCGCACCCTGGCCCCCGCACGGGCCAGGTACCAGGCACTGAGCATGCCCGAAAT
>JACUTZ010000086.1 GCA_014859545.1 Gammaproteobacteria bacterium
GCTCCCTTGCTCCCTTGCTCCCTTGCTCCCTTGCTCCCTTGCTCCCTTGCCCCTTATCCCGCCTAACCCTTCTCACGCAACATAATAAAATCGATGCCATTGTCCTGCAGACGACGACCAGCCTGATCGACGCGCCGCCGTTCGGTAAAGGGGCCTAGCCGAACCCGGTGCCAGGTCTGGTTGCCATCGATGGTGACGGTTTGCACCGAAGGGACGAAATTCAGCAGCAACAACTCGGCCTTGCGCGCCTCGGCATCATCGCTGCGACGGAAGGAGCCCACCTGCAGGTAATAGGTGTGCTGTTCGCCAGTGTCGGCGCGCTGTAATTCGCTGTCGGGGATAACGATCTCCAGCTCCGGCAGGATGTTGTAAAAATCAAACTGCATACCCTGACGTGGTGCCGGTTCGGCCTTGGCACTGACCACCGGCTCCTGGCGCTGCGGTGCCGCAGCCGGTTTGCTGGCCGGCGATGTCACCACCCGGGTATCGGTACTGGTCGAGGTGCGTGCGCTGCCCGGGCCGCTATCGCGCCCCGCCCCCAGCGGCTGCAGATAGATTAGGAAGGCCACCAGCAAACCCAGACTCAGTCCACCCAGCATCCACAGCCAGCCCGGCAGGGGCTGTTTGCGCTTGCGGGTGGTGGTGCGCTTGGCGTAGTCGCGGCGGGCCTTGGCCATGGCCTACATGCTCTCGGGGGCCGACACCCCCAGCAGCGCCAGGCCATTGGCCAGCACCTGGCGGGCCGCCTGGATCAGGGTCAGGCGGGCATCGCGCAGGCCGGCCTCGTCCACCAGGAACTGATGGGCGTTGTAATAGGTGTGAAAGTCATTGGCCAGCTCGCGCAGATAATGGGCCAGCTGGTGCGGTTCGTGGTTGAGCGCCGCCGCCTCCAGCACCTCGGGATAGCGGGACAGGCTGCGCAACAACTCGGTCTCGTGGGATTCGCTGAGCAAGGGCGCATGGCGCAGGCCGGCGGCCTGATCGTAGCTCAAACCCTTTTCATCCAGCTGGCGCAGCACGCTACAGACCCGCGCATGGGCGTATTGAATGTAGAACAGCGGGTTGTCATTAGACTGGGACTTGGCCAGGTCCAGGTCGAAGTCCATGTGCTGCTCGCACTTGCGCATCACATAGAAGAAACGGGCTGCATCATTGCCCACCTCGTCGCGCAGCTCGCGCAGGGTGACAAAGGAGCCCGAGCGGGTCGACATCTGCACCCGCTCGCCGCCCCGGTAGAGGATCGCAAACTGCACCAGCAACACATCCAGCTTGGCCGGGTCATCACCCAGGGCAGAGAGCGCCGCCTTGACCCGTGGCACATAGCCATGGTGGTCGGCACCCCAGACATCGATCACCCGCTCGAAGCCACGCTCGAGCTTTTCCATGTGATAGGCGATATCGGAGGCAAAGTAGGTCTTCACGCCGTTGTCGCGCACCACCACCCGGTCTTTTTCGTCGCCAAAATCCGTGGAGCGGAACCACAGCGCCCCTTCCTGCTCATAGATGTGTCCGGCGGCCTGCAGGCGCTCGATGGCCAGATCCACCTTGCCGGATTCGACCAGCGAGCGCTCCGAATACCACTGCTCATAGGCCACCCCGAATTCTTCCAGGTCCTGACGGATGTCGGCGAGGATGGTATCCAGACCACGATCAAACACGCGCCGATAGTCGGCCGCGCCCAGCATCGCCTTGGCACGCAGAGTCAAGGCATCGATATGCGCCTCCTTGTCGCCCCCCTGGGGTTCATCCAGCGGAATGTTGGCAAACACATCGACGGCCGGGTGGCGCAGTGCATCCCCCAGTTCGCGGTGCAGGCTGGCGGCGATGTCCCAGACGTAATCGCCCTTGTAGCCATTGGAGGGGAAGACCAGGCTCTCGCCGGCCAGCTCCAGATAGCGCAGCCATACCGAGGTGGCAAGGATCTCCATCTGCCGCCCGGCATCATTCACATAGTATTCACGGTGTACCCGAAAGCCGACCGCCGCCAACAGGTCGGCCACGGTGGCCCCATAGGCCGCACCACGGCCATGGCCCACATGCAGCGGCCCGGTGGGATTGGCGGAAACGAATTCCACCTGCACCGGCTTGTCCTGACCGAGATCGGAACGCCCGAAGGCCTCGCCGGCCTCGACGATCTGGGCCAGCACCGCCTGATAGGCCGACTCGGCCATGGTGAAATTGATGAAACCCGGCCCGGCGATCGCCACTTCGGCCAGCTGCGCCGAGGCGGGCAGGTGGGCGACGATGCGTTCGGCCAGCTCCCGTGGCTTGCTGCGCGCCAGCTTGGCCAACACCATCGCGATATTGCAGGCGAAGTCGCCGTGGGCACGGTCGCGGGTACGTTCAATGACAATCTGCTCGGGGAGTTCACAGGCGATCACCCCGCTGCTGTGCAGGTCGTGCAGGGCGGTCATGACTAGCTGCTGGAGATGATTTTTCATGGGCTGGGCTTGGCAAGGTTCACGGTTAGGGAAGGGAGTTCAAGCGGGCCATTATCCCTGTAGCCGAGGCATGGGTGCAAGGGCGCCATGCTGGACGGCGATGAGAGGGTCGATTAGCCTAGCCTCTGGAGGTACACATGAAACCAGACCAGTTCGAAAACCCCGACCACGATGCCATCCGTCAGCTGCTGCAGGCGGTACATAGCGTTGCGGTAGTCGGTCTCTCCCCCAAGGTCTCGCGCCCCAGCTACCAGGTGGCCAGGGCCCTGCAGGAATTTGGCTATCGCATCATTCCGGTGCGCCCGGCGGTGGACACGGTGCTGGGCGAAACCGCCTATGCAGACCTCTATGCGCTGCCGCAAAGACCGGATCTGGTGGACGTGTTCCGCGCCCCGGAACACATCGGCCCCATCGTCGATGCCTGCATCGAACTGGGCATAAAGGCCCTGTGGCTGCAGGACGGGGTGGTCAACGAGGCCGAGGCGCTGCGCGCCCACCAGGCCGGGATCACCGTGGTGATGGATCGCTGCATCTATCGGGACTATCGCCAGTTGATGGGCAATTGATCTCACTGTGCCCCGTTTCCCATAAAATATAGCCATTTCTGTGCTAGCCTTGCCCGGTTGCCACACACCACTACCACACATAAAAATCCACATGGAGTTAACAATGCAAATAGCATGGAAATTTGTTGCCAGCGCCCTGCTACTGGCCATGGTAATCCCTGCCCAAGCCAGTGACGCTATCAAAACCGGTCTCTGGGAAAGTACCATTACCACCGAGGTCGAGGGCATGCCCTTCTCACCACCACCGATCACTACCACCGACTGCATCACCAAGGCGGATCTGACCCCCAGCATGGATATGCCGGAACAAAACTGCGATGTGATGGCGCATCAGGTCAAGGGCAGTGAGGTCAGCTGGCGTCTGCGCTGTAGCCACGAGGGCATGGTGACCACCGGCCAGGGCCAGATCCGCTACAGCGGCGACAGCTATAAGGGCGAGATGACCATGAGCATCGCCGGCGGCCCGATGGGCGAGATGAAGATGAAACAGATCCTGACCGGCAAGCGCCTGGGCGACTGCCAATAGGCCAGCGCTAACTATTCCTCACACGCGACAGGGCCCTGTACTATGGCCCTGTCAGCAATCCTTCCTCTGGTCGCCGCCCGGTACCGGATCTATACTCCCGCACACCCCCATCGATTTCGCTGTCAGGGGTTCCATCGCCATCCACTAAGGAAATGTCATGAAGACCAGCATCCTGCGCAATCTGCTCTACGCCTTTCTTGCCCTGGGTTTGGCAATGGGGCTGATCTTTCCGGTCTATGCCCAGTTCTTTGTGGAGTGGAAGGAGGGCATGCGTAACTGGTTCATCCTCGGCTGCATCATCGCCGGGACCTCCATCGGTTTTGCCAATTACCTGCTGGTCAGCATGGTATTGATGAACAAGATGCGCCGCATCGCCGATGTGGCCCATGCGGTCAGTGAAAACGACATCTCCCATGAATGCACCCTGGTCAGTCACGATGTAATCGGCGAGATCGTCGCCAGCGTCAATCGCATGACCGCCAACCTGCGTCACATGCTCAGCCAGATCAGCGCCTCCACCCAGCAATTGGACAGCGCTTCCGCTGAACTCACTGCCAACAGCCAGGATGCCCGGCAGCGAGTACACCACCAACAGCAAATGACCGAGCAGGCCGCCCTGGCCCTGGAAGAGATGATGCGGATGGTGGAAAACGTCAGCCAACGGGCCGAGGAAGCCGCCACCGCCGCCAGTAGTGCTGACCAAGAGGCACGGCACGGTCAGCAGATCATCGGTCATACCATTGAGGCGATCTTTGCCCTGGCCAAGGATGTGGATCAGGCCGCCGAGGCACTGCAACAACTCGAGCAACAAAGCCAAAACATTGGCATGGTACTGGATGTGATCCGTGGCATTGCCGATCAGACCAACCTACTGGCACTGAATGCGGCGATCGAGGCCGCCCGTGCCGGCGAGGCCGGACGCGGCTTTGCGGTGGTCGCCGATGAGGTCCGCACCCTGGCCACCCGCACGCAGCAGTCCACCCACGAGATCCAGCAGATCATCGAACTGCTGCAGGCCGACGCACACAAAACCGTCAGCCTGATGAGCACCGGCCGCAGCCAGGCCCAGAAGAGTGTCGATCAGGCCCGTCAGACCGATGCGGCACTCAAGCAGATTGCCAGCGCCGTTACCGGGATCGTCCTCAGCACCGGTGAGATCGCCAGTGCCGCGCGGGATCAGCTAAGGGTCACCGACAAGGTCAACCAGAATGTGACCAGCATCAGCGCCGACGCCTCCGCGACTGCCAACGGTGTTGAGTCCCTGGCCACATCCAGTGAAGCACTACAGAAACTGGCCCAACAGCTGCAAGGGGTGGTGTCGCGCTTTCGCCATTAGCGATACCGACTAGCGAGGTCTATCCGCCTCACCATGCGCCTCTTTTTCCTGCTCCTGTTTGGACATCGCCATTTCGTGCATCAGGAAATAATTCAACGCGGTACGAATTATCGCTATCGCACCCAGCTTGCCAATCTGATCCCAACTGGGGGCGATCGCGGTCGAGAGGATATCAGCCCCCAGCTGGAACTCCAGCGCCAAAGCCAGGTAACGGGCCAGAGTCAGGCGGACCGAGCGAAAGCTTTCGCCATTATTCCCGATCATCACCTTGGCAAAACCGATCGCCGCCATCACGATACCGATGGCGATAACGATCGCCCCCATGGTTTCCACCGCCAGACGCAGCCAGGCCACCGCCGCAATCACATAGGATTCTGCCTGCAGAAACTGGCTGCTCATTTCGTGGATATGCATATTGATGATATTGGACATGGCGCTCCCCCTGGTGCGGGCAACATAGCAAATCCACTTGTGGAACAAAACGCATTTCTCACTTGTACTAAGTCCTGGCCAGGCATACCCTTTCAGACAATCCCTCGGCAGTAGGCGAATGCCATGGACACGGCAACCACCCCCGTCTGGCAAACCTGGCTGGCACACGGTCTGCACGATGGCCTGGGCTGGTTGTTGCTGCTGATTGTCTTGCTTGCACTGCCAATGTTGCGCATCACCAGTCAGCGTCAGACCCTGCTCAACACCCTGGTGCGTTTTTCATCTTTATCCTGCTCGGTCAATTGCTCGCGGCCGCGATGCTACTTGCCGGACATAGTGCGGGCAGCACCCTGGGTGAAATGTTCGTGGTCGCTGAGGGCTGGCAGTAATCCGCCTGGACGGACTGTTTGTGTTTCATGTGTTCCTGCCGCGCCTGCGCCTGGCCCCGCCCAGCATCCTCGAAGACCTACTGGTAATCGCTGCCTATCTGTTCTGGGGCATGTACCGCCTGCATGAGTCCGACGTGGAACTGACCAGCCTGGTCGCTAGCTCGGCAGTGTCACTGCGGTATTGGCCTTTTCCATGCAGGAAACCCTGGGCAATATCCTCGGCGGCATCGCCCTGCAGATGGATAACTCCATCGACAAGGACGACTGGATCGCGATCAACGGCATTACCGGGCGGGTGGAGTGTTACCGACTGGATAAAAGCGCCATTGAGGATTTGATGCAGGCACGACCGGCCATGGCCGAAGCGATCTCCCGTATCATGGTAGAATGACAGATTGCCCTGGAACATGCGCGCCAGGATCTGGATACTATCAGCCGTCAACGAATGCTGGACAAGCATAGCGATGAGCTACTGGATAAAATCAAACGTAATGACTCGCCCCATGCATCATCGTAGGGTGGATAAGCGGAGCGCATCCACCAAGCAATGGTCTGAACAAATGGGTGAGTAGACACAATCAAACAATTTTTTGGATTGGGCTAATGTTTACCGGAATCGTACAGGGCACCGCCGAGCTTATCGCCATCGAGGAAAAGATCGATTTTCGTCGCCACAGCCTGCGCCTGCCGCCTGAGCTGCTCGAAGGTCTGGCCATTGGCGCCTCGGTGGCCCATAACGGCTGTTGCCTGACAGTGACCCATATCAACGGCGATCTGGTCAGTTTCGATTTGATGCGGGAAACCCTGCGCCTGACCAACCTCGGTGCGCTCCAGCTTGGGGATCGTGTCAATCTGGAGCGGGCCGCACGCTTTGGTGATGAGATCGGCGGGCATGCCATGTCCGGGCACATCATCGGTACCAGCCAACTGGTTGATGTCCTGCCCAGTGAAAACAATCTCCAGCTATGGTTTGCCCTCGATCCGGCCTGGCGCAAGTATGTCTTTGCCAAGGGTTATATCGGTATCGACGGCATCAGCCTGACCATCGGTGAGGTCGACATCGATCGCTTCTGCGTGAATCTGATCCCTGAGACCCTGGCGCGTACCAATATCGGCACACGCAAGATCGGCGATCGTATCAATATCGAGATCGACCCGCAGACCCAGGCCATCGTCGACACGGTGGAGCGGGTGATGCAGGAGCGCCGGTGATGAAGCGGGTAGCCGCTTTACGCCAGCTCTCGGATGACCATCACCAGGGGCTGGTGTTGGCCCTCAGGGCAAAAAAAGCGGCGGATGGGAAAGACGGGCTTTCCGTAGATGCGATCTGGGCCGAGGTGGTCCAGCGTTTTGCCGATGAGCTGGAACCCCATTTCCAGATCGAGGAGCGGTATCTGGCACCAGCCCTGCTTGATGTCGGTGAAATACAACTTGTCCAGCGTCTGCATCAGGAACACGCTGCGCTGCGCGAGCTGCTCGAGGCGACGGATCACAGCGCGGCAAGCCTGAGGGAATTTGGCCAGATGTTGGCACAGCATATTCGCTTTGAGGAACGGGAATTATTTGAAGCAGCACAACAGCTGCTTTCGTCCAGGACACTGGATGCCATCGCCACCGCCGATTCAAAATCCTAGCTCTCGCGCTCCCTTTCGCCCAGCTCACGTAGTCCGCGCAAGGCCTGTTGCAGGCTTTCATCCTCCCGATCCTGGGGATAGACCAGGTAGACTGGCAATGAAAACACCGGGCTGTCCGGGACCCGCCACAGGCGGCCTTCGGCCACCATCTCGCGGGTCAGGCGGTGAGGAAAATAGCCGGCACCACCACTGTGCAGCATCTGCTGGATCCCCAGCCAACCCACATTGGCCACCAGCGCCGGTGGAGGCAGGTCCGGATAGCTGGTGGTGAACTGGGCTTCAAACTCCGGTCCCCAACCGATATGCACATAACGCTCGTTCCACCACTGATGATCCGGTGTGGTACTGACCAGTAGCAGCGATTCATCAAACAGGTACTCGATCCCCAGGCCGGGACGGTTTTCCGGGGTATACATCAGGCCGATGTCGACGCTGCCCTGCACCAGCCCCTGCATGATGTCCTCCTCGAAGCCGATCTCCAGACGCAGCGAGATATCCGGCATGCTGGTACGCATCCAGTCTGTCCACTGGGGGAGGAAGCCATCCCACAGGGCGATGCGCCCACGCAGGGTCAGGCTGCCACGGTAGCCGGCAGGCAGGCCTACGTCGTGGCGCGCCTGCTCGATGGTGCGCACCAGGTTCTTGGCGTGGCGCATAAAACGCTTGCCCGCCGGGGTCAGCTCCGCCCCGCCCCGCCCCCGGCGCAGCAGGCGGGTCCCGAGCTGGCGCTCAAGGGTCTGGATGCGGGCACTGACGGTGGACTGGGTGATGTGCAGGCGCTCAGCCGCGCCGACGAAGTTTCCCGCCGCCACCACCGCCAAAAAGGTACGTGCAAACTCGGTATCCATGGGCTGCCCTTAGCTACTATCGAATTATTCGATATAAACAACAAAATAATATCGTTTGTCAAATACATAGCCGGGCACTAGCTTATATCCATCGAAGCACTATCCTGGTAAGCATGCATGTCACCATCACCACACAGCGAATCCACAAACAGCTGGTATCAGCGCCTGTGGTCGCACAGCCTCAACCAGGCCAGTCATCGCGAAAAGGCGATCTCGGCCTTGGGCGGCTTTATCGGCATTCTGGCAGTCTTGTGGGTCAGCAGCTCGGTACTGGATCAGCAGGGGGCGGTGATGCTGATCGCCTCAATGGGTGCCAGCGCGGTACTACTGTTTGCGGTCCCCCACGGCGCGCTTTCCCAGCCCTGGCCACTACTGGGTGGGCATCTGATCTCAGCCTTCATCGGGGTCAGCTGCGCGATCCACATCGCCGATATCTACCTCGCCGCCGCACTGGCGGTCGGCCTGAGTATCGGGGCAATGCACTATCTGCGCTGCCTGCACCCACCCGGCGGGGCCACTGCCCTGGTGGCGGTCCTCGGTGGTGAGAGCATCCAGCAGCTGGGCTATACCTTCCTGCTCAGTCCGGTACTGTTCAATGCCCTGGTGATCCTGGTCGTCGCGGTGTTGCTCAATCTGCCCTTTGCCTGGCGACGCTACCCACGGGGCTTGAGCCTACCCGTCGTCATGGACGATAAAGCACCGACGGCGAGCGCATCTGCCCAGGCAACATCACCGCTTTCCCACCAGGATCTGGTCTACGCCATCTCGCAGCTGAATGCGTTTATCGATGTCAGCGAGGAAGACCTGGTCCGCATCTATACCCTGGCCCTGCATCACAGCCACCAGCCGGTGCCCTGCCACCTGCATGGCACGGTGTGTGATGAAGACGAGGAAAATTGTCTGTGCCGTCAGCTGATGTCAACACAGCAATGAAAGCGGCAAGAGGAGTCCTGCCATGTCCCTTGGCACCCTGAGTGTGGAGACCGATACCGAAGGCTACCTGGTCAATCCCGAGGACTGGGACGAAGCCATCGCCGAACAACTGGCCGACGGCGAAAATCTAAACCTCCAGGACGAACACTGGCAGGTATTGCGCTTCATGCGGGATTACTACGAGGCCCACCAAGTCGCCGCCGACGCCCGCTTTACCATCAAGTTCATGGCCGAGCAGATGGGCCATGGGCGCGCGGCGCGCAACCACCTGTTTCAGCTCTTCCCCTATGGCTATGTGCAGCAGGCCTGCAAGATCGCCGGGATGAAACGCCCGCGTGGCTGGAGTACCGGCTAAA
>JACUTZ010000087.1 GCA_014859545.1 Gammaproteobacteria bacterium
AAAGACACCTGCTACGGGGCCGTGTTCCGTAGGGTGCCGGTGACGCAGGAACCGCACCGACCAAACCCACCGACCCTTGTAGGAGCGGCTGGGCCTTGATGGCTAAACCTGCCCCGTCCGTTCGCGGCAGAGCCGCTCCTACAAACCCACCGACTCGTGTAGGAGCGGCTGGGCCGCGATGGCAAAATCCATCCCGCCCGTTCGCGGCAGAGCCGCTCCCACAAAACCAAGCGCAATTTCCAGGAACGGCTGGATCGCAGGTTTCAAATCCGCCCCCTCCCACACACGCCTTCTCTGCGTACTCGGCGATCTCTGCGGTGAGTGCTTTTCATTCACCAGCGAGCAATCGTTGCAGTTGCGCCTCGTCCCACACTGTAATCCCCAGCGCCTCGGCCTTTTCCAGTTTGGAACCGGCGGCCTCGCCGGCCACCACCACCGTGGTTTTTTTCGAGACACTGCCGGCGACCTTGGCACCCATGGCCTCGAGTGCCGCCTTGGCCTGGTCGCGGCTCATGTTGGCCAGGCTGCCGGTGAGGACAAAGGTCTGCCCGGCCAGTGGCAGTTCCTGTTGCGGGACGATGGCGATATCCGGCCAGTGCACCCCATGGGTGCGCAGACGTTCGATCACCTCGCGATTGTGGGCCTGGGCAAAAAAACCGTGAATATGATTGGCCACGATCGGCCCCACATCGGCCACGGCCAGCAATGCTTCCTCACTGGCCTGTTCGAGACTCTCCAGGCTGCCAAAGTGTCGCGCCAGGGTGGCGGCGGTGGCCTCGCCTACCTCGCGTATTCCCAGCGCAAACAAAAAGCGCGGCAAGCTGGTTTGTTTGCTTTGTTCAATCGCGGCCAGCAGGTTTTGCACCGATTTTTCGCCCATGCGCTCCAGGCCAAGCAGGTCCTCAGCACGCAGGCGATAAATGTCGGCGGGGTCGTGGATCAGATCGCTATCGACCAGTTGCTCGATCAATTTATCGCCCAGGCCATCGATATCCATGGCCTTGCGCGAGACAAAGTGCTTGAGCGCTTCCTTGCGTTGCGCCGGGCAATACAGACCGCCACTGCAACGGGCCACACTCTCGCCCTCGGCGCGCAACACATCCGCATCACAAACCGGGCAATGACTGGGGAGCTGCGGCACGGGTGCATTGGCTGGCCGACGTTCCGGCACCACCCCGACCACCTCGGGGATCACATCACCGGCACGGCGGACGATTACTGTGTCACCCTGGTGTACATTCTTGCGATGGATCTCATCGATGTTGTGCAGGGTGGCATTGCTCACCGTGACCCCGCCGACCGACACCGGGCGTAGCCGGGCCACCGGGGTGAGTGCGCCGGTGCGTCCCACCTGCCATTCGATCTCCTCGATCACGGTCATCTCTTCCTGGGCAGGAAACTTGTGCGCAATGGCCCAGCGTGGGGCACGCGAAACAAAGCCCAGCTGCTGTTGCTGGGCGAGATTGTCGACCTTGTAGACCACCCCGTCGATGTCATAGGGCAGACTGTCACGGCGCGCGCCGATCATCTGGTAATAGTCCAGACAGCCGGCCGCCCCGTCCACCAGCTGCACCTCCGGGCTGATCCGCAGTCCCCAGTCACGCAGGCGCTGCAACATCGCGTGATGACTGTCGGGCAGGTCCATGCCCTCGACCAGCCCTACTCCGTAGCAGTACATGCTCAGTGGTCGGGTCGCGGTGATGCGCGGGTCGAGTTGACGCAGTGAACCGGCGGCGGCATTGCGCGGATTGGCGAAGGGCTTGGCACCCAGCTCGCGCTGGCGGGCATTGAGCTGCTCAAAACCTTGGCGCGGCATATAGACCTCGCCGCGCACTTCCAGCACCCGTGGCCAGGCCTCGCCATACAGGCGCAGCGGCACCGCTGCGATGGTGCGCACATTGGCGGTGACATCCTCACCGGTGGCGCCATCGCCACGGGTGGCGGCACGTACCAGCAGGCCGTCTTCATAACGCAGGCTGATCGCCAGACCATCCAGCTTGGGCTCGGCGCAATACCGTACCTGTTCGACCGCCAGACCCTGGCGCACCCGCCGATCAAAATCGTTCAGTTCTTCCTCGCTAAAGGCATTGCCCAGGGAAAGCATCGGGATGCTGTGCGCCACCTCGGCAAAGCCGGACAACGGCGCGCCACCGACACGCTGGGTGGGCGAGTCCGGGGTAATCAGATCGGGGTATTGCTGCTCCAGCTGCTGCAGTTCGGCGAACAGGCGATCGAACTCGACATCGGGGATCGCCGGATCATCGAGCACGTAATAGCAATGATTGTGATAGGCCAGCTGTTCGCGTAGCTCGGCAGCACGATGTTGGACTGATTCAGGAACGAAGCTCATGTCGGGGCGTATTGTCTGCACGAAAGTCCATCGATATATGAAAACCACAGGCCTTGGCATAACGTTGTAAAGTCTGCCAACTGGGATTACTACCACCCTTTTCAAGACGGGAAATATTGCTCTTTTTTGTACCCATGCGCTGGGCGAGCTCTTCTTGCGTCAGCCCTGCCGCGCGGCGCATCGACAACAAGGCATCGATCAGTTCAAACTCCTCTTGCAGGACATGATATTCCTGTCTGACGTCAGTGTTTTGTAATGCGCGTGTTTTTAGTTTGGCTAGATGATTCATGACCAAGCACCTCCCTCATTCTGACCCTGGCTAAGGCCAACTCTTTACGGGGCGTTTTTTGTGACTTTTTGACAAATGCGTGCAAGATGACGATGTTCTTGCCCTTTTGATAACAGTAGAGCGCCCGTGCAATGCCCTCTGGTGCCTTGGCTCGAAGCTCAAACAAGCCATCACCCATCGCTTCGGTATGAGGTGTGCCAAGATTGGCACCATGCTGCTCCATTAACTCCAGCAATCTAATCGTCCTGGCCTGGAGTTTAGGGGGCATTGCCAATATGGCCTCTTCGGTACCCGCATAGAAATGGATCACCCAAACCATATCAACCTACATGTTATCATATATGATAACTAGATAAGGTTCTATCACCAATCATAATCTAGCCAGCGGGGTGGCCACCCATTCTCTAAGGACGGGAAAACGACCAGCCAAGTTCAGCAGCGCGCTAAATTTTATACATGCTTAAACCGCCTTGAAACGCTCGGCCTGGTGCTGCAACAGCAACAGACCTTCCTCGTCCAGCGGGCGGCGCTGGGCATCGCAAAGCGTGGCGTGCAGGGCCTCGGCCAGCTGTTCGGCACGGTTGCGCAGCTGGGTCCAGGCCTGATCCCCGGCAATCGTGGCAGGCAGTTGCATGAACAGGGCGATGCCGGGGGTTTCCATCTGTACCATTTCGGACATGTCGAAATGCCCCGGCTCAAGGATGTTGGCGACGCTGAACAGGGACTGGCGCTGGCCGTCCGGGGTGTAGTGGAAGATCTTCATCTCACCATGCCTGAGACCGGCATCCTGCAGGGCCTTGAGCAGCAGGGTACCGCGCAGCAGTTTGCCCTGCGGGGCCATCACGGTCATCACGATGACCTGCTCTGGCTGGGACGGCTCGGCAGGTTTGTTTGGCGGGGTCGGCTGTTCGTCCTCGCCGGTGTTCAGGTGTACATCGGCGGTATCAGCATCCTGGGCGCGCCCCATACCCTTGAGTTCGTCCAGCTCATCGCTGGGCAGGGCCTCGTCGCGACGCACAAAATAGGCCTCGCCCACCCATTCTTCGGGCAGTGCATCGTGGCTGGTACGCTTGTCCAGGCCCAGGGCCTCGTCGCTGTCCAGATCCGCATAGCGATCGTCAATGGGTTTGCTGTTCTGCTGCCGGTATTGCTGCCAGCGCTGCTTGAGCGGCTCGGCCAGGTAGATCCCGGCGATCAGCAGGATCCCGACGATAATCAAGATGGTTCGCAAGATATCCATAATTCCTCACACGGCGGCCAGCTGTACCGCTTCGTCCACGTCTACCGCTACGATACGCGAAACGCCCGGCTCGTGCATGGTCACCCCGGTCAGGGTGGTGGCCAGCTCCATGGTCGCCTTGTTGTGGGTGATGAAGATGAACTGTACCCGTTCCGACATGGCCTTGACCAGACGACAGAAACGGCCCACGTTGGCCTCGTCCAGCGGGGCATCCACCTCGTCGAGCATACAGAAGGGCGAGGGATTCAGCTCGAAGATGGAGAACACCATCGCCACGGCGGTAAGGGCCTTTTCACCACCGGAAAGCAGGTGGATGGTGGAATTGCGCTTGCCGGGCGGACGGGCCATCACGGTCACCCCGGTATCCAGCAGGTCGTCGCCGGTCAGCTCCAGATAGGCATGGCCGCCACCGAACAGCAGCGGAAATTTTTCCTGCAGGCCGGTGTTGACCTTGTCGAAGGTTTCCTTGAAGCGGGTGCGGGTCTCGCGGTCGATCTTGCGGATCGCATTTTCCAGGGTCTCCAACGACTCCATCAGGTCGGCGTTCTGCTCGTCCAGGTATTTCTTGCGCTCGGACTGTTGCTCGAATTCGTCGATGGCGGCCAGGTTGATCGGCCCCAGGCGGGCAATACGCTGGGTCACCGTTTCCAGATCGCGTTCCCACTGGGCCGGATCACTGTCCTCGGGCAGGTTCTGTAATAATTCTTCCAGAGTAAATCCGGCCTCGGCGACGCGCTCCTGCAGGCTCTGGCGACGGGTCTTGAGTTCCTGGGCGGCGATGCGCAGCGACTCCAGGCCACTGCGAATGCTCTGGGCCTGTTGTTCGGCCTTGTTGCGCGCCATCTCCAGCTCGCGGATTGCATGCTCGATGTCGCCCTGTTGGCGGCGCGCCTCGCCGAGGCGATTTTCCACCAGCATGCGTTTTTCCAGCAGTTCTTCCAGCTCGGCGCTGCGCAGCTTGATCGGGGCATCGCCCTCGGCCAGCGCCAGGTGCAGTTCTTCACGTCGTTCGGCCAGCTGACCCAGTTGCTGATTCATCCGTTCCAGACCCTGACGGGTGCTGTCCAGCTCGGTGCGCAGGGTACGCAGACGCACGGTCAGTTCCTGGGCATGGTCACGGGCCTGGCGGGCCTGTTGACGGGACTGTTCCAGGGTGTCGCGCAGGGCCTCACGGCGGGCGCTCAGTTGTTCACGTTGCTGGGCAAAGATCGCCATCTGTTCCAGCGCGGCATGCAGACTTTGGCGGGCCGTTTCCATTTGGGCCTCGATGCCGTGACTTTGCTGTTGCAGTTCGGCATGTTCGGCCTGCAGGCGCTCACGCCGGGCGCTCAGCTGTTCCAGGCGGGCCTGGCGGCCGCTGAGCTGGGATTTGAGCTCCGCATGACGACGATGGGCACTGTTGAGTTCGCCCTGCTGGCGCTCGCGCTGCGCTTCCTGATCGCGCAATTGCAGGCGACCCGCTTCCAGGCGGGCGAGGATGGTTTCGGCCTGTTCTTCCAGCTCCGCAATGGATTGGGCCAGCTGGCGCAGTTCCTGCTCGCGATGCAGGACCCCGGCATGCTCATCCGCATCACGCACCACCCGTAACCAGTGGCGGCCCAACCAGATCCCGTCCTTGGTGATCACCGATTCATGGTTGCCCAAACCGGCACGCAGCGCCAGTGCCGCCGGCAGGTCCTCGGCCAGGTAGATCCCGTCCAGGATGCCATCCAGCGGCCATTCGGCCTGGACCCGCGAGAGCAACAGATCCTTGCCGACAGCGGCATTGGCCGCCGCGACCTGGGTATCGAACAGGGTGAGACTGCCCTGCTCCAGGCTGCCCAGGGCACCCAGCAGGGGATCGATGCCGGCGATGCAGATGGCCTCCAGATAATCACCCAACACGCATTCCAGCGCCCGCTCCCATTCGGCTTCCACGCTAATGCCCTGGGCCAGGCGACGCGCCTCGGCCAGGCCCTGGCTGGCGAGCCAGTCGCTGACCGCGCCCTTGCCCCTGCCCAGTGCCGCCTGCTGCAGGGCCTCCAGCGAGGCATGTCGACCACGCTGGGCCTGCAACTGGCTGCGCACCTGATCCAGGGCGTGGTTGTCCTGATTGTTTTGCTCACGCTGCTGGGCGATCTGGCCCAGGCTGGCATCCAGGGCCTCCTGCAGACTGGCTTCCTGCAACTCGCTTTCGGCCAGTTGTTCGCCCAGCAGGGCCAGTTCTTCGTCCAGGTGTGCGGTATCGAGGCTGCCCTGCTCCTCTTCCATGCGCCGCTGGCGCTGCTGCAGTTGCAGGCCTTGCTGTTCCAGCTGCTGGATACGGGCACGCTCCACCTGGGCGGTTTGGGAGGGAACATGGGCCTCCTGATTGAAGCTGTCCCAGCTTTGCTGCCAGTCCTGCATGCCCTGCTCGGCCTCGACCAGGGCCGCGGCGGCGATCTCCTCGGCCACCCGTGCCTCGTCCTCGGCCGGTTCCAGCTCCAGCAGGGATTCCTGCAGGGATTCGATGCGGCGATGATCGCTGTCCTGGTGGGCCTGGGCCTCGTTCCAGGCGCGCTCGATCTGTTCCAGGTCCTGGCGTTGCTGGTTGTAACGCTCGCGCTCGTGCTGGATGGTCTGTTCCAGGCGGGCGATGTCGGCACCAATGCCGTAGTACGTGCTTTGAATGGTATTAAAGTGATCGCTGGCCTCCACATGGGCCTCACGATGGCCTTCGATACTGGCCTCGGCACTGCGTTGGCGGGCGATCTGCGCCTCCAGGGCGGTTTCCTGCTCGTGGATCTTCCCCTCCTGCTGGCGCGCATCGTGGTCTTGCTGACGCCAGCGCAGCGCCTGCAGTTGGCCCTTGAGGGCACGCTCTTCCTGCTTGAGTTCCTTGTAACGCTCGGCGGTGGCTGCCTGGCGTTGCAGGTGGGAGAGCTGCTTGTCCAGTTCCTCGCGCAAGTCGTTGAGGCGATCGAGATTATCGCGGGTGTGGCGCATCCGGGTCTCGGTTTCGCGGCGGCGTTCCTTGTATTTAGAGATCCCGGCGGCCTCTTCAAGGAATACCCGCAGCTCTTCCGGACGGGCCTCGATCAGACGCGAGATGGTGCCCTGCTCGATGATCGCATAGCTGCGTGGTCCAAGCCCTGTGCCCAGGAAGATGTCGGTGATGTCGCGGCGGCGACAGCGGGTGCCATTCAGATGATAGAGCGACTGCCCGTCACGGGTGACGGTGCGCTTGATGGAGATCTCGGCGTACTGGGCATACTGGCCACCCAGGGTGCCGTCGCTATTGTCGAACAGCAGCTCGATGGAAGCCTGGCCCACCGGCTTGCGCGAGGTGGAGCCATTGAAGATCACATCGGTCATCGAATCGCCGCGCAGATTCTTGGCCGAGCTCTCCCCCATCACCCAGCGTACCGCGTCGATGGTATTGGACTTGCCACAGCCATTGGGGCCGATGATCCCGGTCAGGTTGGTGGGAAACGGGATGGTGGTCGGGTCCACAAAGGACTTGAATCCGGCGAGTTTTATCTTGCTTAGGCGCATTGGCTGAATCTGTGTCCTTGGAAAAAAAATAAACTTTAAGGGGCGAAATCCGCCTCATTTCCTTGGCCCGCGGCCATGCGCTGGGCTACAATTCCGGGCCGACAAAACTACCATGAAAGACCGAATATGCCTAGCCAGCCCTCCAAGGAACTTGAGACCTTCGACAATCCGATGCCCGAGCGCGATTACACCATCCGCATCGACATCCCCGAGTTTACCTGTCTGTGTCCCAAGACCGGTCAGCCGGACTTTGCCACCATTCACATCGACTATGTGCCCGACCAGCAGTGCATCGAACTTAAGTCCTTGAAAATGTACATGTGGTCCTATCGCGAGGAAGGTGCCTTCCACGAGAAGGTGACCAATACCATGCTCAACGACTTCGTCGCCGCCTGCCAGCCGCGCTTCATGCGCGTCACCGGCAAGTTCAATGTGCGCGGCGGGATCTACACCACCGTGGTGGTGGAACACCGCGCCGCCGACTGGAACCCGCCACAGCCGGTGCTGTTGCCGTAACAGGGGGGGGGCTAGGGGCTAGGGGCTAGGGGCTAGGGACAAGGGACAAGAAGATTGCTTCCTCGCCCCGGCCCGGGGACAAGTTATCATAACGAGTCACGATAATATGCCAGCCGAATCACACAGCTTCCTTGGTGTCGACTTTGGTACCTCCGGCTGCCGTGGGGTGCTGATCGATGCCCAGGGGGCGATCCTGGCCGAACAGGCCCTGCCGCTGCCCCCCAGCCGAGGTGATGGTGCTGTCTCGGAACAGGACCCGCAGGCCTGGTGGCAGGCCCTGCAGACACTCATCCCCGCCCTGCTCCAGCAAATCCCTGCCTACCAACTGAGGGCGATCGCCCTGGACGGCACCTCGGGTACGGTGTTGCTGGCCGATGATCAGGGCAGGCCGCTTGGCCCGGCACTGATGTATGACGACCGGCGCGCCAGTGACGAGGCCGCGCTGCTGGCCAGACTGGCCCCGCTCGACAGCGCGGCCCACGGGGCCGGCTCGGGCCTGAGCAAATTGCTCTGGCTGCTCAAACACCGCCCCCCTGCCCCGCCGTTTCGGGTACACAGCCAGGCCGACTGGTTGAGTGGCATGCTGAGCGGTGATTTTGGGCTTTGCGACAGCAATAATGCCCTCAAACTGGGCTATGACCCGATTGGCCATGGCTGGCCAACATGGCTGGATGCCTTGCTGCCAGATCCCTGCCTGCCGAAGGTGTACGAGCCGGGCAGTCACATCGGCCGCTTACAGGCTTCACTGGCCCAGGACTGGGGGATTGCCAATGAGGTGGCGATCATTGCCGGTACCACCGATAGCACCGCCGCGGTGATCGCCAGCGGGGCCAGCGAGCCAGGCGAGGCGATCACCTCGCTGGGCTCCACCCTGGTGATGAAGGTGATCAGCGAACAGCCCATCTTTGCCCCCGAATTTGGCGTCTACAGCCAGCCCTACCGGGGCCGCTGGCTGGTGGGTGGCGGTTCGAATAGCGGTGGTGCGGTATTGCGCCATTATTTTAGTGATGTCCAGATGGCAGCAATGACACCGCTGCTCCAGCCTGAACAGTCCACCGGCCTGAACTACCTGCCACTGTTACAGCCGGGCGAACGCTTTCCCGTCAATGACCCGGAACTGGCACCACGGCTGAGCCCGCGTCCAAACGAAGAACTGCGTTTCTTTCAGGGCATGCTGGAGGGGATGGCGGCGATCGAGGCCCAGGCCTACCAGCGCCTGGCCGAGCTGGGTACGCCTTGGCCCAGCCGGGTGATCAGTATTGGTGGTGGGGCCAGCAACCCGGCCTGGTGCCGGATTCGTGAGCAAGCGTTGGGCGTACCGGTCAGCGTCGCTGCGCAGCAGCAGGCGGCCTATGGTGCGGCCTTGCTGGCCCATTCCGTTTGACTATTATGGATGATTGTCGGCGATCCCTGCTGCCTGGGCTTCTTCCGATCGCCTCCTCGCTGCCGGGCACATCTAGCGGCACATCATAAGTTAGTTCTTAAGCCAGATCCGCTGAAAAATCATCGCTTACTCGTAGGG
>JACUTZ010000234.1 GCA_014859545.1 Gammaproteobacteria bacterium
AATTCCTTGGGGCGATTAGGCGAGTGGCCTATAAACCATCATTGTCCATGCCCTCCAAGGATATACGACCGAATTAAGCCCATCCTTACATACTATTAAGATTATCCCTACATCCAAGGCTGTAACGCTCTGCGCACTGCCGCGCCTGCGCCAAAACCACTCTGAGACTACGTTAGGGATTTCTGATAAACTTTCTCCCGGTTCTCTCCCTCTTCTTCAGGAAGCTCTCGATGAACAGCAAACATGTGGATGTCGCCATTGTCGGCGGCGGGATCTCCGGCACTGCCCTGCTCTATCTGCTGGCGTGCTATACCAATCTGGGCAAGATCGCCCTGCTGGAGAAATACCCGAAGATCGGTCAGGTCAACACCCATGGGCGCAACAACAGCCAGACCCTGCACTGCGGCGATATCGAGACCAATTACACCCTGGACAAGGCCCTGCAGGTTCAGAAGACCGCGCAGATGCTGGTGCGCTATGCCCAGGCCCAGCACAACAAGGACCAGCTGCTGTTTCGCTATCCCAAGATGGTGCTGGGGGTAGGGGAGCGCGAATGCGCCGAACTGCGTGGGCGTTTTGAGACCTTCTCGCCCCATTTCCCAGCGATGCGCCTGATGGAGAGCCAGGACATCGCCGCGGTGGAACCGGCGCTGACCGAGGGGCGCGAGGAGGAGATCGTCGCACTGGGCAGCCAGGATGAGATCAGCACCGCCAATTTCAGTGCCCTGGCGATCTCCTTTGCCGATCAGGCCCAGCAATACGGCGGCGAACGGGTCTCGCTGCAGCGGGGCTGCCAGCTCAAGTCCATCGACGCTGCAGGCGAGGGCTACAAGCTCGTCACCAACCAGGGCGAGATCCACGCCCGCTTCGTGGTGGTGAGTGCCGGCGGCCACAGCCTGCTCTATGCACAGCGCATGGGCTATGGCCGAGAGTATTCCTGCCTGCCGATCGCCGGCAGCTTTTACTACACCCCGCAGGTGCTCAACGGCAAGGTCTATACGGTGCAAAACCCGTTGCTGCCCTTTGCTGCGATCCACGGCGACCCGGATATCCTCGAACCGGGCAAGACCCGCTTCGGGCCTACCGCGCTGGCGCTGCCGCTGCTGGAGCGCCACCAACTCTCCAGCTTCCCCGAATACCTGCAGGTGCTGCGCCCGGACATGCAGGTGGCGCGGGTGATGTTCGACCTGCTCAAGCAGAAGACCATCCGCAACTATCTATTCAAGAACATGCTGTTCGAGGTGCCGGTGCTGCGTCGTCGGCTGTTCCTCAAGGATGCGCGCAAGATCGTGCCGGGCCTGCGCCTGGAGGATCTCAGTTTTGCCGGGGGCATCGGCGGGATCCGCCCGGTGCTGATCGACAAGGAACAGCGCAAGCTGCACCTGGGCGAGGCCCGCATCGCCCCCGGCAATGGCCTGATCTTCAACATGACCCCCTCGCCCGGCGCCACCTCTTGCCTGGGCAATGCGGAAAACGACCTGCGCCTGATCGTCGAACAGTTGGGCTGCGGCTTTGACGAAGCGGCATTGCGGGGGGATCTGCACGGGGAATGACGGCAGGGGGTTAGGGGG
>JACUTZ010000088.1 GCA_014859545.1 Gammaproteobacteria bacterium
CCCCCTCGCGCAACATTTCCATAACAAAAATCTTGTGCTATAACTACGACCAGTGTATGCGCATTACCTTGGGTAATACCTGTGCACTACGGTACGGTATGCGACAGAGACACAACAATGGTTCGTCGCATGTGAGAGTTAATCGCTCACCCTAGCTGAACCGCTCAAGATAGGTCATCAAGCCTACGTTTCGACAGCATGCCGGGATAGACATGCGCCTCATGGTTTTTTGTCGAAATCATCCACAAAAGGGTATGCACTCTTGCAACCGTGACATTACGTAATGGTTTGTAGAGTTAAACCGAGGAGACAACACAGATGAAAATTAGCCACCGCATCCCGGTGATTGCCGCGATCGTGCTTGGAGGTGCCCTGATGAGTTCTCAGGCCGCCGCCGATGCCTCACGCAGCGCCGTTCTGGCCAGCACCTGCTTTGCCTGTCATGGCACCGACGGCAAGAGCCCTGGCTCCATCCCCAGCATCTACGGTTATCCCGCCGAAGTCATGGAAATGCAGCTACGCACCTTCCGTGACGGCACCCGTGCGGCAACGGTCATGGACCGCCATGCCAAGGGCTATACCGATGAAGAGATTGGCATGATTGCCAAGTATCTCAGCCAGATTAAGTAAGGGGATGACGAGCATGACACAATTTACCCGTAGAAAATTTATTCAAATGGTCGGTGCCGGTAGTGCGACGGCTGCCCTGACTGCCTGTGGTACCAGCCCGGACACCAGCACCAAGCAATTTGGCCGCAATGTCGTCGTAATCGGCGGTGGCCCCGGCGGCGCCACCGCAGCCAAATACCTCAAGCGTTTTGGTAATGACATCAACGTTACCCTGATCGAACCCAAGGCCACCTACCACACCTGCTTCGGCAGCAACTGGGTACTCGGCGGGATTGCCGAAATGGCCGATATCGCCCAGACCTATGGCCAGCTGCAGAGCGCCTATGGGATCAAGGTGATCGCCGACACCGTCACCGGCGTCGATCCCGAACGCAACATGGTAACCCTGTCCAATGGCAGCACCCTGCCCTATGACAAGCTGGTGATGTCACCCGGTATCGACTTCCGTGAAGACAGTGCCGAAGGTTACAGCAAGGCCGTCGCAGACAAGATGCCCCACGCCTGGCAGGCTGGCCCGCAGACCGAGCTGCTGCACCGTCAACTGCAGGCCATGCCCAACGGTGGCACCTTCATCATGGTCGCCCCTGGCAACCCCTTCCGCTGCCCCCCCGGCCCTTACGAGCGTGCCAGCATGGTCGCCCATTACTTCAAGCAACATAAGCCCCGCTCCAAGATCCTCATCCTGGACAACAAGGAAAAATTCTCCAAGCAGGGCCTGTTCATGGCTGGCTGGAAGGAACTGTACGGCGACATGATCGAATGGGTACCCAGCACCAGGGGTGGGCAGATTGATCGCGTCGATGCCGACAAGATGACCGTCTATTCCGACGGCGGTATCAACCAGTTCAAGGGTGATGTGATTAACTTCATCCCGCGCCAGCAGGCGGGTGCCATTGCCCGGGTCAGCGGCCTGACCAATGACACTGGCTGGTGTCCGGTCAACCAGCTGACCTTTGCCTCCAACATCCATCCGGACATCCATGTCATCGGTGACTCCAGCATCGCTGGTGCCATGCCCAAGTCCGGGCACTCGGCCAATACCCAGGGCAAACTGGTGGCAGCTGCCATCGTGCGTGCGCTGGATGGCCAGGACCCGGTTGTACCGTCCCTGACCAACACCTGCTACAGCCTGGTCTCTCCAGACCATGGCATCAGTGTTGCGGCGGTCTACCGTTTCGATGATGGCAGCATCAAGGGCGTGGCCGGTGCCGGTGGTGTCAGCCCTGCCAATGCCACCAAGGAGTTCCGTGCCCAGGAGGCCAACTACGCCCGTGGTTGGTATGCGGCCATCACCAAGGACAGTTGGAGCTAAAACGCGCCGACCCTGTCCGGCTCCACCCAAAAGCCCGCCTCGTCTGAGGCGGGCTTTTTTTGTTCATAGGCCCCATCCCGGCTACAGACGAATAATGCAAACCAGTAGCTCAGACACTACAATGGGGCGGATGAAATACCTTCTCCTGCTGATGCTCCTCCTTGCTAGCGCGCCCCCGCTGCATGCCGATCCGCATGACGAACACGCCGTGGTACTGATGTATCACCGTTTCGCCGAAGATCGCTTTCCCTCCACCAGTGTGCGCCTGGAACAATTCCAGGCCCATCTTGCCTATCTGGCAGAGCACGACTACACCATCTGGCCCCTGAGCCGCCTCGCCGAGGCGCTACGGGAAAACCAGCCCATCCCTGCCCGTACCGTGGTATTGACGGTCGACGATGCCTATCGCTCGGTGTACGAGGTGGCTTGGCCATTGTTGCGCGAGCGTGGCTGGCCGATGACGGTGTTTGTCAGCACCGAGGCTAGCAATCAGGGGCGTGCCGATGTGATGAGCTGGGCACAGATGCGCGAGATGCAGCAATCCGGGCTGGTAGAGTTCGCCAACCATACCCATAGCCATCCACATCTGCCACGCCGCCTGGAAGGCGAAGACCATGAGGCCTGGCAGGCACGTATCCGTCACGAGATCGACACCGCCCAGGAGGATCTGGAACGGCACCTGGGAGTAAAACCACCGATGCTGTTTGCCTATCCCTACGGGGAATACGATCGCAGCGTCGCACACATCGTCAGCGAACGGGGCTACATGGCCTTTGGTCAACATTCCGGGGTGGTGGGACGCCATAGCGATCGTCTGGCACTACCACGCTATGCCATGGCCGAAAGCTGGGCCAGTCCGGAACGCTTTGCCCTGCGGGTGCGCAGCCTGCCGATGCCGCTGCATGATTTCCAGCCCTGGGAGCCGCGCCTGGGCGAGCAAAACCCGCCCAGTCTGCGCCTGAATTTTTCCCGTCCAGGCCTGAGTGGTCAGACCAATTGCTTCCTTGGTGATGGTACCCCGCTGGATGTGCTGGAACGACAGAGTAAAAGCCTTACGGTACAAAACCCGCGTCCACTTCCTGCCGGGCGCAGCCGCTACAATTGTACCGCTCCGGCCGGGGATGGCCGCTTCTACTGGTTCAGCCAGCAGTGGCTGAATATCGATTGATGAAATGAATTAAACATCATTTATCGCAGAGGTATCCAATATAGGGGCTTCCCTTGTCCGGGTACAAACGGCACTTTGATGGACACGCTCCATTACCGTTATTCCTCTGTATCTACTCGCCCCTTAAAAAAGGTCTCACCGCAGAGGCGCAGACGACTACAGGACGTAGTCGTCTGCGGTAAGATTGTCTTTGTGGACAGTAAGCCGTTATCTCCGCGGCATGAATAATCCCAAGAGGGGGGGGGCTGTTACATTCCTCTACGCCTCAGCGTCTTGGCGAGAGCGTGCTTTTGTGTTTAAGCGAGCACAAAAGCTAATTCAATGCTCCAGCTCAAGTGAGCCCAGCTGTTGCAGACGATTGCCGCGGATCATCTGCTGGATCTCGGCCACATATTCCTCACCACGTGCCGAATAGCGCTCCAGGCCGGTAGCCAAGCTCAGGGCATCAAAGCGCTCGGCACCGCGGGCGCGCATCTCGGCACGCATGCGACGCAGGTCTGCGTAGGCATGTCCCGCATTGAGGTTATAGATGTAGGCACGTACCGAATCGGCCAGGCTGTCAAAACGGCGCACGTAATGGCGTGATCCCTCATTGCGCACCAGCGGGGCGATCCCCTCCTCGGCCCGCCAAGTCCATTCGCCAAACAGATTATTCGCCTGCTGCGCAAAACGCGAACTACCCCAGCCACTCTCATTGGCCGCCTGGGCCAGTACCAGGGCCACCGGCACCTTATCGATATGTCGCAGCAAGTTCGCAATGTCTTGCTCCGCATCGTCGGTGGCCGTCAGTTTGTAACGTTCCCGCAAGGCTCCCAGTTGCTCAGCGTCCTCGGCGGAGAGGGGTCGGCGGCTATCCAGGCCCAACAGCCATTCGCGCTTTTCCTGCAGGCGGGCATTCTCGGCCAGCACCAAGGGCAACAGGCTTTGAAAGAACAGACGTTTTTTCTTGTTGATCGGCTGCTCGCCCAGATCTGCCGGGAAGGCACGCAGCGCCAATGCCGGTACCCTCTCGGCCGGTGGCCAGTGATAGTCATGCTCGTCAAACAGGGCTGCCAGCGCCCTGGAGGAACTCACCTCCACCGTTAGCAGATTCACACTGGACAATGCAGCCGGCTCGTCGCGCCAACCCCATTGTGTGGCCAACCAAAGTGCCAGCAACACCGGCAGCAGCAGCGCCGGTACCGTCGCGAGCATGGTCTGCCAATCACTGAGTCCGCGCGGCGTGGTCTGACTCATCCCAGGCTCACCCGTGCATTGCGGAACATGCGCATCCAGGGGCCATCCTCATTCCACTCATCCGGGTGCCAGGAATGCTGCACGCTGCGGAACACCCGTTCCGGGTGCGGCATCATAATCGTCACCCGTCCATCCCGATTACTCAGCCCGGTAATCCCCAGCGGCGAGCCATTGGGATTGGCCGGATAGATCTCGGTGGGGTCGCCGTAATTGTCCACGTAGCGCAGTGCTACGCTATGACTACGCAATACCTCGGTCGGGTCCTGATGCAGGCCAAATTCGGCACGCCCTTCCCCATGAGCCACCGCGATCGGCATACGCGAACCGGCCATGCCCTGCAGGAACAGCGAGGGCGACTTCATCACCTCGACCATCGCCACCCGCGCCTCGAATTGCTCGGAAAGATTGCGCACAAAACGCGGCCAGTTTTCGGTACCAGGGATCAGATCATGCAGGTTGGACATCATCTGACAGCCATTGCACACCCCCAGCGCGATGCTGTCGGGACGGGCAAAGAAGTCGGCAAACTCATCCCGCGCGCGGGCATTGAAGAGGATCGACTTGGCCCAGCCCTCCCCTGCACCGAGCACATCACCGTAAGAGAAGCCACCACAGGCCACCAGCCCTTGAAAATCAGCCAGGCTGAGGCGACCGCTGATGATGTCGCTCATGTGTACGTCGACCGCCTCGAAGCCGGCCCGGTCAAAGGCAGCCGCCATTTCGATCTGGCCATTCACTCCCTGTTCGCGCAACACCGCCATGCGGGGGCGTTTGCCGGTAGCGATATAGGGCGCGGCCACATCCTCGTCGATATCAAAGCTCAGCTGCAGGTGCAGACCCGGGTCTTCGGCATCCAGCAGGCGATCGAATTCCTCCTGGGCGCATTCCGGATTGTCGCGCAGCTGCTGGATGCGGAAACTGGTCTCGGACCAGGCACGCTGCAGATCAATACGGGATTCATCCAGCACCAGCTGGCCGTGGTGGTGGATGCGCAGGCGATCGCTGTCATTGAGTTCGGCGATCACATGGCTACAGGCCCCCAACTCCGCCTCGCGCAGTGCCGACAGCACCTCCTCGGTGTCCTGGTGACGGACCTGGATCACCGCGCCCAGCTCCTCATTGAACAAGGCGGCAATCGCATTCTCGCCCAGCACCCCCAGATGCACCTCCAGACCCACATGACCGGCAAAGGCCATCTCGGCCAGAGTCACGAACAGGCCGCCGTCGGAGCGATCATGGTAGGCCAGCAACCGGTGTTCGCTGTTGAGTTGCTGAATGAGCTCAAAGAACTGTTTGAAGGCCGCGACGTCGTCCAGGTCGGGGGCGTGATGGCCAAGCTGGCGATAGACCTGGGCCAGACAGGAACCGCCCAGGCGCTGACGGCCCTTGCCCAGGTCGATCAGGATGAGATCGGTATCACCACAATCGGTGCGCAGCTGCGGGGTCAGGGTGGCGCGCACATCGGCCACCGGGGCAAAGGCGGTGATCACCAGCGACAGCGGCGCGGTAACACTGCGCTGCTCGCCATCTTGCTCCCACACGGTCTTCATCGACATGGAATCCTTGCCCACCGGGATCGAGATCCCCAGCGCCGGGCACAGCTCCATGCCCACAGCCCTGACCGCCTCGTAGAGACCGGCATCCTCGCCGGGATGGCCGGCCGGGGCCATCCAGTTGGCCGACAGCACCACCCGCTCCAATGTATCGATACGTGCAGCAGCCAGATTGGTCAAGGATTCGGCCACCGCCATGCGGGCGCTGGCGGCATGATCCAGCAGCGCCAGCGGGGTACGCTCACCCATCGCCATCGCCTCACCACGATAATTGTCATAGCTGGCGGCGGTGACCGCACAGTCGGCCACCGGCACCTGCCAGGGACCGACCATTTGGTCGCGCGCCACCAGACCGGTGACACTGCGATCGCCGATGGTGATCAGGAAACGCTTGTCCGCCACGGTGGGCAGGTGCAACAGGCGATAGGCCGCCTCGCGGATGTCGATGGTTGCCGTATCCAGTTCCTGTTTGTGGAAGGGGTGGTGCTGTACCTCGCGCAACATCTTCGGTGGTTTGCCCAGCAGGACCTCCATCGGCATGTCGATGGGCTGGTTGTCGAAATACCCATCGCCCAACACCAGTTGCTGCTCGGCAATGGCCTCGCCGATCACCGCAAAGGGCGCACGCTCACGCTCGCAGATCGCCGCAAAGCGATCCATTTCCTCGGGATGGATCGCCAGCACATAGCGCTCCTGGGATTCGTTGCACCAGATCTCCATCGGCGACATGCCCGGCTCGTCGTTCGGAATGGCGCGCAATTCAAAGCGCCCGCCCCGCCCGGCATCGTTGACCAGCTCGGGCATAGCATTGGACAGACCACCGGCACCCACGTCATGGATGGAGACAATCGGATTGGCCTCGCCCAACTGCCAACAACGGTCGATGACCTCCTGGCAGCGTCGCTCGATCTCCGGATTGCCACGTTGTACCGAGGCAAAATCCAGATTTTCCGCCGAGCTGCCACTGCTCATCGAAGAGGCCGCACCGCCGCCCAGACCGATCAGCATTGCCGGTCCACCCAGCACCACCAGCTGGGCGCCGGGCGGGATGATCGCCTTCTCCACATGCTCGGGGCGAATATTCCCCAGGCCGCCGGCCAGCATGATCGGCTTGTGATAACCACGCACTTCCATGCCATCAGGGCCGGCCACACGCTCTTCATAGCTGCGGAAATAGCCATTAATCGCCGGGCGACCGAATTCATTATTAAAGGCCGCCGCGCCCAGTGGGCCATCGGTCATGATCTCCAGGGCCGAGACAATCCGATCGGGCTTGCCAAAATCCTCTTCCCAGGGCTGCTCAAAACCGGGGATACGCAGATTGGACACCGAAAAACCGCTCAGGCCAGCCTTGGGCTTGGAACCGCGCCCGGTTGCACCCTCGTCGCGGATCTCGCCGCCAGAACCGGTGGCAGCACCAGGAAAGGGAGAGATCGCGGTGGGATGATTATGGGTTTCCACCTTCATCAGGATCGCCATCTCCTCCTGGTGATAGCGATAGACCTGCTCACCGGGCACCGGGAAGAAACGCCCGGCCTCGGAACCGGCGATCACCGCCGAGTTGTCCTTGTAGGCGGACAGGGTCTGGCCCGGATGCTGCTGATGGGTGTTGCGGATCATCGCAAACAGGGATTTGTCCTGGGCTTTGCCGTCGATGATCCAGTCGGCGTTAAAGATCTTGTGGCGGCAGTGCTCCGAATTGGCCTGGGCAAACATCATCAGTTCCACATCGGAGGGATTGCGCCCCAAGCCGGCAAAATTCTCCACCAGATAGTCGATCTCATCCTCGGCCAGGGCCAGACCCCAGTCACGGTTGGCACGCTCCAGCTCGCCACGGCCACCACCAAGGATGTCCACCTGGCGCATCGGACGCGGCTGCTGGGAAAGGAACAGGCTCTCGGCCTCCTCCAGCGCATCCAGTACCTGCTCGGTCATGCGATCATGCAGCGCTGCCAGCAACTGGCTGCGTTGCTGGAGATCCATCGTCCCGGTCAATTCCACATAATAGGCCACCCCTCGCTCCAGACGACGCACCGCGCTTAGACCGCAGTTATGGGCGATATCAGTGGCCTTGGAGGCCCAGGGGGAGATCGTGCCCAGGCGTGGTACCACCAACAGTAACTGTCCCTGGGGTTCGTCCAGCGGCATCCGTGGACCATAGCTGAGCAGGCGCTCCAGCACCGCCACTTCACTCTCGTTCAAATGACGATCCAGATCGGCGAAATGCACATACTCCGCATGCAGCTTGCCGATCGAAGGGATGCGTTCGCTCAGAACAGCCTGCAATTTTTGCAGACGAAACGGGGAGAGGGCCGGGCTGCCGCGCAGGATCAACATCTTGGTAAGGCCTTTTATGCAGTGGAATGAGCGCCGGATAAGCCATCCGGCCTGAAGGCGCAATGATACTGGATGCGGCCAAGGACATAAACACACCCGGCATATCCATGTATACTGCCGGGCATCTTAATCCAGCCAAATCACAGCAAAACGACACCCTATGGACATGCCGACCTCACCCCTGACCGGATTGCCGCGCTGCGGGCTGATACGCCGCCTGATGGCGATCCTTTACGACAGCATGCTGCTGGCCGCGATCCTGATGTTCGCCACCCTTATCGCGCTCCCCTTCCTCGGCGAGAATCCCGGCCCACTGGCCAGGGCCGGCTTGCGGGTCTACCTGATGCTGGTGATCTTCGGATTTTTTGCCTGGTTCTGGAGTCATGGCGGGCAGACCCTGGGGATGCTGGCCTGGCGGGTACGGCTGCAAAATTCCCGCCCCGGCCCCCTCAGCCTGTGGCAACTGCTGCTGCGTTTTCTGGCGGCGATTGCCTCCTGGCTGCCACTGGGGCTGGGCTTTCTCTGGTCCTTGTTCGACAAGGACAAACTCACCTGGCACGATCGCTTTTCCATGACCGAGCTGGTGGTCTTGCCCAAACAGAAGAAAAAATAGGCTAACGACATTCATCGGCCTCTGTGGCCGATAACACTAAAAAGACGCTCTCGCAAAGCCGCCAAGATCGCCAAGAAAGCATCTAAACGGGCGAGCATAAGTTAGTTCTTAAGCCAGATCCGCTGAAAAATCATCGCTGTAGAGGGAGTTAACCGTTTCCGATG
>JACUTZ010000089.1 GCA_014859545.1 Gammaproteobacteria bacterium
AGTGGATTACGTTTTCGAAACGCTCATCGAAACGACCATTGCCGACACGGGTCAGATTGCGTATATCGCCAACCTGGTCACCAAACAGATTGGCCGGGCCACGGGCGGCCTTGAACGGGGAGTCAAACTTGCCAAAACGGACCATACCGAAATCCCCACGCACACCGGCGAAGGTATTGCGAGTGGCAAACTCACCACCTTCGGTATCAAAGTTGATCTGTTGTTCAATCTGGAAGAAACCGGTCACATCACCAAAATCGGTTTTGCCCTTGAAGCCGATCCGGGAAGCGTTGCTGGAGATGTTCATCTCGTTATAGGCAGCACCATTGTCCAGGCTATCCAGGGACAGATGGGCGCGGCCATAGATATCCATCTCGCTCTTGGAATTCACGGCACCGGCGGTGGCCAGGGTAGAAAAGGTACAGGCGGCAGCAGCGATGGCCACAACCAGGTGTTTACGCTTGAACATCGGGTTTTCTCCTAGGTTTTTGGTTAGAACGCGAGGAGATTGCCCGACGGGCATGACATCGGGATGACGCTGCGATGACAGTTTGGTTAAAACGGTCCCTGATACAGCATGGCTATCGGTACGGCGCGGTTGTCTTGCCGCCCCCATCTCCAGTATCTTAGCGGGATGAAAACCATAGATACCCTGATACACGCCAGCTGGGTGGTCCCGGTGGAGCCCGAAGGGCTGGTGCTGGACGATCACTGCATCGCCATCCACGAAGGGCAGATCCTCGCCATCCTGCCCAGCAGCGAGGCGGCGCAACACTACCAGGCCGAACACGAGCTGGACCGGCGAGGGCATGTGCTGTTCCCAGGCTTGGTCAACGCCCACACCCATGCGGCGATGAGCCTGATGCGCGGCCTGGCCGACGACCTGCCGCTGATGGAATGGCTGGGCCAGCACATCTGGCCGGCCGAGGGCCGCTGGGTCAGCCCGGAGTTCGTGCGCGATGGCACCCGCCTGGCGATGGCCGAGATGCTGCGCTCCGGCACCACCTGTTTTAATGATATGTATTTCTTCCCGGATGAGGTCGCCCGCCAGGTCGAGCACGCCGGGATGCGCGCGGTGCTGGGGATGATCATCATCGACTTCCCCACCGCCTGGGCGCAAAATGCCGAGGAATACCTGCACAAGGGCCTGGCCCTGCACGACAGTGTGCGCGACAGCAGCCTGATCAGCACCGCACTGGCCCCGCATGCGCCCTATACGGTCTCGGACGAACCACTGCAAAAGGTGTTGATGTTTGCCGAGGAGCTGGATATCCCGGTACACATGCATGTACACGAGACCGCTGCCGAGGTGCGCCAGGAAAACGAACAGCGCGGTCAGCGTCCACTGGCCCGGCTGGCCGAACTGGGACTACTCTCCCCGCGCCTGCTGGCAGTACACATGACCCAGCTCGACGAGGCCGAGATCCAGGCCGTTGCCGATGCCAATGCCCATGTGGTGCACTGCCCCGAATCCAACCTGAAACTGGCCAGTGGTTTCTGCCCGGTGCAAAAACTGCTGGATGCGGGGGTCAATGTGGCGCTGGGTACCGACGGGGCCGCCAGTAATAATGATCTGGACATGCTCGGCGAGATGCGCAGCGCCGCACTGCTGGCCAAGGGGGTGGCCGGGGATGCCGCCGCCCTGCCCGCCGCCCGTGCGCTGAGCATGGCAACCATCAACGGTGCCCGCGCGCTGGGCCTGGATAGCATCTGCGGTTCACTAAAACCCGGCAAGGCCGCCGACATCGTGGCGCTGCGCATGGACCGGATCGAAACCCAGCCGCTCTACCAGGTGATCTCGCAACTGGTCTATGCCTGTGGCCGCGAACAGGTCAATGATGTCTGGGTGGCCGGTCGCCACCTGCTCAAGGACCGCCAGTTGACCACCCTGGATGAGGCCGCCATCCTCGACAGCGCCCGCCAATGGCGGGATAAAATTACCACCTCCGATCAGGAAGCCTCCGCATGAATACTGCACCGCACAACGTCGACCCGGTCGAGATCAACAAGTTTGAAGAACTGGCCTCGCGCTGGTGGGACCCGCACAGCGAATTCAAACCGCTGCACGACATCAACCCGCTGCGTCTCAATTACATCGACGGCCACGCCAAACTGGCCGGCAAGCGGGTACTGGATGTGGGCTGCGGCGGCGGCATCCTCGCCGAAAGCATGGCCGCCCGTGGTGCCGAGGTGCTGGGCATCGACATGGGCGAGGCACCACTACAGGTGGCCAAGCTGCACATGCTGGAATCCGGGGTGCAGCTGGATTATCGCCAATGCACCGTCGAGGCCCTGGCCGCCGAGCAAGCACAGAGCTTCGATGTGGTCACCTGCATGGAAATGCTTGAACACGTCCCCGATCCCGCCTCGGTGATCGCCGCCTGCGCCAGCCTGGTCAAGCCCGGCGGACAGGTTTTTTTCTCCACCCTCAATCGCAACCCCAAATCCTGGCTGTTTGCCATCGTCGGTGCGGAATACATCCTGCGCATGCTGCCACGCGGCACCCACGACTTCGCCAAGTTCATCCGTCCCGCCGAAATGGAGGCATGGATACGTCACGCCGAGCTGGATCTCTACGAACTGACCGGGATGACATACAACCCCTTCAGCAAGCAATACCGCCTCGGCAAGGACCTCGATGTCAACTACATGGCCGCCTGTCGCAAGCCGGCATAATCGGCTAACAAAAAATATCTCCCCCAGGATGAGGTAGCTACACGTAAACAGTGGTAGGGATGTGGACTGTTTGCGAGATCACTAATTTCTACGTCCCTGCGCGAAAATCACCTCAAGCCTGCTCGCGCATCCTTTGCACATAGCGATACAGGGTGCGCTCGCTGACGCCGAGCAGCTTGGCCGCATCGGCGCGGTGCCCATCGCTTTGCTGCAGGGCATGCAATACCGATTCGTGATCCAGCCTGCCATCACGACGACTGAGCAGTCTGTCCCGTGATGCCGACGCGGGTGTGGCAGAGGGGGTTGGCGCCGTTGAGGCTGACACCGCGTGGCCATGCACATGCCCATGCTGGCATGACTGCGGCGGACGCAGCGTGAACGAACGCCCCTCGGGCAGCGGCTGCCGACCAGGCTGATCGAAGACGATGTGCTCGGGGCGCAGCAACTCTTCGCCACGGGCGAGGATCGCCGCTCGCTCAACGATGTTGCGCAGCTCGCGCACATTGCCTGGGTAGTCGTAGTCCATCAGGGTTTCGACCACCTCGGGTGACAAAGGGGTAAAGCGATCGCCTTCTTCGAATTTTCCAAGGAAGTGTTCGGCCAGCAGGGCAATATCATCAAGGCGCTCACGCAGCGCCGGCACGTGTACCGGGAAGGCGGACAGGCGGTAGTACAGATCCTGGCGAAAACTCCCCTGCTCCACCATCGCCAGCAGCTCGCGATTGGTGGCGGCGATCACCCGTACATTGACCCTGATGTACTGGGTGCCACCGAGACGACGGATGGTGCCGCTTTCGAGCACCCGCAACAGTTTGGTCTGCAGCGACAGTGGCAGCTCGCCGATCTCGTCGATGAACAGGCTGCCCCCCTCGGCGGCCTCGAACAGGCCAATCTTTTGCTTGTTGGCGCCGGTAAACGAACCACGCTCATGACCGAATAGTTCGCTTTCGATCAGGTTCTCACCCAGGGTGCCACAATCGACGATCACGAAGGGAAAATTGGCCCGTCCGGAATACTGGTGCAGATACTCGGCAACCCGCTCCTTGCCGACACCGCTTTCCCCTTGCAACAACACACTGGTCGACGTTTGTGCGACCCGCTGCAACAGGCTGGCCAGACGCAGCATCGGACGCGAGCGCCCGATCAGCAGTGGTTCTTCGCTCTCCTTGCTGATCGGATAGATATATTCCCCCACGTAGAGCACCTTGCCGTCATCATCAAACAAGGGCGTAGAGTGTAATTGCACATGCTCCTCAGCCCCGTACTGATCATAGTGGATGTGCATCACCTGGGTAGACTGACGGGTGCGGAACACCGTTTCCAACGGACAATGTTCGCCATGCTCGCTACAGGGGGCATCGACACGGTGGGAGATCTTGTAGCAGTGCTGGCCGACCACCTCGTCGGCATCGTTATAGCCATAGTGGCGCAGGTAGTGGCGATTGGCGGCAACGATCTTGTAGTCGCGATCAATCACCACAAAGGGATCCGGGATGATGTCGATGATCTGCTTGCAGGAGGGCTTTTTGATCAGCTTGTCCATGATGCGGGTTTCCTGTGCCTGACTGACGAACATGTCAACATCTGCCATGCTCGCACCCGTGCATGGCGCTGTCAAACGCCCACTTGGGGCAAGAGCGTTACAGGAAAGGCTTTTCACCGCAGAGACGCAGAGGCCGCAGAGAGTTGAGAGTTATATCCGGTATCCATTCGTCAACCCGCAGATGGAGAACTCCCACGGCAATCGCCAATGACGGCATGTACCGGGAACATGACGAAACACCTCTGCGACCTCTGCGTCTCTGCGGTGAAATTCGCTTTTTTCCTGGTTTTACCCCATCACCAGCATGCACCGCGCCTGCCCCCATGCCGCGCGATTTGATGCCAACCCCATGCCTCACTACAATAGCGCGTTTTGCGCCGGACCCAGCCCGATGACCGATACCCAGTACTCCCCGCTCCAGCCGCCGCTGGCCGATACACCCGGCCATAAGCAGTACTGGGGACGCCTCTACGGCAGCAGCGATGCGCTGGCGATCAGTGCGGCGGCGACCCAGGCCGATGGCCTGATGCTGGTGATCAGCCCAGACACCGCCTCGGCGGCACGTCTGGAACAGGCGCTGCGTTTTTATCACCGGGCCGCCGAGGATGCACCGCTGCTGGGATTTCCCGACTGGGAGACCCTACCCTATGACACCTTCTCCCCCTATCAGGACATCATCTCCGAACGCCTGGCCACCCTGTATGCCCTGCCGCGCCTGAGCAGGGGGATCCTGATCCTGCCGCTGCGCACCCTGATGCAACGGCTCAGCCCACGCGATTACATCGAAGGCAGCAGCCTGATGCTCAAGCAGGGCGACAAACTCTCGCTGGAGCAAATGCGCCATCAGCTGGAGCGCAGTGCCTATCGCTGCGTCTCGCAGGTGATGGAGCACGGCGAGTTTGCGGTACGTGGCAGCCTGCTGGATCTCTACCCGATGGGCAGTGAGCTACCCTATCGCATCGAGCTGTTTGACGATGAGGTGGAGAGCATTCGTCGCTTTGATCCGGAGACCCAGCTGTCCGAGCAAAAGGTCGATGAGATCCGCTTGCTGCCCGCCCGGGAATTTCCGCTGGATGAAACCGGTATCCGGCGTTTTCGCGAGGCATGGCGCAGCCAGTTCGAGGGAGACCCGGCAAGGAACATGGTCTATCGCGACGTCAGCAATGGCCTGGCCCCGGCAGGGATCGAATACTATCTGCCCCTGTTCTTTGAACAAACCGCCACCCTGTTTGACTATCTGCCGAGCAATACCACACTGTTCACCCTGGATGGGGTGGATGAGGCTGCCGAGGCCTTTTTTCAGGAATACCAGGAACGCTATCAAATCGCCCAGTACCACCAGGACCACCCGCCGCTGCCACCAGGACGGCTGTTTCTGGATCTGCCCGAACTGTTTGCCCGTTTCAAGGACTATCCGCGCCACCGGTTACAGGGCTTCGAACTGCCCGAGGGCCGCCACGGTCAGAATTTCGCCACCAGTCGTCCGCCATCGCTGACCCTGGACCCACGCCAGACCGATCCCAGTGCGGCACTGCGCCGTTTTGTCGATAGCTTTGGCGGGCGGGTACTGTTTGCCGCCGAATCGGCCGGACGACGCGAATCCCTGCTCAAGACCCTGCATGGCTGCGGCATCCATCCCAGCTCCTTCGAACACTGGCAGGACTTCCTTGCCGATCAGGCCCGTTACGGCATCGTCGTAGCACCACTGGAACAGGGCCTGCTGCTGGAGCAGGCCGCACTGGCAGTGATCGCCGAAAGCCAGCTCTATGGCGAGCAGGTGATGCAGCGACGGCGCCGCCGCAAGGGACGCAAGGGCCGCAGCAGTGATCCGGATGCGGTGGTCAAAAACCTGGCCGAGCTGGAACCCGGCGCGGCGGTGGTGCACGAGGACCACGGGGTGGGCCGCTATCTGGGCCTGCAAAAACTCAATCTGGGCGAGCTGGAGGCGGAATTCCTCACCCTGGAATACGCCGGCGGTGACAAGCTCTATGTACCGGTTTCCTCCCTGCAGCTGATCAGCCGTTACAGTGGTGGTGGTAGCGAACACGTGCCACTGCACCGACTGGGCAGTGGCCAGTGGGAAAAGGCCAAGCGCAAGGCCAGCGAGCGGATCCGCGATGTGGCCGCCGAGCTGCTGGAGATCTATGCCCGCCGCGAGGCCCGCCAGGGCCATATCTATCCCTTCGAGGAACAGCAATACCAGGCCTTTGCCGCCGGTTTTCCCTTCGAGGAAACCCCGGACCAACAGGATGCCATCGATGCGGTGCTGACCGACATGCGCTCGCCCCGTCCGATGGACCGGCTGATCTGTGGCGATGTCGGTTTTGGCAAGACCGAGGTGGCGATGCGCGCCGCCTTCATGGCGGTAATGGGTGGCCGTCAGGTGGCGGTATTGGTACCCACCACCCTGCTGGCCGAACAGCATGCGGAAAATTTCCGCGACCGCTTTGCCGACTGGCCGGTACGCATCGAATCCCTGTCACGTTTTCGCAGCAACAAGGAGCAGCAACAGGTGATCGCCGCGCTGGGGGAAGGGCAGATCGACATCGTGATCGGCACCCACAAACTGTTGCAGGGCGCGATCAAATACAAAAACCTCGGCCTGGTAATCATCGATGAGGAACATCGCTTCGGAGTCAAGCAAAAGGAGACCTTCAAGGCGCTGCGCGCCGAGGTGGATGTACTGACCCTCACCGCCACCCCGATCCCGCGTACCCTCAACATGGCGATGGGCGGGATCCGCGATCTCTCCATCATCGCCTCGCCGCCAGCCAAGCGCCTGGCGATCAAAACCTTTGTACATGAGTGGAACCCGGAGATCGTGCGCGAGGCCTGCCTGCGCGAGATCAAGCGCGGTGGGCAGGTCTATTTCCTGCACAACGAAGTCGATAGCATCGAACGCATCGCCCGCGAACTGGAGGAGCTGCTGCCCGAGGCCAGCGTGCGCATCGCCCACGGCCAGATGCGCGAGCGGGATCTGGAACACACCATGTCCGATTTCTATCACCAGCGCTTCAACCTGCTGGTGTGCACCACCATCATTGAGACCGGCATCGACGTACCCAGCGCCAATACCATCATCATGAACCGGGCCGATCACCTCGGCCTGGCACAGATGTACCAGCTGCGCGGCCGGGTCGGGCGCTCCCATCACCGCGCCTATGCCTATCTGCTGATCCCCTCGCGGCGGATGTTGACCAAGGACGCACTCAAGCGTCTGGAGGCCATCGAGGCCATCGAGGAACTGGGCACCGGCTTTACCCTGGCCACCCATGACCTGGAGATCCGCGGCGCCGGTGAGCTGCTGGGCGAGGAACAGAGCGGCCAGATCAACGAGATCGGCTTTGCCCTCTACAGCGAGTTGCTGGATCGGGCGGTCAAGGCCTTGCGCCAGGGCAAGGAACCGGATCTGGAACGCCCGCTACTGCACGGCAGCGAGGTCGATCTAGGTGTGCCCGCCTTGCTGCCCGACGACTACCTGCCCGACATCCACAGCCGCCTGCAGATCTACAAACGCATTGCCAGCGCACAAGCCCTGGAAGAACTGGACGAACTGCAGGTGGAGATGATCGATCGCTTCGGCCTGCTGCCCGAGCCGGCCAAGAATCTGTTCGCCATTACCGAGATCAAACTGCGCCTCATCCCACTGGGGATCAGCAAGGTGGAACTGGGTGACCAGGGTGGACGGCTCAGCTTCATCCCCGAGCCAGATATCGATCCGATGCGCCTGATCAGCTTGATCCAGTCACGCCCGGCACAATATCAGCTGGACGCCCAACAGCGCTTGAAGATCAAGATGAAGCTGCCCGACCTGAATGCACGCCTGGCACTACTCGAAAGCCTGCTTACACACTTCAGGGCCTGATATGTGGCATAATGACCCACGTATTTAACCGAATAGATTGATACCAAGGTGCATACCAAGATGAGTTCCGAACTGTCCTTCCGCTTCCGAGAGCTGGGCAAGTTTATCGCCGCGATACTTGCCAGTGAGCAGGGCAGACGCATTGTCATCACCCACCTCATCAATGCGCTGATCCTCGCGGCCATGCTGCTGGGGCTGATACTGCTCGGCCTGTATGGCCTGTTTGAAGGACTGATCCCGCGCCGCCGCACCCTCGCCTACAGCTTGGGCGGGCTGTTCCTGTTCTTTACCCTGCTGCCGCTGACCATGCCCTTTTTCTCCTTCAAGGAGCTGTTCAATCGGATCTATCGTCGTCTCACCCGCCGCCGCCTGTTCATCGACCTGAGCCGACATGTGTTCTATCGCCCCACCTGGAACGGCGAGTTGTCCCTGCACCTGGCCAAGGCCAATAGCCTGCTGGGCGAAAAATACCGTCTCGCCGCACAGCAAACCGGTGGACGCCTGAAAAATACCAGCCGCGAACTGGGGATCTCCCTGGCCCGCTCAATCCGCGATGCAGTACGCCACTCACGCCGCCTGGTCGAACGGGGCGCACTCAGACCGGAGCAGAAGATCAGCGGTGCCACCTATGGCTACCTGTTCGGCGCGGCCAAGAGCAAGCTGCGCCTGCGCCGCCACCAGCCAGTCTGGTGGTCACGACTGCTCAGCGGGGTGTTTTACCGCTACGGGGCGATGCATGCGGTGTTCATGTACTTCATCATCCACGACAGCCTGCCGCCGGCCTTTGACCCGGTCTACTTTGTCGCCAGTGTGGGCGATGTAATCGGTACGCGCGGGATCTGAGTGCCCTAACAGGCTGTTGTTGTCTACTCATGCGTCGCGATAGGGCGTTAAAATCGGGCTC
>JACUTZ010000090.1 GCA_014859545.1 Gammaproteobacteria bacterium
GGCCAGGCGAATACTACACTTTGCGATCTTAGCGCCCTTGCCCCTAGTCAGCACCCAGCACTCAGCCTATTGTCCACCCTCGTACATAATCCGCCACTGGCCACCCTCTTCCACCAGGTAGAGGCGCTTGTTCATGCTGCTGCGGAAATTATTCGAGTCGTAGCGCTGGCGAAAATTGGCCACCACCATCTGCTTGCCATTGCTGGCCTCGCGCGGGTAACCAAACAGCGACAGGGCATCCAGCTCCACTTGCTGCCACTGCTTGCCACTGGCTACGCGCCGTTTGTAATCCAGCCAGGAGCCATAGTCGTGGCCACGGCTCCAGAAGCGTTCGGAATAATGTGACAGATAGGCCTCGGTATCATTGCTGGCCCAGTCGTCGCGCCATTGTGCGATGGCCTGCTGGATCCCATTGCGCCGATTGGTCCACTCGGCCAGTTCCAGCCACTCCACCTGGTCGGCGACAATAATCGGGGTGCTGCCCGGATGCAGGTGTTGCTTGATGCTTTGCAGATCGATATTCGGCAACACCACACAACCCTCGCTGTCCAGCGGTGGACGGCTATAAAAGATCTGCTCGGTGCCGTGCAGCCAGATCCCATGGCCGGTCTTGCCCAGGCGACGATCCCATTCATTCGGGTAGTTCATCGGCCAGGCCCCATAGCCGTAAAGATCCGGCAACTGACTACCGGGGATATGGCGAGTGATAAAATACACCCCCTCGGGAGTGCGCAGATCACCTTCGATGTTCTTGTTGCCATTGGCACGCCCGGTGCTCACATACAGGTCGCGCAGCAAGTGTGGCAGTCCATCATCACCGCGTTCATACACGTACAGGCGATGATTGTGCTTGTCCACCACCAGCGCGGTGTGCACCGCCTCATCCATCAACAACAGCGCGCTGGGCAGGCGCCCCTGCGGCAGGGAGTTCAAATAGGCGCGCAGACGGACATTGGCCTCCTTGCGCAGCTGGGCCAATTCCTGTTGCTTGTCCTGACTGTGATCAAACAGTGGCGCATTGCCGATATCGCTAAGCACATGGGCACTGGCCAGGTGCAGGTCGCCGAGGATTAGATGGGCCAGATGGAAGTTGGGTTCGCGACGGGTCAGCTCACTAAGTTGCTGCACCGCCTCGTCCAGCATCCCGGAACGGAACTGAATCAAGCCCTTGAGCAGGCTGGCCTCATGGTCCAGCGGAAACAGCAACAGGCGCTGGTCAAGGCGCGCCAAGGCCTGCTGGTAGAGTGCCTGGGTTTGGTCCTGTGTGCCGGGCATGCCCAACGTCGGCATCGCATCGAAGGGGGGGCTGCCAGCAAGATCGCTATGGGTCGCCGCCATGCTGATCGCATAGACAAGCAGCGCCAGCAACAGGCCAAATACCGGCAGCAGGCGCTTCATCGCTGCAGCACCTCGATGCTGCGCTCGCTGGTAATCAACCAGCGGCCACCTTCATTGACCATCTGAAATTCCTTGCGGGTCACATCGCTATAGCGATCAGATCGATAGGCCTGCACCACACGTGCACGGGCACGACGGGCATCAAACAGCAGTACCTCGATCTCACTCAGCGCCACCTCAATCCGCTCGGGACGACTCAAACGCTGGCGACGCTGTGCCTCCCACTGGGCCAGGGTCTGGGTGCCCGTCGGCACAAAGCGTTCACTATAGGCATCCAGATAGCCTTCCACATCCTGTCCAGACCAGGCCGCCGCCCAGTTGTTCAATACCGCCTCGATCTCCTCGTTCGGACCGATCTCGGTCAGCACCTCGGTGATCACTGGCTGATTGACGGCTTCTGGCTGCGCGTTCGTCTCCAGCCCGGCAGTGGCGGCCCTCTCGGCAATGGTTGCTGAGGTGGGCGCAGTCGGAACAGGCTCGGATACCACCACAGCGGCCGGCTCAGCCGCCGCCTCAATATCCGCCTGCGGCGGATTGCTCGCCAAGGTCTCAGGCTGGGAGCCTGCGGATGCGGTGACCACGGCCAGCTCTGCCTGTGCCCCGGGCTGCACCCTCAGGGCAATCAGATCCATCCCCGCCTGGTTGCCCTGCAGGCGCAGGGCACGGGCATAGGAATTGCGGCTCATCTCAACCGTAATACGGGTCAGGTTGTCATACACGGTGGCATAGCTGGGATGGGTGCGCATCGCCTGTTCAAGCAATTCTCGCGCCTCATCCATGCGCCCCTGACCGGCATACATCACCGCCAGGTTGTTGTAGGCTTCAGGCTGGGTCGGTTGTGTGCCGATCAGGCGCAACAGGGTTTGCTCGGCAGTCCGATGATCACCCGCCTGGATCGCCTGTTGCGCCTGTTCCAGACTGGCCTGAACCAGGCCGCCACTGAGGCTGAGAAGCAGACCGGCAAGTGTGTTGCGGGTGTAACGATGCATGCGTTTACCTAGATTGTGCAGTATCGACCCGAGGAAGAGCCCCGGATAGTCTGGTAATGGAAGCATAACCCCCATTGACCTGAGCTGATGTCTGCTAAACTGCTTTTAAAGTCGCAGACATGCCTTGGCATTATATAGATACTTGTGGCGGGCATAAACCCGCTACCACTATTCATTCTGGACGACATTGACACAGGAGATCGCCATGTCCGGCAGCGAGCAACTGCTTAGACGAATCGACAAGCTGACCGAGATCGGCATTGCCCTTTCATCCGAAAAGGACACCAGCCACCTGCTGGAAATGATCCTAATCGGTGCCAAGGACCTCACCAATGCGGACGGTGGCACGCTCTATTCGGTGCAGGAAGACAACACCGTCAAGATGGAGATCCTGCGCACCGATTCGCTGAACTTCGCCATGGGCGGCTCCACCGGCAAGCCCATCCCCTTTGACCCGATCCCACTCTATGATGCCGATGGCAAACCCAATACCCACATGGTAGTTACCCATGCGGTGCTGAACGACTGTACCGTCAACATCCACGATGCCTACGATGCGGAGGGCTTCGATTTTTCCGGCACCAAGGCCTTTGATGCCAGCACCGGCTATCGCTCCACCTCCTTCCTGACGGTGCCGCTGAAAAATCACGAAGGCGACATCATCGGTGTGTTGCAGTTGCTTAATGCCCAGAACGAACACAGCGGCCAGATCATCGCCTTTGACAGCACCGCCCAGCACCTGGCCGAATCACTGGCCTCCCAGGCCGCTATCGCCCTGACCAATCGCCGCCTGATCGATGATCTCAAGACCCTGCTGGAATCCCTGATCCAGCTGGTGGCCACCGCCATCGATGAAAAATCCCCCTACACCGGCGGCCACTGCAAGCGCGTGCCGGAACTGACCATGATGCTGGCCGATGCCGCCCATGCCGCCAAGGAAGGACCGTTCAAGGACTTCAGCATGAGCGAGGACGACCGCTACGAGCTGTCGATCGCGGCCTGGTTGCATGATTGCGGCAAGATCACCACCCCCGAGTACGTGGTCGACAAGGCCACCAAGCTGGAAACCATCTACGACCGTATCGAAACCGTGGATACCCGCTTTGAGATCCTCAAGCGCGATGCCGAGATCGCCATGCTCAAGCAAGGCATTGCTGCCATGGAAAGGGGCGAACAGCTTGACATGAATTCCCTGCAGCAAGACATCCAGACACAGCTGCGCGAGCTGGACGAGGAACTGGATTTCCTGCACCTGAGCAACACCGGTGGCGAATTCATGGCCGAGGCCGATCAGCAGCGGGTACGCGAGATCGCCAAACGCCAGTGGCATCATAATGGCGAGGCGGTGCCGCTGCTGAGTGAAAACGAGGTCTACAATCTGTGTATCGCCAAGGGCACCCTGACCCCTGAAGAGCGCGAGGTGATCAACAATCACATCGTCGCCACCATCAAGATGCTGGAGGCCCTGCCCTTCCCCAAGCACCTGCGCAATGTGCCCGAGTTTGCCGGAGGCCATCATGAAAAGATGGACGGCAGCGGCTATCCACGCGGCCTGACCCGCGAGCAGATGTCGGTACAGGCACGGATCATGGCCATCGCCGACATCTTCGAGGCCCTGACCGCCCGCGACCGGCCCTACAAGGAAGGCAAGAAGCTTTCCGAGGCGCTGCGCATCCTCAGCTTTATGAAGAAAGACCGTCACATCGACCCGGATCTGTTCGACCTGTTCATGCGCGAACGGGTGTTTGACCGCTATGCTCGGACCTACCTGGACAAGGCCCAGCTGGACGAGGTGGATGTCAGCCAGTACCTGCAGTGATGTGACAGTGATATGACCAAAACTCGCACAATTTTTCCCGAATAATGAAGTTGTTGCGGCTATTATTTCGCCTGACTTCGAGTTAGAATCAGGCCACTCAACACCGGGATCACTGACATTGGAAAGCTCACCCAGTAAGGATCCTGCGTTCCCGGGCTCGGCCTAATCTCCACCGCCGACCCGCTCGCAGGGTCCGGTAACAGGTTCGACTGCGGCCACTCACAGTCGGCGACCTGCGCATCTGTTCACACTCGCCACGACTGCCGCTGATCCGGCCAGCTTGTTGTTGCGTGCTGATCATGGCTTTTCACTGCCAGTCCTCCCCGTCATGGCTTAGCAATGGGAGTGTGCTGTGGATTTCCCCTACGAAGAAACCCTGCAACGGATTCGCGAATTACTCGCGAACAACGATCTTCAAGCCCTGCGCAGCGAGCTGGAAGGCATGCGCGTACAGGATATCGCGCGCAGCCTGATGAGCCTGGAACCGGCGCAGCAACTGGTGTTGTTCCGCCAGATCGCCAACGAATTGCGCAGCGAGGTCTTCTCCCACCTCGATCTCTCCTATCAACACCATCTGCTGCACGAACTGGAACGCCAGGAATTGCAGTGGGTACTCTCCGGGCTGGTGCCCGATGACCTGACTGCACTGCTGGAAGGTCTTTCCAGCGAAAAAGTGCGCACCTTGCTACGCCTGCTGCCGATGCGCGCGCTGCGCAACGCGATGATCCTGCTCGGCTATCCGGAGGACAGCGCCGGGCGACTGATGACTCCGCAGTTTGTTGCAGTGCAACCCCAGTGGAGCATCAGCGAGGCCCTCGACCACATCCGCGATCAAAGCGAGCGCGGCGAAACCGTCAATATCGTATTTGTGATCGACAGCAGTGGGGTATTGCTCGACTCACTGCCACTCAAGCGTTTCATCCTCGGTCGCCCCGCCGAAAAGGTGGAAAAGCTGATGCAGGGAGACGTGCTGTCCATCGAGGTGAATGAGTCGCGCGAGGCGGCGGTGCGCCAGATGCAGCACTATGACCTGGAGGTCCTGCCGGTGGTCGATGCGGATAAGCATCTGCTTGGCATCGTCACCGTCGATGACATCCTCGATGTCATGCAGGAAGAAACCACCGAGGACTTCCACAAGATGGCCTCGGTGGGCAACCTCAATCTCAGCCTGCGCGAGGCCAAGCCCAGTCTGCTCTATCAGAAGCGCATCGGCTGGCTGCTAACCCTGGTATTCGTGAATATCTTTTCCGGGCTGGCGATTGCCCATTATGAAATGGCCATCGAGGCACTGGTAGTACTGGTGTTCTTTCTGCCGCTGATCATCGCCAGCGGCGGTAATGCCGGCGCCCAGTCTTCCACCCTGATGGTACGCGCACTGGCCACCGGCGATGTGGAAACCCGCGACTGGCTACGCCTGTGGGGACGCGAGCTGTCGGTCTCGCTGGCCCTGGGGGTGACCATGGGTGTCGCCGTCTCACTGATCGGCCTGTGGCGCGGTGGTCTTGAGGTTGCCCTGGTGGTCGCGCTGGCGATGATCTGCGTGGTGGTGGTCGGTAGCATGATCGGCGTATTGCTGCCGATGCTGCTGGAGCGGCTCAAGATCGACCCGGCCACCGCCAGCACCCCGCTGATCACCTCAATTGCGGATATCTCCGGGATCCTGATCTACTTTGCCATTGCGGTGGCGATCCTCAAACTACCCATGGGCTGAGCGGTATCAGTAGTGGTAACTGTTCTCCACCGCCGAGGCCGTCAGCACCCCGTAAATCCTGCTCAGCACTTCGCCCTGTCTGCGCACCACCAACAGGGCCTCGACATGGTAGTCCTGCAGACATTCACGGGCATCCTGCAGGGTCGCCTGCAGGTCGACCGTGGCCACCTCCAGGCGCTTGGCCGGCAGCTCGTTCAAATCCAGTTCGTCCAGTTCCGGCTGCTCTTTGAGCGCGATCGCCACATCCATTGCCGCCAACAGCTGTGGCAATGCCTCACCAGCTTCGACCAGGATCCAGCGCGGTGAGTCCATCAACAGATCTTCCAGTTCCCGACGCGACACACGCGGTGGCAGATGCAGCAAGGCCTTGTCCATCACCGCCGCCACCCCAACCCTGCGCAGGGACTGTACCAGTGGGTCATTGCGATAATCCCGCCCTGTCGCCATCAGCATGGCTTGAAACATCGACTCCTGTCCGTGCAGCCAGGCACTGACCAGGGTGGCGGTAATCACCGCCAGCATGCCAGGGAAGATCGTGCCGGGATTACCGGTCAACTCCAGGATGGCGATCAGCCCGGCCAAGGGCGCCTGCAGGGTCCCGGCCATCATCGCCCCCATCCCAAGCAGCACATAAAAACCGATCGAGGATGCCTCCACCCAGCCCAGATAACTGGCCACATAGCCCACACTACCGCCACAGGCTGCGCCTACCACCAGCGCCGGACCGATCAGGCCACCCGGGATCCCCATCCCCACCGTTACGGTACTGGCCAGCAACTTTAAAACGACAATCGCCAACATCAACCACAGGGCCAGCTCACCCAGGATCAGACGATTCACCGTGTCATAGCCCAGCCCCATGATCTCCGGCACAAAATAGCCGGCCGTACCCACCACCAGCCCGGCGACCAGGCCACGCAGCCACCAGGGCCAAGCGCGTGTGTGCAAAAAACTACTGCGCAACAGACGAATAAAAGTCGCCGCGAGGATCCCGATCAAAATCCCCAGCACCAATACCAAGGGCAGCTCGCTCAGATTGCCCAACGACAGACTGGGCACCACGAAGGCCAGTTCATTACCAAACACCAGTTGTGTCAATACCGTGGCGCTGACCGCCGCCAGCAACACCGGGGCAAAGGCCGCCACGGTGTACCCAAACATCAAGACCTCCATCGCAAAGGCGACCCCGGCCAGCGGTGTATTGAAGATCGCGGCAATCGCCGCGGCGGTACCACAGGCAGCCAGCACACGCAGGCTGTTATTGGGCAGTCCCAGGCGCTGGGCCGGAATGTTGCTGGCGGCCACCCCGAGATGTACCACTGGCCCCTCCTTGCCCACCGAATGGCCACTGGCCAGGGCCAGCCAGGCACCAAAAAACTGCAACACCGCATTGGGCAAAGGAAAACGGCCCTGATGGTATTGCAGACGCTCCATTACATGGGACACACCGACCGAACGCCATTCCTGACGTGCATACTGCATCATCAGGCCAATCAGCAAGCCACCACCCACCGGTAACAAAAACCGCCATATCGGCGCCAGCGCACCAAAGCCATCCGATCCCTCACCCAGGTACAGCGCCTGGGTCCATTCCAGCGCCAGACGAAACACAATAATCACCAGCCCGGCGACCAGGCCACTGATCAATCCCAACAGGGAAAGGGCTAGCAAGGCATCGGCGCGGGCCAGGCGCAGCTGAAAGCGCTCCAGCCAGCTGGCGAAGAGCTTGAAGATAAACCTGAAATGAGATGAGTCCTGCATTTGCGCATCATAGGAAATCTGACGAGGCTTGTCGCCTGCGATCAAGACTTGCCAGGCATGGGGGCATGGGGTAATTTCCCCGAATGAAATTAACCCCTGACCATTTCTTTCGCCTCCTCGGCGATCCCACCCGTTTGCGCTGCCTGTTGCTGTTACAGAGCGAGGGCGAGCTGTGCGTATGTGAACTGACCGAGGCCCTTGAAACCAGCCAGCCAAAAATCTCCCGTCACCTGGCAAGTCTGCGTGAGGGAGGGCTGGTCAGCGATCGTCGACAGGGTCAGTGGATCTTCTACCGGATCCATGAGGCACTGCCCACCTGGCAGGTTCAGGTGCTAGGGGAGTGTCTTGCGGCGCAGAAAAAATCCAGCCAGTACCAGCAGGATCTCAAACGCCTGGGCAAGCAACGCCTGAGCACAGACATCGTCTGCTGCAACTGAACCATCCCGGTAATGCAAACCGACGGTATCCTACCGCCCGAAAAACAAAAAAAACCGGCGCTAAACGTTTTCCAGTGCCGGTTTTTTTCGATTATGTCAGGGTTTAGAAATCAAACACCAACTCGGCTCGTAGCGAATTGATCTGACTATAGCTCACCGCTTCGGTGCGCAGCGACATACTGTCCCACAGCTTGAAGCCGAAACCACCACCGATCACGCTACTGCCGATACCACTGATCGCACTATGCCCAACACGGCCCTGTACCCACACCGTTTCATTCAAGGGATACTTGGCCACGGCATTGACATAGGGACCACCAAAACTACGACTATTGAAGACATTGCTATCAAACTTACCCGTACTGAAATAGCCCACTTCACCCGCTACGGTCATCTTTTGAAAACGGAAAAAATCCCAACCAAAGAAGCCCTGCACGCCAAGGGCGTTGTCATAACTGCTCCAGGAAATCGTGTTATAACTCAGGCCGCCACCGGCGTACAGCTTGCCTGGAGCAAAGTCATAAAATTGATAATCACGGTTGTCGGCCATCGCCGTGCTGGCAAAAAATAACAGCGCCGAACCCAGGACGAGTAACACCTTTATATTACGCATTGTCTTTCTCCTACTCACGATATAATCGTCATAACGGTCGGCAGCGATAATCGCTGCATCCGGGCGATTGCTCACAGTAGTCGCTTTCAACAGCCAATGCACGGTATTCCTTCACAATTCCAGTAATGCGTTGTCCATGAATGTTTTGTAACTACTCATCCTCCCCATGATGTATTCACACTGTAGAGGGAGTTAACCGTTT
>JACUTZ010000235.1 GCA_014859545.1 Gammaproteobacteria bacterium
CCATGAACATAAGGCAGGACGCCGATAGCCATATGTCCATGGATGGACGGTATTTCAGCACACCAGGATGGCAGTGTGCTGATTCCTATACCAGCCCCGTGTTCGCGGCAGAGCCGCTCCTACCAAACGTCCACGAGCCCGAGCTAGGGGTTAGGAAAAGCGTAATTCAAAAACCTTGTTCCCGCTAAACGGGCAGTTCACGGAAGGACTGCCTCGGCCTCAGAAATGCAGGATAGCACCCGCCAGCAAGCAGTCGGTTTGCGATGTCTGGAACATATCGCCCAGACGCGGTGACGCAAAGGGCTGGAGCATTGAGATCCTGCTCAATGATAGAAAATATCTCTAGCGGGAGCTCGACACTTTGGCCTGATATGGAAGTTGGCATATTCCGCACTGAGAATACTAACTCCTATTCTTCCCACTGAATAAAACTGGCCGGGCTGATGACCGAGCTGCCCGGATGGGGATGCTGTATCAGTAATTGATCACCCGTGACCAGTACCGCATGCCGCTCGCTGGCGAGCAGGTTCCACAGATGTTGATCGCCCGGATCTGGTGCGCCCTGCTGGTGCTGGACCTTGGGTTCGTGCCAGATAGCATTGGCGGTGATCTCGGTGAGTACTTGGTCTATCTCGCTTTCAGTGAGCTTGTGCAGGGCGCGTAGCTTGGGCCGAAGTAATACCGCACGGTATTCGCGCAATAGATCTGGCGAAAGCAGGTAGATCAGCGTGCCATTGAGCATGCCGTCAAGGATTCTTGAGGTTGGACTATTTTCTTGCGTGCTAAGCAGGCCAGCGATGAGTACATTGGTGTCAATAATAAACACCTTGGCACTCATTGCTGACGTTCATTCCGTGTTTCGCTGATGGCCAGTGCCAGGGCTTCGGCATCGTTCATGTCGGCATGCTGCCGGGCCTGGGCAACCCGTTTTTTGGCACTTTCCAAGGGCTTGATGCCACGCAGGATCAGACCCTCTTCGATGATTTTCCCGATGCTACGCCCCTGCCGCGCGGCAGTTTCCTTCAACGCCTGATGCAGGTCGTCATCCAGGGTAATGGTTAAACGACTCATGACATCGATCTCCCGGTTGGAATCAGCTACAGCGTAGCACCAGCACACCAAAACATCAAAGTGAGGGTGGCGTTGGGGCTAGGCAAGATCATCGTGCCGCTGCGGGTAGTAGATTTGTGTGTTGACCTGTAGGAGCGGCTAGGCCGCGATTATGTCCATGGATGGACGGTATTTCAGCACACCAGGATGGTTGTGTGCTGATTGCTATACCAGCCCCGTGCGTTCGCGGCAGAGCCGCTCCTACCAAACATCCGAGAGCCCAAAGCATAGGGGGCGAGGGGCGAGGGGCTAGGGGCTAGGGGCTAGGGGCTAGGGAAAGCGTAATTCAAAACTGGGCTCGTGTAGGGACATAAAGATCAGCTCTCGGCACTCAGCACTCAGCACTCAGCACTCAGCACTCAGCACTTAGCACTCAGCACTTAGCACTCAGCACCCAGCACTCAGCACTCAGCACTCAGCACT
>JACUTZ010000236.1 GCA_014859545.1 Gammaproteobacteria bacterium
CCCTGGCAGGATTAAAGGACTGCTGATCCGCCTGTAGGCAACATTGCTTGTACTTTTTTCCGCTACCGCAGGGGCAGGGGTCGTTACGACCAGTCTTCATACCGCCTCTTCCTCAATCTGTTTAAGTGTTTTTCCAGCACCAGACTTTGTTTTGCTCATATTCAGGATTCCGCGTCATCCAGTGGTGGTAATAATTCTTCGATCAATGTGATTAAGAGCGGAATATCATCCGCAGCCGTCTTGTACAACAAATCATGATCGATCTGCCCATATTCATGGGCCAGGATATTGCGCTGCCCGATAATCTCGCGCCAGGGGATCTCCGGATGTGCGGCCTGGTAAGCCGGTGACACCCGGCGTGCCGCCTGACCGATAATTTCAACACTGCGCTCGGTGGCCCGCAGCAACACCAGATCATTTAGAAACGCCGCCTTGTCGTGGTCTGCCAGCATCGCTTCCACCTCCCTGGCGGCTTGCAACATATCCCACAGATAGGCGGGGTCGCGATCATCATGCCGCATAGAGTTCCTCCATATCCTGCTCGATGGCACGCTGACGATAGGGGTTTTTCAGGATGGCAGACGTCGCCATATCAACCTTGCGCCCCTCAAACAATCGGGAAAAGGCGTCCTGAATCTCCACCATGCCACCCAGCGAAGGTGCGGCGCTCTCTTCGAACTCGACCAACAGATCGATATCGCTGTCCGGCCGGAGCTCGCCGCGCGCGGCGGAGCCGAACAACACCATGCGGCGTATATGATAACGCTGCGCCAGATTGCGCAACGCCGCACGCGATATGTGCAGCACGCCGCCAATCACCAATCTGTCACGATCACTCATCACCGGCTCGACTCCCTTGCGAGTCATCGTCGACAAACGCTTTTTCAACTCCTTCTTCGCGATGTCACGTTCCCTGGCGCGACCACCTCGAATGGCATCCACCAGCACCAGCAACTCATAGAGCAGCGGGTCGCGTCGGGCCGCCTCGGGGGCCGATTTATAGAGGGGTGAAAACGCGATCCCTCTATCCTCTCCTTCCGCCGATGGCCATACCGGGGGTGGTTCCGAGTCCGGCACAAAGCTCCCATCCAGCGGTGGCCCTGCATGGGCGGTGAGCATGCCACGGCTCATCTGGCCGCGTTCCGGCACAAACACATAGCGCAGGCCATGCACCAGAAACTCCTCTAGGTTTCTGATGTTAGGGACGATTCTGTCCTCTTTCTGCAGGGCAAGACTGGCCGACAGTGCCCGTTTTACCGCCGAATGGACCTCAGAGGAACTCATCCCCAACTCGACCGCCAGGCGGTTATAGGCCCAATCCTGACGACCCAGGGCAACCAGCTTGAGCAAGACCAAAATATCTTGAGGTTTGAGGTTCATCAATTATTCGCTATTCGTGATTCGCGAACAAAGAATAGTACACGCAGAAATCAAGAGCAAGGCTTCATCTACGTAGTGGGCATGCCACAATCAAGAACCTGCTCCAGCAGTTTGGTCCGGGGTTGGGAGGCCGGTCTCATCTTGTCCGCCAT
>JACUTZ010000091.1 GCA_014859545.1 Gammaproteobacteria bacterium
TTTTTTCAAAAGGTGCGAGTAGATACGAAAGAAGAATAACGATAGCAACAGCAGGCCATCCCTAAGGGGTGCTTGACGTTGCCGCGCCCTTGGCACCCCGATTGGGGTGTTTTTTTTGTCTTGTCGCCAGTAATTCAGGGTGAATTCAGGTTGAACCTGCACAATGGCCCCATCTTAATCAAGCGGGAATTCGTGCCATGTCACAACAAACCATCCGTGTCTGGGACCCTGTGGTTCGGGTTTTTCACTGGTCACTCGCTGGCGCCTTTCTGATCGCTTATCTCAGCGAGGATGATTTTCTCAGCCTGCACAGTTTTGCTGGCTACACCGTACTCGGCCTGCTGCTGATACGCCTGCTGTGGGGGCTGATCGGCACCCGTCATGCTCGCTTTACGGATTTTGTCCGCCCACCTGGCGAGGCCCTGGGCTATCTCAAGGATTCCCTGCTGGGCCGAGCGAAACGCTACCTCGGCCACAATCCCGCCGGCGGCTTGATGATCATCGCGATGCTGTTGTCCCTGCTGTTTACCACCATCACCGGCATCGCTACCCTGGGCGTCGAGGAGGGTGCCGGGCCACTGGCCGGGATGATGGGTGGTGCGCCACGCTTCATCGCCAAGGCGACGGAAGAAGTACATGAATTCTTTGCCAATTTTACCCTGCTGTTGGTGTTGGGACACCTGATCGGGGTGTTGTTTGAAAGTGTCGTCCACCGGGAAAACCTGGTACGGGCGATGATTAGCGGGGATAAGCCCCTGCGTGATGGTGAATCACAATAATGGCTTGCCCTTTTTACCCTAAGTAGTAGATTGACTCTTGGAGATGATGACCATGAAACGTGCAAACCTGATTGCCACGACCCTGTTGGCTGGCCTGCTGCTTGCTGGTAGCGCCTTTGCCAGTGACAAACTGAATCACAACGAGATCTATCAGCTGCGCGAGAGCGGGCAGATCATGTCGATGGAGGAGGTGTTGAAACATGCCCGTAGCATTCAGCCCGGCCAGTTGATTGAGGCCGAACTGGAGCACGAGAAGGGCAGCTATGTCTACGAGCTGAAGATCATCGATGCGGAGGGACGTTTGCACAAACTCGAACTGGATGCGCAGAGCGGTGATGTGCTCAAGCGCAACAGCAGGGACTAGCCGATGCGGCTGCTGATTGTCGAAGATGATCGGCAGTTGGCCGAAGGCCTGCAACAGCAACTGGCCCGAGAAGGGCTGGTTGCCGATCTGGCCCATGACGGGGTGGACGGGCAGCATCTGGGCGAGACCGAGGACTATGATCTGGTGGTACTCGATCTGGGGCTGCCCGGCCGCTCTGGTTTGTCGGTGCTACAGGCCTGGCGCAAGGCTGGGCGTGATATGCCGGTATTGATCCTGACCGCCCGTGACGGCTGGCGGGAGCGGGTCGAGGGTCTGCGCGCCGGGGCCGACGATTACCTGGGCAAACCCTTTCATGGCGAGGAACTGTTGGCGCGTATCCATGCCCTGTTGCGTCGTGCCGCGCCACAACAGGCCTTGCAACTCCATGTTGGCCCGTGGCTGCTGGATGAGCGCCGCCAGTGCCTGCTGGACGGAGCGCAGGAGCTGGCCCTGACCGCAACGGAGTTTCGTCTGTTGCGTTATATGTTGCGCCACCCCGGCGAGCTGTTGTCGAAGATCCAGTTGGCCGAACATCTGTATGAATACGCCTCTGAACGGGAGAGCAATGTGCTGGAGGTTTACATTCGTCGCCTGCGCGAAAAACTCGGCGCCGGTTATATCGAGACCCGGCGCGGTCAGGGCTATATCCTGCATCCACAGGGGGAGGTGTGAACTCCCTGCGTCTGCGCCTGCATCTGTTGTTGCTGGGGGGACTGGCGCTGCTATTGGTGGTGCAAATGCTTGGGCTCAGATTGATCCCGCAGGCCCTGGTGGAAGACTATGTACTGACCCGCCTCCAGCATGATGCCGATACCCTCTATGCGCGCCTGCTGCTTCAGCCGACGCTGCCCGAACAGATCACCCCGACCCTGGGTACAATCTACGATACCCCGCTCTCCGGCCACTATTTCCGTATCGATGCGGGGAGCCAGATCATTCGTTCGCGTTCCCTGTGGGATGTCGATCTGCCGCTAGCTGCGTTAAGCGAAGCAAAAAGCTCAGTTAGCCGTATCGCCGGACCTGCTGGTCAGCAACTGCTGAACTATAGCCGGCGCTACGAGGTGCAGGGGCAGATGTTGACTATCAGCGTGGCGGAGGATGTGGCGGCGATGGAGCGCACTGTCAGCAGTCTTGAGCAACAGTTATTGTCACTGAGCCTGTTTGCGCTGTTACTGGTATTGGTCATGCAGGTATGGATCCTGCGCCGTGCGCTGCGTCCGCTGGATGATGCGGTGGCGGCCTGCGGTCTGCTGGAGAGCGGGCAGGCCCATGAGATGGACGAGCAAGGGCCGCGTGAGCTGCGGCCACTGTTGCAGGCGATCAACCGATTGAGTCGACACCACGGCCTGCGCCTGGCGCGTAGCCGTCGTGCCTTGGGCAATGTCAGCCATGCCCTGAAAACCCCGCTGGCGGTGTTGCAACAGCAGGCCGACGAGATGGAACGACGCGGCGAAAAAACGCAAGCAGAGGCGATGCGGCAGCAGCTTGGCGCGATGGCGCAGACCATTGGCCGCGAATTGCACCGGGCGCGGATGGCCGGTAGCGGCACACCGGGGGCGCGCTTTGATGGCCGAGAGGAATTGGTGGCGCTGAGCGAGGCCCTGATGCAATTGCATCAGGGCCGGGTGCAGATCGCGCTGTCGATTAGCGGTGAAGCCTGCGCACTGGATGCCGATGACATGCTGGAATTATTCGGCAATCTGCTGGATAACGCCTGCAAGTGGGCCAGGGAACGGGTGCAGGTCACTGTGCAGCAGGGGGCGGATGGCCTGCACGCACAGATCGAGGACGATGGCCCGGGGGTGGCGGCGGAGGCATGGGATACACTAACCCGGCCTGGGCAGCGGCTGGACGAAAGCCGTCCGGGCCACGGGCTGGGCCTGAGTATCGTGCAGGATATTATCGAGCAATATCACGGCACGCTGGCATTCTCCCGTTCTGCTGAATTGGGTGGTCTGAAGGTGACTCTGCGGATCCCGCTGGGCTAGGTTTCGCGCTTACAGCCAGTCCACCAGCATCACCCCGACCCCGATGCGATTATTGTAGTGATCGTAATCGATCAGCGATTCCCCGTAGCCGCTGTAGATCTGCAGATAGCCGCGCAGGCGCTTGTTGATCGGGAAGGTGTAATCCAGCTGCAGGGCATTGCGATTGTCGCGCTGCAGATTGTTGCGCCACATGAAACCGGTCGAGTGCTGGCCGAACTTGCGCAGCGCGCGTAGCTCAAAATTGCCCATGTAGTGCTCGATATCGGGATTGTCATCCTCCTCGGTCTGTTCCGGGATGCGCCACCAGGGTTTGAGGCTGAGATACCAGTCATCGCGTTCGAAGACGAAGTCAATCATCACCCGGTTCCAGCTACGCGATAAAGGCTCGGAACGGCCATTGGATTGATGATTCAGGGAAAAAGTAATCAGTCGTCCCTGCATGCCCAGCAGGCGATAGTTTGCAGGAAAGGTCAGCAGCAGTTCGGGTTCGTGGTTGGTTTCACGAAACGGCGAGGAATAATCCCGGCTCCAGGCCTGCCAGTAGGATTGCTGGGTATAGCCGAAGGACAGGCGGCCATCACCCAGAATGCGTTTGGCCAGTGGTACCTTGAAGCTGAGCTGGAATTTGATCTCGCCACGCTGGGGCACCAGGTCCTTGTCGCTGTCGAGATAGGGCTGTTTATTGACACTGCTATTATAGGCCAGCGGCAGGATGTAGCTGGGCCGGTGCGGGGTGATTGAGAAGGGATTCTCATGGGTGCGCCATTCCAGCGCGATGCGCTCGTCGATGGCAGAGACAGCCGTTTCTTCCGCGCTAGCTGTTGCGGTGATCAGGAATAACAGCAGAAGCAGAAGTGGCTTGGGCATGGATAGTCGCTGAGTATCAAGATATCGGGCAGTGTAACAGTCCCACCGCTGGGTAACGAGACGTACTACTCAAGCGTGATCCCCTTGATCAGCGCGAAGACGGTTTTGCCGGGCGCAAGGGAGAGTCGTTCGCAGGAGCGTCGGGTGATGCGTGCGAGCAGGGTTTCATTACCCAGTGCCAGCTGTATCAGCACATGGCCCGGATGGGGGTCGTCGCTGATGTGGCGGATCTGCACCGATAGACAGTTGTTGACGCTGGAGTCCTGTGGCGGGCTGAGCGCGAGCGCCACGTCCCGCGCCAGGATGCGCGCGCGTACCGGCTGATCGGTTTTAATATCCTCGCGTGAGATCAGCAGTTGATGTCCACCTTTACAAGCCAGTACGCTCATGTGATCGGCACCGTGTTCGATGACCGTGGCCTCCAGTATCGCCGAGGCGTTGGCACTGTGGGCCAGCGGCAGGTCGGTACGGGTCAACATCTCCTGCAAGGGGCCTTCGGCCTGCAGGCGGCCGCCATCCAGCAACAGCATATGGTCGGCCAGGCGGCTGACTTCTTCCAAACTGTGGCTGACCAGCAGCACCGGGATATTCAGTTCGCCATGCAGGCGTTCCAGATAGGGCATGATCTCCGCCTTGCTGATCGCATCCAGCGCGGCCAGCGGTTCGTCCATCAGCAATACCCTGGGGCTGGTGAGCAGGGCGCGCCCGATCGCCACCCGCTGGCGCTGGCCACCGGAGAGTTCGGCAGGCAGGCGCTGGATCAGTTCACTTAGGCCCAGCAGCTCCACTACCTCATTGAATTCGACCTGACGCTGAGTCGCTGCAATACGGCGCAGGCCATACTCCAGGTTGCGCCGCACATTCAGATGGGGAAACAGGCGTCCTTCCTGGAATACATAACCGATGGGGCGTTGTTCCGGTTTAAGAAAGTGCTGTGCATCCTGCCATACCTCGTTCTGTACATGCAGGTGGCCGCGCACCCCGCGTTCCAGTCCGGCGATGCAGCGCAGCAGGGTGGTCTTGCCGCAGCCGGAACGTCCGAACAGGGCGGTGACGCCACGTCCCGGAACAGTACTGCCGAGTTGTAAGGAAAAATCCTCACGTTTCAGATGAAAATCGAATTCAATCATGACTTATACCCGAAATGATTTGCCACCGAGGATACGGCGAAGGATCGGATGTTTTCTCGGTGATCTCTGTGTGCTCTGTGGCTAATTTGTTATCCCTGGTTTGAAGCGTCCGTTAATCATGTACAGCAGCACCAGCATCACGAAGGAGAGGCCGAGCAGCAGCGCCGACAGGGTGTGGGCGGAGGCGTAGTCCACCGCTTCGACGTGATCGTAGATGGCGATGGAGACCACCTGGGTCTCGCCGGCGATGTTGCCGCCGATCATCAACACCACGCCGAACTCACCCACGGTATGGGCAAAGCCCAGGGTGGTGGCGGTGAGAAAGCCGCGCAGCGATAAGGGCAGCACAATACTGACGAAGCGATCCCAAGGCCTGGCGCGCAGCGCCGCAGCGGCCTCCAACAGATCATTGCTGACTGAGCTGAAGGCGTTTTGCAAGGGTTGCACCACAAAGGGTAGGGAGTAGAGCACCGAGCCGATCACCAGCCCGGTGAAGGTAAAGGCCAGCGCCGGGCCACCGAGAGACTGGATCGGCCCCTCAGGCCCCAGCATCAGCAACACATAAAAGCCCAGCACCGTGGGCGGCAACACCAGCGGCAGCGCCACCACCGATTCGATCAAGAGTTTGATGCGGCAGCGGGTGCGGGCTAGCCACCAGGCCAGCGGGGTGCCAAGGATCAGCAGCACGATGGTGGTCACCGCCGCCAGGCGCAGGGTGAGCCAGAGCGCTTCGATGTCCTGGGGATTTATTTGCATGTTAATTCACCGTTAAGACGCAAACGATAGATGAATGTAATGGGTTGCTATGTCTGAAACATATTTTCCCGGTGCAAAGAAAAAGGAAGGATGAAAAATTGCACTCCCGGAAAGCACGGCCTGCAATTTGGGTCCTGACAGTGACAGCATGGTTCTTCCTTTGCGACCTTTGCGGTTATGGCTTTTCTGGCGGGCGATAACCGTCTTCCTCGATGATGCCCCGTGCCGTGGGATCTTCACGCATCCAGGCCAGCAGCTTGAGGGCGGCCTGCTGCTGATCCGATGCACGCAGTACGATGGCCTCCTGAACGATCGTCGGGTAGCGATCCTTGGCGGGAAGCCAACGGGATCCGGCCCCATGTTCACGCTCATAAATGTTTGCCTGGGAAAGGGCGACAAAGCCGATCTCGGCATTGCCCGAGGTGACAAAGTTCAGGGTCTGCCCCAGGCTTTGTCCGATCACCACGCGCCCGCGTGGCAGCCTGAGATCCAGGCTCGCCAGCAATGCCTCGGCGGCGGCACCATAGGGGGCCACGCGGGGGTTGGCCATGGCCAGGCGGCGATATTGATCCCCGGCGAGCAGCGCCGCCCCATCTTCAGGGATCATGCCGGGATCGGGGCTCCACAATACCAGACGACCCAGGGCATAGACCTGGCGGGTGCCTGTCACCCCGTGTCCTTCCTTTTCCAGATCGGCGGTGCGCATATTGTCGGCGGAGAAAAACAGATCGAAGGGCGCGCCCTGGCGGATCTGCGCGTAGTGCTTGCCGGAGGAGCCGCTGCTGATCTGGCTGGCCACGCCATGCTGTTGTTCATAGGCCTGGACAAGGCGCTCCATGGTGGTGGCGAAGTTGGCCGCCACCGCGATGCGCAGTGGTTCGGCGGCCTGCGTGACCCCACTCAGCAATACAGTGACCAGTCCGACGAGTGTGGCGCGGCGAAAAAGCGACTTGAATGAAAACATGGTCTACTCCAGTTCTGGCTATGTTCGATTGAATATAACGACTCTGGGAGTTATCCAACAAAAAACGTGCCAGCCAACAGAGCGGGTGATGACAGCTAACAACAGTGGGACGCCTGTCGTGAAGCCAACAAATCGCTATGTTCATGTAAATATAGCGAAATTACTTGGCGTTGATGAAATGGTCAATGCCCCCTTGTGGGGATCAGTGTGGATTGGCAGGTGGCGTTTCCGCCAGCATCCCTTCCAGTTCGGCCATCTCCTGGTGTACGGCGGCGCGGCTTTGTTCCTCGATACGCCGGTACAGGGCCAGCACCTTCTCCCCCTCGGCGGTGATGCGCGCCCCGCCGCCGCCACTGCCGCCGGGGGCCGCCTCGACCAACGGTGCGGCGAAGCACTGGTTCATGGTATCCACCAGCAGCCAGGCGCGCCGGTAACTCATCCCCATCTGCCGTGCGGCGGCGGAGATCGAACCCAGCTCGGCGATGTGTTGCAACAGCTCAGCCTTGCCGGGGCCGATGGCGATGGCCTTGCCGAACAGGATGCGTTGGCGTAGTCGGAGTATTTGGGTCATGGGTTATTCACGCTCAGGGTGTAAGACGTTGGTCTGGACCCCGTATTGGTTTCGACCAATGTCTTTCTTGCATTCCAGGCCATTTGCCATGATAATTTGTCCCGGAGGCTTTGTTGGCGAACGCTGGCATTGCCTTTTTTATTGTCCATCAGTTTCATCGCCCCGTTCGTCCTTTGGTCGAAGATCATCGATCAACGCAAAGCTCCAGATTGAAAAGTTGGCGTTTCCATTTACCTCACGCTGTGCCTGATAGCGCATGTCACAAACCTGAGCGGCAAGATTGGTCAATTCTTCCCTGCGCGGTCGGGTCATGCCGCCGACGCGCACACCCCAGGCCGCCAGATAGGCCACGATATCCGCGATCTGAACAGCAGTCGTCAGGTGGCTGTGTACGAAGAAAGGCTCTGGAATGACCAGCGAGGCGCGTGCCTGCCCCCTGACGGTTTCTCGGAAATAGCGCGCCATCTGGTCGATAAGGATATGGCACTGTGAGCGCTCCAACTCATCAAACACCACCAGCCCCAGCTGTTCGCCGGGCCTGTCTTCGAGAAAATAAAAATAGCGTTCGAACAGATAGGCGTAATCCTTGCGCAGGAAATTACCCTCTGGACGGGGCGCATCCCTGTCCACCACACTGGCGAACGCTTTGACCCGGAATTGCCCACACAGTGCCAGTAGGTGAGCGACGAAGGCCAGCTTGGCCTGAGCCAAAGCGGTGATCTGCTCCCGGGTACCTTCGGCTCCATTCTCCAATAATGCCCGAGCCAGATCGCGACGCTCATCAGGCGGTATCGGTGGCATCTGCGCCGCATGTCGGAAGGTCTTTTTCTTGAGTAGCTTCCTTCCTTTCAGTTCCAGCAATCCATCGGCTACACGGCGTCCGAAGAATTCCAGCTCCGCATCCTGCACCCGACAGATAAGGTTCCATAGATCACGATCTTCAGTCGCGATCCCTGCCAGTACCTCGTAGGGCGACTCTCTCAAATCCTGACCGCTTTCATCAATGAAGAGCATATAACTCATCTAAACATCCTTTTCTGTTAGGGAAGCTCTGAATGAGTTCAGATCTTCCTGAGCTGTGAGTTGATGTGGTACAGCAATTCTCCGCGATGCGCTGCAGCAGTTCGGCCCTGTCAATGGCCTTGCCGAACAGGATGTGCTGGCGTAGTCGGCGTGTTTGGCTCATGGTTTACACCTTTCAGGACTGGGAGCACAGGGAACACGGTGGCGTTGATGGTATAAGGGGTGGGGGTGCTCTCGAGCCAGTATAAGACCTCATCTCATGTGCTACTACCGTCAGGGTAAAGGCCCGTCGCTGTGTTATGATTTTCGCACCATACCGTTTCTCTGCGCCTTTGCGCCTCTGCGGTTACCTTTCATTACTGCCCGTTACGGATTCAAACCATGAAATATCACGATCTGCGCGACTTTATTGCCCAACTGGAACAGCGCGGCGAGCTCAAGCGCATCA
>JACUTZ010000237.1 GCA_014859545.1 Gammaproteobacteria bacterium
TTGCCCCTCAGGACTAGCTTCCCCCCCCCTAGCCCAGCTACAATAACCGCACACAAAAAAAGCGATATCCGGCATCCTACGAGCTAAGTTATAAATAACGAGAAAAATATGGATATAAAACACAACGAACCACAGACACATGTCGTAAACAAGGGGTCGAAATCGGCATGACCAGGCACGATCTTCACCGCAACGCCAACTGGTACGAAAAATGCCTCAACTGGTTCCCAGTCCAACTCATACTGGGACTGCTGTTTGTCATCCTGCCGGCCGCTTTCTACCGCTGGGACTGGGGTTTCTGGGAAAACATCGGTGATCCACACATCACCACACTGGCGGTGGTCATCAGCACTTATATCACCATCGCCATTACCCTTCGTCGCATCCTGCGCTATCCCGGCGAGCAGGCCGCTGCCTACATCCTGCCCACCATTCTGATCTATGCCGGAATAGCCATCATAATTCTACTGTTACTGCGCCTCCCCTATTCCAGCGCCGTATTAACCATCAGCTTCTTTCTGGCCATCCTCTGGTTTAGTGCCGGGCATTTCATCGTCCGCAACTGGCGCACTACAACCTTGGCCATCGTCCCTTTTGGCGAGGCATTGGAACTCGAAGAAAAACCCAATTACCGAATCATCAGCCTGGAAACCCCAACCCTGCCAAACGAATACATCCACGGCATTGTTGCCGACCTGCGCGCCGACAACATCGGCCCGGAATGGGAAAAATTCCTCGCCCAGTGCACTCTCAACCGCATTCCTGTCTACCACATCAAACAGATCAAAGAATCCCTCACCGGGCGGGTGCGCATAGACCATTTATCGGAAAACGACTTTGGCCGCCTCCTACCCTCCGAGTTTTACAACAACCTCAAGCGCAGCATCGACGTCCTGGCGGTATTGCTGTCACTCCCCGTCACCCTGCCCGTGATGCTCATCACCGCATGGCTAATCAAACGCGAAGATCATGGCCCCGCCCTGTTCCTGCAAGAACGCCTGGGCTATGGCGGCAAAACCTTCAAGGTCTATAAATTTCGCACCATGTATCAGGATCAAACCGGCAAGGCCTTCACCACCGGCGAAGATGACCCACGCATCACCCCGATTGGCAAAACCCTCAGAAAATACCGGCTCGATGAACTACCGCAATTTTGGAATGTATTAAAAGGCGAGATGAGCCTCATCGGCCCACGTCCGGAATCCTACCAACTGGCAGAATGGTATGAAAAGGATGTACCCTTCTTCAGCTACCGGCATGTGGTAAGGCCCGGCATTTCCGGCTGGGCGCAAGTCATGCAAGGCTATGCCGCAGAAGTGGACGGGATGAAGGAAAAACTCGAATACGACTTCTACTACATCAAACACTATTCCTTGTGGCTCGACATGCTGATCTTCTATAAAACCATCAGGACAATATTAACCGGAAGCGGGGCAAGATAATCATTCCCGTACAAAACCACGTAGGAGCGGCAGCAAAAAAAGCAAGCCAAAAAATGAAAACACCACATCAAAAAAACGAATC
>JACUTZ010000092.1 GCA_014859545.1 Gammaproteobacteria bacterium
AGAAACACCCCCACGTGCGTGGGGAAGATAACAACATTTTGTTAAAGAGCCGGATTTTTACCCAATATATTGGGTTTATGTCAAGCCAAGGGTTTCGACAACCAGCTGTAATCCGCTAATTTTGGTCAATTCCTTCTTGGTCGGGCCTATGGCCCTTATTTCGTAACCTGGTGGATGGGGTATAGATTTGAACACGATTATTCCTGAATCAGCCGGGCAGTGTGTGTACAGATAGTCGATCACGGTGTTGGCAACCGAATCCTTCACACCAGAAACAAAGACGTTGGGTTTTGGCTCCACAAACCACAGCTTCATTCTTCCTCGCACGGCTGGCGGTAAATCATTGGCGATGACGACGAGCATGTTTAATACCCAGCATGTCTTGAATATCCTCTGTTGTACGTTTAAGGAGATCGATTTCTATCACCCGCTCACGAAATGCAGCAGAAACCTTGTGCTTGTCATATCTGCCTGCCATATCTCGCGTCAGCGAAAAGGCAAGGTCTACACACAAGTCTTCCTTATAAAGATCGGCTAGGTCATACACCAAAGGCAATGGGCTTCCTGAGTGGATAAATCCAATATGTGGTGAGAAACCCATACTGTGTACGGCAGAACAGAGGATCCCGTACAACGCAGCATTCGTTGCTGTGAGTACTTGGTTGGCCATATCACTCAGATCAAATTTGCCGGGGGTGAATTGGCGTCCTTTCCAGCCAACCTGATATTCCTCGGCCTTTTGCTGGTAAAGCAAGCGTACCCGGTGGCCCTCCATTCCCATCATTTCCTTTAGGCTTTTCCCATCTAACTCTGCATCTGGAAAGCGCCTGGCAAACATGCGCCGAGCGACTTCAAGGGATTTTTTTGGATTAGCGGCAAGTTCGATTTGATGTTTCAGGTTGCGGGTGTCGGCGGTGGGTAGGAAACCCGCCGCATAAAACAGCAGGCTATCTTCCCCCACCCAACTGACTGAGCAATTTGCCGCCACAGCCGTTTTGATGGCATCGTGCGTAACGGTGGTGCCGGGGCCAAGCAGGATGGTATTGAGCGTAGCGACCGGCAGGGGCACGACATTGCGTTCGGAGTCGATCCATTTGATGCTGCTGTCGTCTATCTCCAGACGACCACGCTCCAGGTAAATGAAGGGGTATTTATCCTTCACCTGAGGCAGCGAATCCCTTGTTACCTTAACGAAAAGCCGTTGACCTGCCGCCATTGGTCACTACTCCCACTTTTGCACGGTGACACGACGATCACGGTACTTTTTATCGAAGCCGAATTGCAGAGGAACATCGTTCAGGGTGATCACCTCCCCTTCATGCTCTCCCTGCAACACGCGAAAGGCAAAGGCCTTTTTCTTCTCGCTGGCCAATCGTTCCCCCGCTTGCAAGGCTTCATCTGCCGAAGCAAACACTCCTTGAAAAATAAACTCGCTCGGCACGCAGTTTTTGCGTCCCAAATAGAGGTCCCACACAGGGTTTTGTAGAGCGTGCGTCACTTCATCGATCAGGGAATCCGGGGCCTGTAAGGCAACCGCGAAGGTCATGTCCTGTAGGTAATAGCGGTAAGTCATCTTGGTTCCGCCACCTACCGCCTTTTTTCCGGTACTGGTCTTGGGAATCATCAGGTTGGCCCACGGATCCTGATCATCATAGCCACTGCCAACCATATGAAAATCACGCATAAGCGGTTGCCTGGGTAGAGCCGATCCCTGTTTGTCCGTTGGCATGTAAGCCAGCACCTGCATGTCGAGATCCGCCCAGGCCCGCAACCACTCATCCTCTTCCCCCCCTGCTCCACGAGCACAACAGAGCATGCCAAGCACGCCAGATTTAGTGGGAAAGTCCAGACTATCACGTCGTCCGAATTTGGAATCATGTCCCCAGGCCTGAAGCGGTGCCTCCAGCCATAGCAACAGATAAGGCTTATTCATGGATCACCTCACTGCACATGGCTTTGCAGCGAACTGACCAGATCATCAATACTGAAATTTTCATTTTCGCCCCAGTCATAGCTGGCCAGCTTGCCAAACAGGCTACCGGAAAGCTTTTCCTTTTTATCAAGATAGCCCGTCAGTGCCGCGATACTGGGTTGCAGGTAACCACCATCGGGTTTGATTGGGCTTTCGAACGGAACCTGCAATCGCTGCCCCTTGCGTACCATCACACGGGCAAACTCCCATGGACTGGCACCGGACTGGGTAGTTTGGCGAGCATTGGGCACGGCCACATAGAGGGCCTTGGTAAAGGCGGCAATGGCTGTTTTTAGGGCATCTGCATCCAGGGTTTGCGCCAGTTGGCCCAGATCCAGGCTGATGTAGCGGTAATAGGTCGCGGAATTGAACTCCAGGCTACCCATATGCGCCGAGCCCGGTTCGGTTGCTCTATCATCCAGCGCGGTGAAGAACTCCACTTCATTACTTACCTTGTGGGTGGAGATGGCATGGGAAAAGGAGGCCGCCGCTTCCACATTCATCTCGGCCGCCTTTGCCACCATGCGACCGAACAGAGCGATATCTAAGGAATCAAGCGCCGGGTTCAGGGTCTTCTTGGCCAGTTTGGCCAGTTCCTTGTCCTTTAGCTGGGCCGGGTCAAAACCCTTTTCCTTGGCATATTCGGCAAAGGCCTTGGCTTCGCTATCGCTAATGAATAACAGGGTATCGTCGATCAGCAGATCCGCCATCTTCTTGCCACAAAGCTTCGCCTCTTCTTCATTGGCACCTGCCTCGGAACAGGCCTGGGTGAACAAGTCTTCAGAATGCTTGGTACGTACCGCCGTTTTGATGCCGAATTCCTGCATGGCCAAGCGAACCTGGCGCTTCCAGCACTGCGAGCTGACACGGGCACGGGTTACGCCGCCCACAACAGCAGTTTTGGGTGCCCCCACGTCATCGCGGTTCAGACAGGTGACCGGAAAAGATTGCAGAATATGGTATTCAATACGGGTATTACGGTAGGGATTTGTCATGGTAAATATCCTTATCAGGAGAATGGATTGTCGATAATGGGAACGATCTGCAAAAGGCCGCAACCAAAACTTCGGGCACGGCCTATGCCTTGGGAAAAACTGGTACGAAACTGCGTGGTATCCGTCACATGCAACACACCCTGTAGATGGGCCTGGGCAATGGTAAGCTGGCGCTGTTGCTTGTCGCTGAATTGTTGTACATCGATTTTGTCTACCTGAAGATGCTCCGGCTCCACACGAAAGCCCCAGCTTTGCTCGGCCCGATCGGTGAACCAGGCCGCAATGGCCTCACGGCCACGCACTGGGAGCAGTTTTTTCGTTTTGTTATCTCGGCGTGCCGGATTCACGATCACTTTGAAACGATATTGCGAATAATCCAGGAAATCATCGGGGATAGGCTTGCTATGAACCTGGCCGTACTCGCCATCCACCTGTTCTGCTGGCTCGCGATCAGCCAACAACAGGATCTTGCGGGCAAAGGCATCTCCTCCCTGGTCGGCAAACTGGATCCCACTGGAGGCACTGGCCTGTTTGTCCGCTACCGGACGCACATCCTCATAGAGGCTATACACCACCCTATGCAGGGAGTAGAGATCCGTGATCTTGAGTGCCTTGATATCGCGTCGATCCAGATGCAGCACACTGGCGATCATGCTCATACATCCCCCTGCCCGTTATCCTCTGCACTGTTGCGCAAGTAAAACTCTTGCGCCCACTGCGCTTTCACTTGCCCACTGGCAAAAGGAAAACGACGTAACTGCCCAAGTATGCGTACAAAATCGAGTGGTGCTGCCACCTTGCTGTCGATCAGGGAAAATAACGCACGCAAGATACGGCACACTTCGGCCAGGTCGTCGCAAGCAAGTAGGCGCCGTAACCGGGCCTTGGCCTGATTGCTTTCACGCCCATCCTCGTAACAGACGGCAATGGCCTGGCCCAAGGGCAGCTTGCCGTTGTGCTCAGACTTGGCCTTGGCAATCGCGGCGGCAACGGTGACAAATGGTAGTCGCTGATACTCCCGTTCCAGATCAATACCAAAGGCAGCCAGCATCTCCCAGCTTTGGTACTCTGTAGCCGGATTGTCAGCGCGGCGCAATCTGGCCGCCATACCCTTGTCCTGTTGGCAGCGCTCGATAACACCATGCACAAAACGGGCATTCCAGTCTTGCTGACCATTCACTTGTGGTTTGTTTTCTTCAATGGCTTCCATCGCTGTCATGACTCCTGTTTCAAATATTTACTGTTATTAGGACGACACTTGGCCCAGGCATCGAGCTGGCGCGCCGTTTCCCTTGGGCAAAACTGGTCATAGGCCTGCTGAATGTAGCTAGCGAAGCGTCTGCGCAGTTGCTGGCGTTGACTGCTCCCCTGTTCATCGGGATCACAGGCATTAACCAGGGTCTGAAAGTCGCGTTCGGATAGCTGCCAAAACAAATGACTTGCCTGCGCAGCCATCTTCAAACCATCTACCTTTTGTTCCTTGAAAAAACCGGCGACACAGCCATACAGTCCCTTGGCTAACTGGTTCAAGCTATCCATTTCAGCCTTAAGCTGGGTAAACCACACTGCGCCAAGCATGTCACTGTGTAGCCACACCAACGACTCAACAAAATCATCATTTCCGGAAACGAACTGCTCACCCGCAGTGCTGCTTACACGAAGACCACCCGACCAAAGGCCAAACATCTTTGTGGCATCTCGCGCACGATCCAAGCCAACATTGATTTGCCAGCATTCAAAGCCCTTGCTGGATTGTTGATCGAAGAAGCTTAGGAGTGATGTCAGTTCTCTCCAGGGGCGCTTTTCTGGATCAACCCAAAGTGCCTTCGGTTCTTTTCCTGAATAATTTATCGCAACACTGGGATCGACCATCCCTTCCTTATAACCTGCATGGGCGATTCCTTCTGAATAGTGGAAGCCATCATCATGGAGCAGGCAAAAACGGCACAGTGGGATCAGTCGCCCCATCACAGCCTCTTTCAGCTCAAGGGCCACCGGGCAGGCCTCTCCATCTGGCATATTTTCCCATGGCGCAACTCCAAGACCATGCTGGAACATGGTATTGTCCTGTATCTGCTCTGTAGGTATCAAATTCAGCCAGATAGATTCATGGATATTGGCACCCAGCAGATAGTTATGCAGCAATCCCATGTAGGCCACCGATGGCCCTGGTTTGCCGGTTGATGCCTTGCCTTTTTCATTTCGCTTACCGGCATAGCCTGCACTGAGCACAATCTTGTTGTCGGTCTTCTTTCCCGATAGCGCAAAACCCATTTGGGTAAGCAACAACAGAGCCTTGTCGGCATCCTCCAGTGCGCGTGCGATCTGCACCTCACTCAATATGGTGGTATTTCCCGTAGAGACCTCAGGAAGAACTGCACCAAAAGGCTGTACCGCCGCAGCGGCTATTGCTGGCATTTGCAAAAAAGGCTTCTCTCCATACAAATAAAACCGCTCATGCCATTGTTCGAGATAATCAAGACAACGCCCGCACACGCCCTCACTGCCGATTTCACGCCATGCCTTGTCATCATCAGGCGTTGCCGCTGCCTGGGCAATGGCCAGCAGCAGCTTCATCAGTGCGATTTTCTGTACCGGATTTCCGCCCAAAGAACGATAGGTGGGATCGCTGAAGATCTGTCGCAAACTTACCCTGCCGACGTCGGCAACAGGGATCCAGGGTTCATCAATTAAATTGAATCTGTTTTCCATTAGCACTGTCCTTGATGTTTTATCACACGGTACCCGATGTCACCGCGATATTCGAGTATGTCTTTATCGTGGACGCTTGCACCTTGCACCCCCTTCAATCGGTCAGTTTCATCCACCAATGCGACCCGCAGAATGGCCTCATCCATCTCAGGCCTTCCCAAGTAAAAGCAATGATGTAAACCAATTTTTCTTAGCATATCGATCGGTAAGGCCTGTGGCGCATTGTTAACCGAAACACTCACCAATTGTCGCATCAGCCGAGCACTCAATTGCCGCCATTCGGCTTTACTCAGGCGGTGTTGGTCCCAGGGAAGTTGCAAGGTTTCGCCCTCCAGTAGTGTCAGGCGCGTGCAACGGACCTCAGGCTCATGACGAATAGACCGCAATAGCAGCACGTCGATGCTTTCCATTTCGCTATGGCGCGTCTGCGCCTTACTTTCAGGCAGGGTGTTGCCCTTTTCAGACAGAGTGATGCGAGCCAGTTGCCGCATGGCCTGCCTGCCCTTGCGCCAGCGTGTGCCATGCTCCAGCTCTTCCAGCCAGGTGCGCATGCTGCCGCTTTCATCGCGTGGTTGATAAGTTTGTTCGATCATGGGCCGAATGTCCTGTGGCAGTACCAGCTCTTGACGGTCTTGCCACACCTCAAGGCTACGACATAGTACATAAGGACTGTACACATAGGCCGTGCTGCCAAATGACTTGGTTGGCGTTTCTATTGCCGCAACGAGATCTGGGGCGATGATCCAGGCTTCGCACAGTGAGGCAGATGGTCGTGGGGTATCCTGGTGCCGCCATAAACGACCGAGGCGCTGGAACAACATATCGGTGGGGGCAAACCGGCTAACAAGGAAGTCGGCATCAATATCCAGTGACTGCTCCAGCACTTGTGTACCCACCAGTATCCGGCCCTGTGCTATACGCTCTGACCAGCCCTGCTTGCCGAACAAATTTACCCACTGTGATTCGATGGTCTGTCTATCTAGCACGGTGAAGCGTGAATGCAGCAAACCACAGGCTACGCCAATCTCCTGGCAGCGCGCTGCCAGATCAAGATAGCGTTGCTGCGCCTCATTGACCGTATTTTCCACCCACAGCACCTGCTGTCCCTGATCGGCGCGTAACAATGCCTGCTGGATCGCCAGATCTTCCTGCTGTATCAGACTGACCCTAACATCCTGCCCCTCATCAACGGGTATAGGAACTTCTACCAGTTTTTCATCATTAGGCATGGCTGTGATAAGAGGATAACCATCCTCCTCTACTTTGCTGCCCATCAACTGCTGTCTGCGTTCACGATTCAGGGTTGCACTCAGGATGATTACGGTGCAATGCAGTTCGCGCAGCAAATTCACCAAGGCATCGAGTATGGTGCCCGTGTAGGCGTCGTAGGTATGTACCTCATCGAGGATCACCACCTTTCCAGCAAGACCAAATGCACGCACAAAGCCGTGTTTAACATTCATGGCCGCCATCAAAGCCTGATCGATGGTTCCCACAGAAAAGGGAGCCAGCAGGCCACGCTTGGCGTGGCTGAACCAGGCCCCACCTGGCCTGCCCTCTTCGCCCATTTCAGTTTCCTGTAACCAGGCCCCGCCATGCAGCAGTAACGCTCGGGTAGCCTGCCCCTGTTCGAGGATGCCCTGCAAAAAAGTGCTGAAGCGTTCATGGATCTTATTGGAGGTAAGCTGTGTTGGCAGTGCGAAATAGATTCCGCTTGCCTTTTCTTGCTCCAACATGCGATAGGCGGCATACAAGGCTGCCTCGGTTTTGCCCAACCCCATTGGTGCTTCAAGCACATACACGCCAGGGCCATTCACCATTTCAATCAACTGCCGCTGGGCATCCCTTGCGGAGAAGTCAAAGATCTGCTCAAAGCACACCCCCTGTTTTATTTTCAGCGGCACAAAACCCGCTGCATCAAGCGCCGGTTCGATCTGTGACTGCCAGTCGTATTTAGGGTCCTCGAAGAACTCCCCTGAACCAATCCAGTCTGCCACCGAGGTCAGTCCCGCCAGCAGACGTGCCTGCGCTACCGAAGTCAGCTTTGGCCACTCATCAATTTCAAGTGCGATTTTGAGCGCATCAACCAACCTTTCGCGCTGCGTTTGCCAGACATCTCCACCAAAATTTTCATCATTCGCCCGAAGTCCACTTATCGGCGGAGAGTAACCGTGATGTTGACCAAGTATTTCTGGGATGTACCCAGGCAAAGCCAATGCCTTGGCCGTCACCTGACTCACCCCTGCATGGCCGCCCCAGCCACGCTCAAGTGCAGGGTTCAGGTGTGGCATTGGAGAGATTTCAGCGATCCCGTTGGTGCAGTTTCGACGTATTTTTTCAACAAAGTACGGACTCACCTTACCAATATCATGTGCCGCAGCAACCAGTGCCGACGAACGCGGAAACAACTCCGTAGTCATCTCTTTTGGCATCCTGGCGAGTAACGCCCTCGCTACTTCACCCACTATCTGGCAGTGATTGAGCACCGTTCTGCCACGCAGGATTCTTCCCGTACCATCCCGGAATGTCTTGGCCGGACACTTTTCAAATGGTACAGGCTCTACCTCTGCCCTACCTTTTCCCCGCCTACCCAGCATTATTCAGCCCCAAATTTATAAAATTTGACCATCTCCAGATCACCCTACCACCCAACAAGCCCATATAGTGAGCCTTCCCCAAGCTCAACAATCTTTCGTTTTATTCCGTACTACCTATCCAAAACTTTACAAGTCAGTGACCTTGAGCCAAAGTAAGGCATTGTTTTTATTTATGCCTGCGAGATTTAGCATGACCACCACTCCTTTTCCTGGCAATGGAGAGGCACCATCCTCTAAACCGTGCGACAGCCCAAGTACGGCACCATTTCCCAGGACCCAGCTCGATGAGGTGGCCGGTTGCCTTTCCTTTACTGGTTCGTGTGTGAGCATAGATGAGATGGAATCGGCCATCGAAAAAGTAGCCAAGTCGCGCACTTATCGCGACTGACAGCACTGGCACACCATCACTCCCTCCCCCTCACACTATCGTATCTTGTCAAGGCATGCGTTAGCCGCTGGCGCACTTCCTCCCTAAGACTT
>JACUTZ010000238.1 GCA_014859545.1 Gammaproteobacteria bacterium
AGGGCCAGCGCAAGAAGGGCGAGATTAGTGGGCAGAATATGTCCCTGGCCAAGGCGGACCTGCGCCGTCAGGGTATCAACCCCCTCAAGCTCAGCAAAAAGGCCAAGCCGCTGTTTGGCGGGGGTGGTCCGCGCGGGCGCAAGATCGTCCCCAAGGATATCGCACTGTTCTCGCGCCAGCTGGCCACCATGATGTCCTCCGGGGTGCCGTTGGTACAGTCCTTCGAGATCATGGCCAAGGGCAATGACAATGCCAATATGCGCAACCTGGTCAACACCATCAAAACCGATATCGAAGGTGGTGCCACCCTCACCGATGCCTTGCGCAAACACCCGAAATATTTCGACGATCTCACCTGTAATCTGGTTCACGCCGGTGAGCAGGCCGGTATCCTGGAAAGCCTGCTAAACAAGATCGCCACCTACAAGGAAAAAACCGAGGCGCTGAAGTCCAAGATCAAGAAGGCAATGTTCTACCCCACCGCCGTACTGGTGGTGGCGTTTATTATCACAACCATCCTGCTGATCTTCGTTATCCCCCAGTTCCAGGACCTGTTCTCCGGTTTCGGAGCCGATCTGCCCGCACTGACCCAATTTGTGGTCAATCTTTCCGAATTTTTCCAGGCCTACTGGTTCTTTGTCTTTGCCGGTATTGGTATCGTGGGCTACAGCTTTGCAGAAGCAAAAAAACGCTCCAAACGCTTTAGCGACATGGTGCAGATCGCCTCACTCAAGCTGCCGGTGATCGGCGACATCCTGCTTAAGGCGGCACTGGCCCGTTTTGCCCGCACCCTCTCCACCATGTTCGCCGCCGGGGTGCCACTGGTCGAGGCAATGGATTCGGTGGCCGGTGCGGTCGGCAATGCCAAGTACCGCGATGCTACCCTGAAGATGCGTGACGATGTGGCCTCAGGCACCTCGATCACCGCCTCCATGGAGCAGGTCGACGTCTTCCCCAACATGATGGTGCAGATGGCCTCCATCGGTGAAGAGGCCGGCTCGCTGGATGCCATGCTCGGCAAGGTCGCGGACTTCTACGAGCAGGAAGTCGATGATGCGGTCGATGCACTGAGTAGCCTGCTGGAACCGCTGATCATGGCGGTGCTTGGGGTACTGGTCGGTGGCCTGGTCATCGCGATGTATCTGCCGATCTTCCAGATGGGTGCGATGATGTAGGGCCTGCTTAGCTCCCTGCACGATCTCATATGCCTAGCGATCTGGCCTTTCTCATGCAGCAGCATCCGCTGCTGTTTGTCCTCCTTGCCGGCTTTTTTGGCCTGTTTGTCGGCAGCTTTCTGAACGTGGTGATCTACCGCCTACCGATCATGATGCAGCGTTCCTGGCGCACACAGTGCCAGGAACTGTTGGACATGGTTCAGGAGCAGCAGCCTGTTTTCAATCTCAGCCTGCCCCGCTCCCACTGCCCCCATTGTGGACATCAAATTAGCGCCATGGAGAACATCCCGGTACTCAGCTATCTGCTGCAAAGGGGCCGATGCCGACACTG
>JACUTZ010000093.1 GCA_014859545.1 Gammaproteobacteria bacterium
ATGATATTCCCAGCATAAATCATGACGGCCCCGGCTTATCCCAGGCCTGTCGTGCTCACTTGGTTGCCCTTGTCCAACTGCCGCGCTTGTTTGCGATTGCTGGGGTAGGGGGTAGAATGGCTGCCCTTTCCATTCATCAATTGCGAGACCCAGCTTGGCCATTGACCCAAAAACCATTACACCGACCCTACTGCGCAAGATATGTGGCCCCGGTGCCTATGAGCGGGGAAGCCGCTACCAGCGTCAGGGGCGGGCGACCATTACGAAGGTTCAGCCTCAATCGCACGGCGAGGGTATGGCACTGCAGGGTCGTACTCAGGGGCGTGAGCTTTATACCCAGAAGATTACTATTCGCTCGACCAAGCAAGGCCCCGATATACATGGTCTTTGCGACTGCCCAATGGCCTTCAACTGCAAGCATGTGGTGGCGCTTTGTCTGGCCTGGAAAGAGCAGAGTGAAAATGATGAGGGTGCCCAAACAAGCGACTTTGAGCAGTGGCTGACCCGTCTGGTACACCCGGAAGAACCAACCGCTCAGGCTACTGAGGCGATCCTTTATCTGCTGATGCCGTCAAACCGCAATCAAGGGGTGGAGCTGAGCTTTGCTATCGCCAAACCCAAGCGCGAGGGTGGCTGGAGCAAGGGGCGTCGTGCCACGCTGTCTACCTTTAGTAACCATTACAGCAATCCGCGTTATATGCGCCCTCTGGATGGGGAGATTATCTCTCTACTGGAGGCGAACAACCCATTCACCTGGGGCACGAATACCAAGTTGCTGGGGGTGAGTGGGCGTACCGCACTGGATCTGATGCGGCAATCCGGTCGTTTGTTCTGGGGCGAGCAGCGCGTTGGGCCATTGCGAGAAGGCCCTGATCGTCAGGTCGAGCTGCTATGGCGCAAGCAGGGCCGTCAATACCATCTGCGCGTCAACGAGGAGCAGATGGGGACGGTCATTTCGGTCACGCCCCCCTGCTATGTGGATGCGGCGCATCAACAGCTGGGCGAGTTGCGCTTCCCCATGGGGATGGATGGCGAACGACTCCAGCTACTGGAGCAGGCCCCACCGATCCCCGCCAAAGAGGCGCAGCGGATCAGCCGCCTGCTGACCTTGTCATTCCCGGAGCTGCCTACTCCCAGTCCGGTGGAGATTGAAGCGCTGGAGGGGGCACCGACACCGACATTGACCTTGCATGTGGAGCGTGAGCGCATGCAGGAGGCCAGGGTGAGCCTGGGCTTCTACTATGGGACAGTGCGTCTGGATGCGGACGAAGCCGGATCGATCATCACCCGCGAAGTGGGTGAGCGCCTGGTACGCATTCGTCGCGATCACACGGCCGAGGCCCAGGCAGGTGAGCAGCTGCGGGCACTGGGGCTGCGCGCCCTGCCATCCTCAGGGGCGTATTCTCCGATAGAGGAAGACGTTTCAGCCCAGCAGGCATTGCGGCAGTGGTTTGCCTTTGTGGAGGAGACCCTGCCCGAGCTTGAGGCACGGGGTTGGCGTCTGGATGGCGCTCAGCAGGGTATCTTTCGCTTGCACCATGCCGAGGCCGTGGATGCCACGGTCGAGGGCGAAGGGAACGACTGGTTTGGCCTGCACTTTGATCTGGACGTGGCGGGGAAAAAGCTCGCCCTGTTGCCGCTGGTCAGTGAACTGCTGGTCGATTACCGTCCGGGCCAGTTGCCAGCTACCCTCTATCTTGATGCCGGTGATGGTGAGTTTATTGCCGTCGCCGCCTCGATGATCGAGCCGGTGCTTCAGACCATTATTGAGTTGTTCGACCGTGCCGATGGCGAGGGACTGCGCCTCTCTCGACTGGACGCCCCACGCCTGCTCGATCTGGGCGAGACACGTATCCAGGGCGGCGAAACGCTACAAAAGCTGGCGCGGCGACTGCGCAATTTCGATGGCATCAAACCGGTCAAGCTGCCGAACACCTTTAAAGGGGCCTTGCGTCCCTACCAGCAGCAGGGGCTCAACTGGTTGCAGTTTTTACGCGAGTACCAGTTGGCCGGGATCCTCGCCGATGACATGGGGCTGGGCAAGACCGTACAGGCCCTGGCCCATCTGGCGGTGGAAAAGCGTGCCGGAAGGATGAAACACCCCAGTCTGATCATCGCGCCCACCAGCCTGATGGGCAACTGGCGGCGTGAGGCCGCGCAGTTTACCCCTGGGCTGCGCGTGCTGGTATTACACGGCCCGGACCGGGATAGCCATTTTGATACCCTGGCGGAATATGATCTGATCCTCACCACCTATCCGCTCCTGCCACGCGATGGCGATACCTTGATGGCAAAACCCTGGCACTACCTCATCCTTGATGAGGCCCAGCAGATCAAGAATCCACGTTCCCAGGCCGCGCAATTGGTGCGATCGCTCAAGGCAAACCACCGACTTTGTCTGACCGGCACCCCAATGGAAAATCACCTCGGCGAGTTGTGGGCTCAGTTTGACTTTCTGCTACCGGGTTTTCTTGGTGATCAGTCGAGTTTCACCCGCCATTACCGCACCCCGGTTGAGAAGCTGGGTGATAGTGAGCGCCTGGCACAACTTACCCGCCGCACCAGCCCCTTCATGCTGCGTCGAACCAAGGACATTGTGGCCAGCGAACTGCCGCAAAAAACGCAATTATTGCGTACTGTGCCACTCGATACGAAACAGGCGGCCCTGTACGAGAGCATTCGCCTGACCATGGAAAAGAAGGTACGTGATGCGATCGCCAAAAAGGGCTTGGCACGCAGTCATATCACCATCCTCGATGCCTTGCTCAAGCTGCGGCAGGTTTGCTGCGACCCGCGCCTGCTGCCCGCTGGCGGCAGCAAAAAGATCCCTTCGGCCAAGCTGCAGATGCTGATGGAGATCCTGGCGGAGCTGTTGGACGAGGGGCGGCGCATCCTGCTGTTCTCCCAGTTCACCACCATGCTGGGCCTGATCGAGGAGGCATTGCATACGCGCCAGATCCCCTATAGCAAACTGACCGGCCAGACCCGCAAGCGTGAGGAGGCGATCGAGCGTTTTCGCAGTGGTGAGGTGAGCCTGTTCCTGATCAGCCTCAAGGCCGGTGGGGTCGGTCTCAATCTTACTGAAGCCGATACGGTGATCCACTACGACCCGTGGTGGAATCCGGCGGTGGAATCCCAGGCCACCGACCGGGCTCATCGCATTGGCCAGGACAAGCCGGTGTTTGTCTACAAGCTGATTACCGAGGGCACGGTAGAGGAGAAGATCCTCGCCCTGCAGGCAAAGAAACAATCGCTTGCCGATAATGTGTACGGCAAGGACAAACGGGGTGGCGAGCTGGCCCTGGAGATTGAAACCATCAGCCAATTACTGGCCGGTAAATAAATCCTTCGGGGTAACTACTCGCCCCCACCTCAGTGGCACATAAAACCGAAAAGCGATGATCTCGCCAAGACACCACACAAGGGCTGAGTAGTTAGCTAGCTTAAATAGTAGGGTGTGGTGCGGGTGCGAACCGCACCGATGCCACACAGTAACGGTGCGGCTCGACCCTCACCGCACCCTACAAATACACGCACATACACCGACGATATTGGGGGCGAGTTACCTGGTTAATAAACATCTGAATCTATTGTTATCTTTAAGATATTAAAAATTAGAGCGCCAAAAACGCTTAAAATAAAAATATATCAAAGCGGGATATGGCGATCTCTTTAATAAAATGCCACTATAGGCGTTATGAGCACTGAAAGATCACAAAAGCTGAAGATGGTTCTTGAGGCAGTGCCGGCAGGGCATCTGGTTGATGCCGGATGGCTCACCTCACATGGCATCGCCTACGAGACTTTTCGCGACTACGTCAAGCGCGGCTGGCTAGAGCGCCTCACCCGTGGCGTCTTCCGCCGTCCTGCCCCTCATGCTGCCTCATTGAACACGGTAGACTGGAAGACCTGCCTGCTTTCCATGCAGCACATCATGCGATACGACATCCATGTCGGCGGCACCACTGCACTAACCCAACAAGGCTATGACCACTATCTGCGCCTGGGTAGCAATGCCCCTGTTTGGGTTTATGGCGATGCCATCCCAAACTGGCTCCACAGGCTGTCGCTGAACGCACCGGTAGAAACCCGAAGTACGTCTCTTTTCGCCGACCCATCACTCGGCCTTATCACGGACGATTTGGACGCAGTTAATACTCTGCCATGGAATTGGAAACTGAAAATGTCATCACCAGAACGGGCGGTCATGGAAGCCATGGACGAATTGCCAGGCCAGGAAGGCTTTCATAACCTCGACATGGTGTTCGAGAGTCTGACGACACTGCGCCCGAGGACGCTCGCGGCGCTTCTGCACAGCTGCAAGAAGATCAAGGTCAAGCGCCTGTTCTTCGTGTTTGCTGATCGCCACGATCACCCCTGGCGCAAGCATCTCGACCCTGATGAATTCAATCTTGGCAGTGGCGACCGTGCGCTGATAAAGGGCGGCAAGATACACCCGCGCTACCGCATCATGGTGCCAGAAGAATTCGTGATAACGGAGGAAAACGATGGCCCATGAAGTCTATGAAGCCCAGGTTTCCGCCCTCGTGCGCATTCTCCCATATGTCGCAGATGAAGCCATCTTTGCGCTCAAGGGCGGGACGGCAATCAACCTGTTCTACCGTGATCTGCCCCGCCTGTCGGTCGATATTGATTTGACCTATCTGCCGGTCAAAGGCCGCACCGAAAGCCTTGCCGAGATCAACGGGGCAATGGTTCGCATCGCTGCGGCCATTGAACGAGGGGTCGTGGGCGCCAAGACACGATATGCCTTGGGCGGTGGCGGTGGAGCCACCCGCCTTTTGGTCCGTCTGAACGGTACCGAGATCAAGATCGAAACCTCACCTGTCACGCGCGGCGTCGTCCACGACCCCGAAACCCGCACCGTATCTGACGCGGTCGAGGATAAATTCGGGTACGCGGAAATGCAGCTCGTTTCATTCGAAGACCTGTTCGGCGGCAAACTTCACGCGGCTGTGGACCGTCAGCACCCTCGCGATCTCTATGACATCAAACTACTCTATGAGAATGAAGGCCTGACGGACGATCTGTTCCGCACCTTCCTGATCTATATCGCAAGCTCATCGCGTCCCGCGCATGAGCTTCTCAACCCGAATCTGATCGATCTCGACCAGCTTTATACCAATGAATTCGAAGGTATGACCAAGATACACGCCAGCCTCGACGAACTCCTGGACACTCGCAAACGACTGATTGCGGACATCCAGTCCCGCTTTGATGACAACACAAAGCGGTTCCTGTTAAGTTTGCATGATGGCATGCCTGACTTCGACGTCATCGACCGCATCCAGGCAGCCGACTTGCCTGCCGTAAAATGGAAGCTGCTCAACCTGAATAAGCTGCGCGACGAAAACCCAGGCAAGCACGCCGAACAGCGAAATATTCTGGAAGCACTACTCGGATAGATAGGGTCACAGTCGGGTTTCGCTACGTTCATGCCAGTAGACATAATCCGACGTCGACAGAGTGCTGCCAGAGGGTATTGATCACACGCAACGCCAATCATTTTTCATCCTTCGTCATCAAGCATCGTTTTTTTATTGGAGCTGTCATGCTACTCGGCGTCGATACCGGCGGTACCTTTACCGATTTCGTGTTGTTTCACGAGGGGCGCCTGCGTGTGCACAAGCTGCTGTCTACCCCGGATGCCCCGGAGCGGGCGATCCTCCAGGGGGTGGCCGAGCTGGGGATCCGGCCCGAGCAGTTTTCCTCACTGCGGGTGGTACACGGCTCTACCGTGGCCACCAATGCGGTACTGGAGGGCAAGGGGGTACGCACCGTCTTCATCACCAACTACGGCCTGAAGGACCTGCTCAGTCTGGGTCGTCAGGCCCGCGCCGAGCTGTATGCCCTGCAACCGGTAAAACTGCCACCACCGGTCCCGCCGGAACTGTGCCTGGAGACCGGCGGGCGACTGGGGGCCGATGGCAGTGTGGTCGAGGATCTCGATCCCAGCGAGCTGGCACGGCTGCGCGCCGAACTGCAACGCCTGCAACCCGAGGCGGTGGCGATCAATCTGTTGTTTTCCTATCTTGACCCGCGCTTTGAGGAGGCCATCGAGGCGATCGTACCGGAGGGGATATTTGTCTCGCGCTCCTCGGCGGTGCTGCCGGAGTATCGCGAGTATGAGCGGGGTATCACCACCTGGCTGAATGCCTGGGTGGGGCCCAGGGTCGAGGGTTATCTGCAACGCCTGGCGGCGGGGCTTCCCGGTGCCCAGATCGCGGTGATGCAAAGCTGCGGCAATACCATCGGGGCCAGTCTGGCGGGCAGGCGGGCGGTCAACATGCTGCTGTCGGGGCCCGCCGGTGGACTTTCGGCGGCCCGCAGCATCGGCGCACTGGCCGGGCGTCAAAGCCTGCTCAGTTTCGACATGGGCGGCACCTCCACCGACGTGGCGCTGATCGATGGCGAGCTGCAATTGAGCAATGAGGGACGGATCGGTCGCTGGCCGGTGTCGGTGTCGATGGTGGACATGCATACCATTGGTGCCGGTGGCGGCTCGATCGCCCGGGTCGATGCGGGCGGCCTGTTACAGGTTGGCCCGGAATCGGCCGGGGCGGCACCGGGACCGGCCTGTTATGGGCGCGGTGGCGAGGAGGCCACTGTCACCGATGCCAATCTGCTGCTGGGCCGACTGCTGCCGGATGCCTTTCTCGGCGGCGGGATGGCGCTGGATGTGGCGGCTGCCGAGGCGGCGGTGGGACGCATTGCCACACGCCTCAAGCTGGGACTGCATGAAGCCGCCGAGGGGATTGTGCGCATCGCCAATGAACACATGGCACGGGCACTGCGGGTGATGTCGGTGCAGCGCGGCAAGGATCCACGCCAGATGACCCTGTGCTGCTTTGGCGGGGCCGGTGGCCTGCATGTCTGCGCCCTGGCCGAGGCACTGGGGATGCACCAGGCCATGGTGCCGGTTCATGGGGGGGTCCTTTCGGCGCTGGGGATGCTGACCGCTCCACGCGGACGGCAGCTTTCGCACAGCCTGCAGGGGGTGTTGCGCGAGATCCCGCCCGAAATGATCAACCAGGCCTATGCCGAGTTGCGCGAGCAGGGTGAGCACTCACTGGCGCTGGAAGGGCTCAGTGCCGATAGCATACAGGCTAGCCCCAGCCTGGACCTGCGTTATCTCGGCCAGGCCCACACCCTGACCCTGCCCTGGCAGGGCAGCCCGGATGAGGAGGCCTTTCATCTGGCCCATCAACAGCGCTATGGACATCGGCTGGCGCTGCCGGTGGAGCTGGTGACCCTGCGTCTGCGCCTGCAGGGACCAGAACCCGACCTGCCCTTGGGGCATCTGGCACCGGGTTCCCCCCAGACCGAGACACGGCATCTGGCGATCCATGGTTTTCCGCAAGGGGTAGCGGTATGGCGGCGGGAGGAACTGGTGGTGGCGCAGCAAATCGACGAGCCGGCACTGCTCACCGAGCAGGTTTCCACCACCTGGATCGCCCCTGGCTGGCAATGTGTGGTCGATCCCCATGGCAACCTGATCCTGGATCGTCACTGAGACACCGGGGCGACTGTTTATCCTGCAGCGCCAGCATGCTGTCGTCGGCCCAGATCACCGCACTCAAATAACACTGGCGATAATCCTGGGTGCTGGTGTGGACCAGCGCCATCGTCTAGCAGGCTGTTGTTGTCTACGCGTCGCGATAGGGCGTTAAAATCGGGCTCAAAATGCGCATTTACTACGTGTAAACTGCGCTTTTTCGCCCGCAATGCCTTCTCTCGCACTCGCCTGAGCGACAACAACAGCCTGCTAGGGCAATGATGTATTTCTGCCGTGCCAGCTCGCGCATCCCGGCGATCAGCGGCTCATCGGTGACCATATCCTCGAGGGTATCCAGCATCACCGGGGTATTATCCAGCGGCAGCGGGTGATCGCCGCGAATGAAACTGCTGGTAAAATTGAAGAAAGCGTTGCGCTTGCCAACGATGCTTTCCAGGCCGATGTCCAGCACACTGTTAATGATCACCCCGGAGATAGCCATGTTTCAGACACAAAAAAACCCGGCCGGGCCGGGTTTTTTGTCGGTACAGGATCGCCTTACTTGATCTTGGCTTCCTTGTACATCACATGCTGGCGAACCACGGGATCAAATTTCTTGATCTCCATCTTTTCCGGCATGTTGCGCTTGTTCTTGTCGGTGGTATAGAAGTGGCCGGTACCGGCGCTGGATACCAGACGAATCTTGTCACGTGCTGACTTGGCCATGTGCTACTCCTTAAACCTTTTCGCCGCGGGCGCGAATATCGGCCAGAACCGAATCGATGCCCTTCTTATCAATAATACGCATGCCCTTGGGGGTGACACGCAGCTTAACAAAACGGTTTTCGCTCTCCACCCAGAAACGGTGGCTGTGCAGATTGGGCAGAAAACGACGCTTGGTCTTGTTGTTCGCGTGCGACACATTGTTACCGGTGATGGGTCGCTTGCCGGTTACCTGGCATACCTTGGACATGATTCTAAGCTCCAAAAACTGATGTCTGTTCGCCCTGACAGGGGCAGGAAGCCGCACTTTATACCAAAACAAACCACACAGCGCAAGCAAAAGGTGCTCGCGCGCAGGGACGCAAAGGCGCAGTGAGGGAAAAGCGATACCCATGGAAGCAACCCATGACCAAGACCCTCAGCCC
>JACUTZ010000239.1 GCA_014859545.1 Gammaproteobacteria bacterium
CGAACAGGACACTTTGCGATCTTCGCGTCCTTTGCGGTTAAGGCTTTTGACCTTGATGCTCGCGGCCTGGTCCTGCCACACGCTACATGCCATTTGCCGTCAAATCGGGTAAACTTACCGGCTTGTTTCGTTTTCCCGTATCTTGTTGCATATCGAGGCCAGTCATGTTCAATAAAACCATGTCGATTAATGATTACGATGCCGAGCTGTGGGCGGCCATGGAACAGGAGGCTGTGCGTCAGGAAGAGCATATCGAGCTGATTGCCTCGGAAAACTACACCAGCCCACGGGTGATGCAGGCCCAAGGCTCGGTGCTGACCAATAAATACGCCGAGGGCTATCCGGGCAAGCGCTATTACGGTGGCTGTGAGTATGTGGATGTGGCCGAGCAACTGGCCATCGACCGTCTCAAGCAGCTCTTCGGTGCCGATTATGCCAATGTGCAGCCCCATTCCGGCTCCCAGGCCAATGCGGCGGTCTATATGGCGCTGCTGAATCCCGGCGATACCGTGCTGGGTATGTCGCTGGCCCATGGTGGTCACCTGACCCACGGTGCCAAGGTCAATTTTTCCGGCAAGATCTACCATGCGGTGCAGTACGGGATCGACGAGCAGGGCTATATCGACTACGACGAGGTCGAGCGTCTGGCGGTGGAACACCAGCCCAAGATGATCGTGGCCGGTTTCTCGGCCTATTCCCGCGTGGTGGACTGGCAGCGTTTTCGTGAGATTGCCGACAAGGTGGGTGCCTACCTGTTTGTGGACATGGCCCATGTGGCTGGTCTGATTGCCGCTGGTGTTTATCCCAGCCCGGTGGCCATCGCCGATGTGACCACCTCGACCACCCATAAGACCCTGCGTGGTCCGCGTGGCGGCATCATCCTGGCCAAGGCCAATCCGGAGATCGAAAAGAAACTGAACTCCCTGGTCTTCCCCGGTACCCAGGGTGGCCCGCTGATGCATGTGATCGCCGCCAAGGCGGTGGCCTTCAAGGAGGCCCTGGAGCCGGAGTTCAAGATCTACCAAACCCAGGTGGTGGCCAATGCGCGGGCGATGGCCAAGGTCTTCCTGGATCGCGGCTTTGATGTGGTCTCTGGCGGTACCGACAACCACCTGTTCCTGGTCAGCTTCATCAAGCAGGGCCTGACCGGCAAGGACGTGGATGCCTGGCTGGGTGAGGCCAATATCACCATCAATAAGAACTCTGTCCCCAATGACCCGCAATCGCCCTTCGTCACCTCCGGGATCCGTATCGGCACCCCGGCGATCACCACCCGTGGCTTTGGCGAAACCGAGGCCACCGAGCTGGCCGGCTGGATCTGCGATGTGATCGATAGCCGTGGCGATGCCGCGACCATCGATGCGGTCAAGACCAAGGTGCTGGCAGTATGCAAGCGCCTGCCGGTGTATGGTTGAGGACTCAGGGACTAGGAGCTGGGGACTAGGGGCTGTTAGCCTGTCCCTAGCCCCTAGCCCCTAGCCCCTA
>JACUTZ010000094.1 GCA_014859545.1 Gammaproteobacteria bacterium
AGCCCCTAGCCCCTAGCCCCTAGCCCCTAGCCCCTAACCCCTAACCCCTAGCCCCCTTGTGCAACTGGCACTCCGCCAGAAGCTGCGGTATCTTGCCAACTCATTTCACACGGGTAAGCACGGCTTGAACATACACATCCTTGGTATTTGCGGAACCTTCATGGGCGGCATGGCGCTGCTGGCGCGCGCGCTGGGCCACCGGGTGAGTGGGCAGGACGCCGGCGTCTATCCGCCGATGAGTACCCAGCTGGCCGAACAGGGCATTACCCTGTGCGAGGGCTTCGAGCCTGGCGACATCCCGGCGGATGTGGAGCTGGTGGTGATCGGCAATGCCCTCTCCCGTGGCAATCCAGCGGTGGAGTTCGTGCTGGAACGCGGCCTGCCCTATACCTCCGGGGCGCAGTGGCTGGGCGATTATCTACTGCGCGATCGCTGGGTGCTGGCGGTGGCCGGCACCCACGGCAAGACCACCACCGCCTCGATGCTGGCCTGGATCCTCGACTATGCGGGCATGGCCCCCGGGTACCTGATCGGCGGCATCCCGCAGAACTTCGGCCTCTCGGCCCGCCTGGGCGATACCCCTTTCTTTGTGGTCGAGGCGGACGAATACGACACCGCCTTTTTCGACAAGCGCGCCAAGTTTGTCCATTACCGCCCGCGCAGCCTGGTGCTCAATAACCTGGAATTCGACCATGCGGATATCTTCCCGGACCTGGCGGCGATCCAACGGCAATTTCACCACCTGCTGCGCACCGTGCCCGGCAATGGCCTGGTGATCCACCCCGCTGCCGACCAGGCCCTGCAAGCGGTGATCGCGATGGGTTGCTGGACCCCCTGTGAGCTCCTGCAGGACCCGCAGGCTTGGAGCACCCGGGCCATCGCCGAGGACGGCAGTCAGTTTGCGGTGCTGTGGCAGGGCCAGCAGCAGGGCGAAGTGCACTGGCCGCTACTCGGCCAGCACAATACCGACAATGCCCTGGCGGCGATTGCCGCCGCACGCCATGCGGGTGTCCCGGCAGCGGTTTCCTGCGAGGCCCTGGCACAGTTCCATGGGGTCAAGCGTCGCCTGGAACTGCGCGGCACGATCCATGACATCCACGTCTATGATGACTTTGCCCACCACCCCACCGCCATTGCCACCACCCTGGCAGGGCTGCGTCGCCGGGTCGGCGATGCCCGCATCCTGGCGGTGCTGGAACCGCGCTCCAACACCATGCGCATGGGGGTACACAAGGATACGCTGCTGCCCTCGCTGGATGCCGCCAATCAGGTGTTGTTGTGCATTGCACCCGAGCTGGACTGGACGCCGCCGATCAATGACCCGGCGCGGATCCACATCTACCCGGATGTAGAGACCACCCTCGAGGCGCTACTTGAACAGGCCCGCCGCGGCGACCATATCCTGATCATGAGTAATGGTAGTTTTGGCGGGATACACCAGCGTCTGCTGGCAGGATTGGAGCAAACTCATGCGCAGTAATGGCAATCAGGCGATCTCGCTGGCGATCACCGGCGCCTCCGGCGCGGCCTATGCGCTGCGTCTGCTCGAGCAATTGATCCAGACCGAGCAACAGGTTTACCTAATGGTTTCTGCCGCCGCCCAGGTGGTGCTGGCCACCGAGACCGAGCTGAATGTACCCGGCAGGCCCGATGCGATGCAACGCTTCTTTGGCGAGCGCTACGGTGCGGCCAGCGGCCAGATACAGGTATTTGGCCGCGAACAGTGGATGGCGCCGGTGGCCAGTGGCTCGAATGCCCCGCGCGCGATGGTGGTCTGTCCCTGCTCCACCGGCAGCCTCTCGGCCATCGCCACCGGTGCCAGCAACAATCTCATCGAGCGGGCCGCCGATGTGATGCTCAAGGAGCGCCGCCAGCTGATCCTGGTGCCACGGGAGATGCCCTACTCGGCGATCCATCTGGAACACATGCACAAGCTCGCCCAGCTTGGTGTCACCATCATGCCGGCCAGTCCCGGTTTTTATCACCAGCCACAGCGCATCGAAGACCTGGTGGATTTTGTGGTGGCGCGCATTCTCGATCATCTGCAGATCGAGCACCGCCTGCTGGCCCGCTGGGGCGAAGCCAGGTAGGTCGGGTTAGCGCAGCGTAAGCCGACGTTCCTGACTGTCTAACGGCAATCCCGCTGGGGAGAAGCAAGCCAGCAGTCCGGGCCTGAACAGACATCTGTTGCCAAATAATGTTATGAGATCATTGCATCGAATCGATCTAACACCAGTAAAAACAAAGGATTACCATGTTCAAGTATGCGTAGCCTATTGATAGCCAGGTCGGTATGCGCATTGTTAACAATGCTTCAGAAATAGACGGATTCTGTCTATGACAATTTTGACAGACTGTGCGGCAAGAATTGGGAAGAACAGATGGATATTGAGGACATAGTTGTTGCCATCAGTAATAGTCGCGTTCGGATCACAGATCATACAGATGAGGAAGCCGTTGATGATCATCTGACATTTGACGAAATTTATTTTTCAGTGATGCATGGCGAAATCATCGAGGATTATCCAAATGACAAACCGTACCCAAGCTGTCTAATTATGGGGAAAAATTTTGCGGGCGAACCAATTCATAGTGTGTAGGCCTATAACGTAGACAATGAATGGGCCGTAATGATTACTGTCTATCGGCCAGACCCGGCACGGTGGATTGACTGGAAAGTGAGGGTAAAGAAATGATGCCATTTGAAAAGTGCCCCGTTTGTGGTGGAGAACTTGAAGTTAAGCAGGTAGAGAAGCTATTGCGCGGTGGTTGTAATACCGTAACATTGAAAGTGACCGCAGAGGTTTGTCAGCACTGTGGAGAACGTATCTATGCAGAGGATATTGTCAGATCCTTTGAAGAAATCCGCGCTAAGCTACAGAAACAGGAGTTTGAACACCTGAGGCCAGTGGGCAGGTCGTTTACCGTAGACAATGATTGGCCGAACAAGGCCATTCACCCGACCACTTAACCCGCCACTTCGGTCGCACAAGCGGATATACCGAACTGACACTGGCTGTCAGGTGAAATCCGAATAAACCTTTGCGGTTAGCTCTTTTTCCGTCTGCCTTCCAGCGCATTTTCGATCAGCGAATACACCACCGGCACCACCAGCAGGGCCAGCACGGTGGAGCTGATCATCCCGCCGATCACCGCCACCGCCAACGGTCCGACCGTATCGGCCCCGGCACCCCAGCCGGTGGCCGCCGGCATCAGTGCCAGGATCAGCGTCAGCGAGGTCATTACCACCGGTCGCATACGCAAGGGACAGGCCTCCTTCAGCGCCTCGTCGATGCCCATGCCATTGGCACGATATTGGTTGGTCAGATCCACCAGCAGAATGGAGTTTTTCGATACCAGGCCAATCAGCAGGATCATCCCGATCATCGAGAAGATATTCAGGGTGCTGCCGGTCCACCACAGCGCCAGCAGGCCACCGATGATCGCCAGTGGCTGGGCCAGCATGATGATCAGCGGCTGGATAAAACTGTTGAACTGACTGGCCAGCACCATATAGACCAACACCGTGGCGAGCAGGAATACAAAGCCCACATAGCCGGCGGTTTTCTCCATTTCCTCGGCCTCGCCCTGCAGGCGCAGGCTGTAGCCCAATGGCAACTCCTCGGCCGCCACCTGTTCGACGATATTCACCGCATCGCCCAGGGGGATGCTGGGGGTGGCGTAGAAGCTGGCCGCATACTGGAGATTGAAACGGCTGATCACCGCAGGACCGATGGTTTCTTCGAACCCGGCCACCGTATCCAGGCGTACCAGTTCACCGGCGGAATTGCGCAGGAAGATCCGCCCCAGGTCCTCGCTGCGGGTCATCTCGCCATCGGCGGCCTTGAGGCGAATATCATAGCGTTCCCCGTCGCCCGGTTCGTCGTTGTACTTGGCCACGTTCAGGCCGCCGGAGAGTACATTGGCCGCCATCGCCACCTCGCTGCTGCTCAGACCCAGCACCGCAGCCCGATCACGATCGATACGCAGTTCCAGCTGGGGCAGATTGAGCTGCAGATCCAGATCGATACGGCCCAGGCCATCTAAGCCATTCAACCGCTGTTCGATACGTTGGGACAATTCCGCAACCTGGTTCAGATCCGGACCACGCACCACAAACTGCAGCGGATCGCCGCGTTGCCCGGCGATCATCGGTACCGCGGTGGCAAAACCACGTGCGCCGGCGATCCCGGACATTTCGCGATTGATGATCGGCACCAGTTGTTGCTGGGTGATATCACGCTCACCGCGCGGATGCATGCGCACAAAGGCAAAGGCCTGATTGGCCTGGCCACGATCGCCCAGACCGATGGCGGTGAAATAGCTAGCCACCGCCTCCTGCCTGTCGAGGATCGCCTCGACCTGACGCAGTTTCTGATCGGTGTATTCGATCCCCGAACCCAGCGGGGTACGCATGATGATCAGGAATTGGCCCTCGTCTTCTTCGGGAGCAAAACCAAAACCGATATTGGCCATTGACGACCAGGTGCTGACCACCACCACCACGATGGTTGCCAGCACCACCTTCCAGCGATGCGCCAGCACCGCATGCAGCGCGGCCTTGTAGGCACGGTCCATGGCCTGGAACATGCGCTCGAACAGCGCATAGATGTGGCCGTGCTGATGCTCCACCTTAAGATAACGCGAACAAAGCATCGGGGTCAGCGTCACCGCGACGAAATAGGAGATCAATACCCCGACCGAGACCACCACCGCGAAGGATTCGAAGAAGCGCCCGATGATCCCGCCCATGAAGATCACCGGGGCGAAGATCGCCACCAACGAGAGGGTGGTGGCCAGCACCGCAAACAATACCTGACGGGTACCGGACATGGCTGCCTGGATCGGGTCGGGCTCGATGGTCTCGCGGTGGCGGTAGATATTTTCCAGTACCACGATGGCATCATCCACCACCACCCCGATCAGCAACAGCAGGGCCAGCAGGGTCAGGGTATTGAAGGTGAAGCCAAACATGAACATCACCGCCACCGCGCCCAGCAGGGATACCGGGATCGCCACCGAGATGATCAGGGTGGCACGGAAGTTCTTCAAGAACACCAGCACCACCAGCGCCGCCAGCAGGGTCCCCAGCACAATCTTGTCGAGCAGCGCATAGATCATGTCGAGGATGAACACCGACTGGTCCGAGGCCATGGTGACGCGCAGTCCCGGCGGCAGCTGCGGCTCGATCTCATTGGCCAGACGCTCTTTCACCGCCGAGGCAATCGCAATGGTGTTGGCGCCCGGCACCTTGACGATGCCAAGACCGATGGTCGGCTCGCCATTAAAACGCGCCAAACGACGGAAATCGGCCAGGTCATCACGCACCTCGGCGACATCACCGAGGCGTACCAGATTGCCATTATGCTGGGCCAGCACCAGGCCCTTGAGGGCTTCGGCACTGTGAAATTCCATGTCCAGCTTGAGCAGGCGCTCGGTGTTGCCACCGCTGAGATAGCCACCAGGCAACTGGATGTGTTCGCGCTGGAAGGCGCCGATCACATCCTGCACGGTCAGTTGTTGCGCGGCCAGACGCGAGGGCGACAGCTCGACCCGAATGGTGCGGTCACGCCGTCCGCCCATGCGCACCTCACCCACCCCATCGATGGTTTCCAATGACTTGCGCACCACATTATTGGCGTACTGATTCAACTGTTGCTGGGTGCGATCCCCCTGCAGGGCGATCCACATAATCGGCGAGGCATCGGTCTGGATCTTGGCCACCACCGGCGGGTCCGCATCCACCGGCAACTGGCGCAGGATCTGGTTCACCTTGGCCTGCACCTCGTTAAAGGCCACGTCGATGTCTTTATTGAGATTAAAGGTCAGTGCCACCACCGACACGCCGGGCACCGAGTTGGAGATCACCGAATCGATCCCCGGCACACTGTTGATCGCCGACTCGATCACACTGGTGACCGAGGCGTCGATCACCTCCGGGTTGGCCCCCGGCAACACCGTGGTCACCGAAACCGCAGGAAAATCGATCACCGGGAAACGGTCCACACCGAGCCGGTCCATACTGACCAGGCCGAACAGCACCAGCACCGCGCTCATCATGTAGGCGAGCACGTGACGGTTAATCGAGAGTTGTGGCAAATTCATGGGTTTTCCTCTTGTCGGCTAGTTGGTGGGATGTCAGTGCTTACTCAACCCGCACCGGCGCGCCATCGGCTAGAAAGCCGGCCCCATCGACGATCACCGGCTCACCTACATTCAGGCCATCACGGATCTGGATCCGATCCCCAAAGCGCCGCCCGGTCTCTACCAGCCGCTGACTGGCCTTGCCGTCCTCCAGCACAAACACCACCTTGCCCGCCGGGCGCTGCACCACGCTCACATCCGGCACCAGCAGCGCCTCCGCATAGCGGTACAACTCCACCTCGGCATCCACACTGGCACCGGGACGCCAGCCACCGGGGTTGTCAAACTCGGCCATCGCCAGCAAGGAACGACTGCTACCCACCGCCGGGCGCAGCTCGGTGATGCGGGTCTGCACCTGCAGATCCGGCGCGGCAGGGCTATGAAGCTGCACATTCAGGCCGGCGCGCAGCAGATCGGCCATGTGCTCGGGGTAGGGCAACTGGGCACGCAGCACCACATCGCTGCTCAGGTGCAACAGCGGCTCGCCCTGTCCGGCCCAATCCCCCTCATTGACCCAGCGACGCTCCAAACGCCCTGCAATCGGCGCGGTCACCCGGGTGCGATTGATATTGCGCTCGGCCTGGGCCAGCTGGGTACGGGTTGCCTGCAATTGCCCCTGCAGGGCGCGCAGCTCCGCATCAGCCAGGTCCACATCGCTTTGCGAGACCACCTTCTGGCTGAGCAGGCTACGGTTGCGATCCAGACGGCGTTGCTGGTTTTCGATCAGCGCATCCAGGCGCTGGATCTCGGCCTGGGCACGCTGACGCTCCAGGCGAAAATCCCCATCGTCCAGTTCCAGCAACAACTGTCCGGCTGCAAGCTCGTCGCCCTCGTCAACATGGATGCGCAGCACCCGCGCGCCCACCTCAGCCGACAGGGTCGGTGAGTGTTTGCTCACCACCGTACCCAGGGTACGTGCGGTGACCGCCACATCCTCACTCTGCACCGCCACCACCGTCACCGGCAAGGCACGCGGGCCACTGGGGGCCCCCGCAGTTTCCGGTTCACCACTACAAGCACTCAACAACACCCCAAGCCCCAACACGGCCATGGAACGGGACATCAGGCGGGATACACGAATCATGGTTTTTCACCCTCATTGGCAACCGGGCCGCTGGCGGCCCCACGCATCAAAATATCGACAAACATCGCCCCGTAGCGGGACGGCTCATCGGCAAAGTCCACCCCATCGAGGTGACGCATCACCTCCTGGGACTGAAAGAAAAACACATTCGCACCCAGCAATAGGGTGCTGATAAACACCGGGTCCAGATCCGGACGCAGCGCGCCTTCTCGCTGGCACTCGGCAATGATCGCCACCAGTCGGTTGAAGTTATCGCGAAACACCTCCTGGGCCAGGCGCTGACCGGTACCGGGGCAGTTTTCCACCACCTCGCGCAGGATCAGGCGCGAATCCCGGCTATGGCTGAGCATGTGATCCAGGTGCTCATCGACAAAACGCCGGATCCGCTGCCAGGCATCCCCATCGCCCTCTTCCATCGCATCCAGACTGCTGCGCGAGGCCTCGCAGGCTTGGCTCAGGGAGCGGATATACAGCTCATCCTTGGACTTAAAGTGGTGAAAGACATTGGCCTTGCTAACCCCAGCCGCCCCCGCCACCGCGTTCATCGACACATGGTCATAACCATGGCGGGCAAACAAATCCTTGGCCGCCGCCAGGATGCGACTCACCGAATCACCGGATGGCTCGGTACTGGGAAGGGATACGGGCATAGCTCACTCCTGGATCACAGAGCCGCCATCATACTGACCGACCGGTCGGTTTGTAAACAGGCAACAACCAGCCACTACCGACAAGCTACGACAGGGATGGAAATGAGAATGGACGTAAGAACGGCCGCCGGAGGGCGGGCACAAAAAAAGGGGGCCGCCGCAGCGCCCTCCCCCTGGGACTTACTTGATCAGCTTGCCAGCGGTATCGAGATACTCACGCCCCTTGCTGGCAGCGGTCTTGGCATCATTCTTCTCGGTGGCCACATGCACCTCCTCCAGCACCTCGGCCAGCTCGCTGGCCTCCTCGATGATCTTCGCCAGTGCCACCTCCAGAGTGTAGGTCAGCTGATGGATTTCATACAGACGCTTGGCATCCAGCTCCCCCGCCAGCAAGCTCCCGAGCTCACGATTGCCCTCGGTAAAATTCGCTACCGCCTGCTCCAGGGTCTCGGCAGGCTTGCCCTTGAAATGCCCGGCATCCTCCGCCGCATGGACCCAACTGACCACACCCAGCACAGCACTCCACACCATAAAAAAGATCACTGGTTTGCTACGTAACATAAAGACTCCTTGCGGGAATAAACAATCGGGATACAGGCACTTACGACCCGAGCCAGCACCGACAGTTCCCGAGAAAAGCCATCATAGCAAGCTGATCTCTGCTCGTCCCCATTGAAAAGCAGGGTTCTG
>JACUTZ010000095.1 GCA_014859545.1 Gammaproteobacteria bacterium
GGACGGGCTTTGTAACGCCCTATCGCGACGCATGAGTAGACAACAACAGCCTGCTGCTAAGGGATTAAATGGCGTTGTTGCGCCGATATTGCCACCAGATATGGCAGGCCCCCTCGTCCGAGACCATGCAGGGGCCGATCGGATTGTCGGGGGTGCAGGGCCTGCCATAGAGGGGGCATTGATCAGGCAGACGTTGGGCCAGGATCACCTCGGCGCAGGCACAGCCCGGTGGCATTTCGCCAGCGCGCCGACGCGCATGCTCGGGCAGCCCAAGCTGGCGTTCGGCATCATGCCCGGCCCAGCTATCCCGCAGGATATAACCGGAGGCCGGGATGCTGCCGATACCGCGCCAGTTGGCCGCATCGATCCTGAACACCTCATCCAGCATCGCCTGGGCGGCGCGATTGCCCTCGGTGCGGACCACCTCGGGATAGGCGTTCTCCAGATGGGCCTCGCCGGCCAGGTGTTGCCTGGCCACCATCAGCGTGGCCGCCAGCAGGCTTTCGGGGCTGAATCCGGCCACCGCCACCGGCAGGCCATGCTTGCGAGGGATAAAACGCCATTCCTCGCTCCCCATCACGGCCGCCACATGACCGGGGGCGATCAGGGCATCGATCGGGCTGCTGTCGCCTTCGAGCAGCATTGCCACCGCCGGCCAGGTGCGGCGGGCCGCCATCAACAGCAGCAGATTATCGGGCAGGCCCTGCAATACCTGGGCGGCCAGCGGCGCGGTGGTGGTTTCAAAACCGGCCGCCAGGAAGACCACCGGTCTGTCGGGCCGGGCCTGGGCGATACTCACCGCCTGTTGTGGCGAGGCGATGGGGCGGATATCGGCCCCGGCGGCGCGGGCCTGTTCCAGGCTGCGGGGCTGGCCCTTGCCCACATTGATCGGCACCCGCAGCATATCGCCATAGGCCAGTACCGTATGACCGTCCTCCAGGGCGTAGTGCATCGCCGCATGGATGGTCTCTTCCGGGCAGATGCAAACCGGGCAGCCAGGACCGGGGATCAGTTCCAGCCGGGGCGGGAGCAACTGCCGCAGCCCGGCCTGGCTGATGCTGCGCTCGTGCCCGCCACAGACATTGACGATACGCAGCGGTTGTTCCAGCTTCAGGGCGTGCAGCTGCGCCAACAACTCACGGGCGAGATCAGACATGGTTTTGGTGGCCGGAATATTGAAAAAAACATTTCACCGCAGAGGCGCGGAGGCGCAGAGGGATTGAGTGGTGGTGGGAGTGCCTTACTGCGCTTATATGGTGGAGCTGAGAGAGCGTGAGGCGAAATGGAAAGATCATATTGCCGATGTCAGGACTGAAACGCTGCAGCAATACCGCTGACAGCTTACACTCAATGCTTTTCTCAGCGCCTCTGCGTCTCTGCGGTGCAATCTTTTTTTTCATTTCAGGATGCTGGATGCCGATGTAGCGATAGCGCGGAACTGCCCAGGTGCCGGGCGGTGTTGGCGCATTTGCCCTTCCAGCCAGTCCAGCCAGTCGTCGATGCCATCGCCGTTCTTGGCGGAGAGCTGGATGATCGGGGGATCGATGGCCAGTTGCCGCACCGCCTGGCGTGCCCGCGCGGGGGAGAATTCTTCCATATAGGGCAGCAGGTCGCTCTTGCTCAGCAGTACCAGCTCGGCGGCGCGGAAGATCACCGGGTATTTGGCCGGCTTGTCATCGCCCTCGGTGACCGAGAGCAGGGTGATATTGGCATGCTGGCCCAGGTCGAAGCTGGCCGGGCAGACCAGATTGCCGACGTTCTCGATGAACAGCAGGTCCAGCTGTGCCAGGTCCAGTTGATGCAGGGCCTGATGCACCATGTGGGCATCCAGATGGCAGGCGGTGCCGGTGGTGATCTGGATTGCCTCCACCCCCTTGGCGCGGATCCGTTGCGCATCGTTTTCGGTTTCCAGGTCGCCCTCGATCACCGCGATGCGCCAGCGTCCGGCCAGGGCCTCGATAGTGCGCTCCAGCAGCGCGGTCTTGCCCGAGCCAGGCGAGGACATCAGGTTGAGCGCCACTACCCCGTGGCGGCCCAGGTGCTCGCGATTGTGCATCGCGATGCGGTCGTTTTCCGAGAGCAGGCCTTGCAGCACGCTGACGGCGGTTTCGCCCTGGGCGATGGGCTGTTCGGCCAGATGGCGGTTGCCGGGGGTGATGTTGCAGCCGCAGGTATCACACATCTTGTTGCTCCTGATGGGCATCGGATGGAAAGGCGATTGAGAGCAATAATAGCTCATCGCCGCTTTTCAATTGGGTTTGTTGCTGACCGCAGTGGCCGCAGTCCAGACGGGGCAGGCTGGCGGGGGAATCCTGACCACAGTCTGGGCAATGCACGATCAACGGGGCCGCCTCGATGGCAAGTTCAGCCTGCTCGGCAACGCTGCCCTGGCGGGCAATGGTAAAGGCCTGTTGCAGCAGTTGGGGTTCTACCCCGGCCAGTGGGCCGATACGCAGCTGGATGCGGCTGACCTGGGGCTGTTGGTGTGTGGCGGCGATGTCGGCGACCTGTTGCAGCAGGCCGCGACAGACGGACAACTCGTGCATGGCCTAGCCTTGTTGCATCTGGGCATGCAGGGCCTGGCTTTGCCTGGCCAGCTCCGCATCGACTTTCTGGATGGCATAGCCCACATGCACCATCACATAGTCACCGATCACCAGCGGCTGATCCTGCAACATGAACAGATTGACCTCACGCTCGATGCCACCGGCACTGCATCGGGCCTGCACGCCGTCCATCACCTCGATACGCATGGGGATCGCCAGACACATGGGGGGCTCAGTCGCCCAGCCAGTCGAGGCGATAACCGGATTGGTAGATGGAGCTAAGCCGCCAACCCTGGTCCGGGTTGAGGCCGAGCTTCTTGCGCAGGCGGCTGATATGGGTGTCGATGGTACGGCTCTTGGTGTTGAGCGCCTGCCCCCAGATTTCCTCCAGCAATTGGTCGCGCGAGACCACCTGACCGATATTGCTCAAGAGGTGACAGGCGAGGCTGAATTCTTTCTGGGTCAGTACCACCGGCTTGCCGTGCAGGTTAAGCTGCTGGCTGTGATGGTTAATGGTAAATGGACCGATCTGCCTGGTCTTGGCCTTGGCACTGGTCTGGGGTTGGCTGCGTCGCAGATTGGCATCGATGCGGGCCAGCAATTCCTGCGGGCGGGCCGGTTTGACCAGATAATCATCGGCACCACCGCGCAGCGCGGCGACCACGTCGGTCTCATCATCGCGCATGGTCAGAAACAGGACGGGTACTGAAGATCCCTGCTGTTGGCGCAGCCACTTCAGCAACTCCAGACCACTGTGGTCGGGCAGCTCCCAGTCGAGGATCACCAGATCGGTAGGTGCCAGCTGAAACTCATGCATCAGGGACTTGCCATTGGCAAACACCCGGCATTGATGGCCGGCCTCGGTGAGCCAGTGCTGAATCAGTTTTTGTTGAAGTGGGTCGTCTTCTACCAGGTTGATGTTCACCGTGTGTTCCTTCATTACGGGACAGGGGAGAGTATGCTAGCGTGTATTGGTGATTCTTACAAAACCCATCATGAGCGCACACCATGACCGACCAGCCATCCAAGGAATACCATTTTATCGACAGTCTGCACAACCCCAGCTCGGGGGAAAATGCCTATGCCTTGCTGTACGAGATCGTTGATTGTCTACAGCTTTTGCTGAGCGATGGGCAGCCTAGTCGCATCGATCTGGCGGCGATCCCCATGAGTGATGCGGATCTGGAACGCCTTCAGGAGAATCTCGGTGAGGGGCCGATCATGGCCGAGGTGATGGAGGAAGAGGGGGATGGCGTACTACGCATCTCTGAAACCGGTATCCCGGGGGTGTGGTGGCTGCAACAGCTCGATGAAGAAGATCAGCTTCAGACGGAATATATTGAGATTAATACCATCCCAGAGGCCTTGCAGGTCGATGCGGAACTGATCAACGATGGCCGGGATGCCTTGCAGGCCCGCTTGTTTCAATTAGGCTTGGGGCGGCGGCCATCCTTGCCGCCTTCACCGTCTTCTACAGGGAGTTGATCCATGTCATCAGCGGTTTTTTTACCCCATGCGGACAGCCAGCGGCTGTTTGACCTGCTGCATGGGGCCGGATATCAGACCCTGGCCCCGCAGGCACGGAACGGGGCGATCCAGTTTGCCCCGCTGGCTTCGGCCCAGGGCCTGCCATGGGGCCAGCACGACGAGCAGCGTCCCGGTCACTATCGTCTGGAGCAGGACCACAGCCCGCGTGCCTTTGCCTGGGCCAATGGCCCGCAGGCCCTCAAACCACTGTTGTTTGCCCCGCAGGAAACCCTCTGGCAGGTGGAACGTGACGCCGGTGGTCAGATGCGCTTTGCCGCAGTCGCGCCACCTCAGCAAGCCCGTGCCGTGATCGGGGTGCGCCCCTGCGACCTGGCGGCACTGAAGATCCACGATGCCCATTTCCTTGGCGGAGCGCGCGACGGCCACTACGCCGCCAGGCGCCAGGGCCTGTTGCTGGTGGCGGTTAATTGTTCCCATCCGGCCGAGACCTGTTTTTGCGCCGCCACTGGGGATGGCCCGGCGGCGGCCGAGCACAGCGGTTATGACCTGTTGCTGGATGAGCTGGATGAGGGCTTTATCCTGCGAGCCGGCAGCGAGACAGGGCGGGCCTTGCTGGGGCAATTGGGCTTGCCTGCCGCCAGTGCGGCGCAGGCGCAGCAGGCCGAGCGCCAGCAGCAGGATGCGCGCGATATACAGCAGCGGGGTTTGCCAAAGGATGTGTCGCAGGGCCTGCAGGGGCAGATGGACCATCCGCGCTGGCAGCAGGTGGCCGAACGCTGCCTGGCCTGTGGTAACTGTACCTCGGTGTGCCCCACCTGTTTCTGTCACAGCGAGCGGGAACAGCCGGCGCTGGATGGGGTCAGCAGCGAGCACCTGCGCGAGTGGGATTCCTGTTTCACCAGCGGTCACAGCTATCTGCATGGGCATTTGGTGCGCGAAAGTGGCGCACAGCGCTATCGTCAGTGGCTGATGCACAAGCTGGCCTGGTGGCCGGAACAATTCGGGCGCATCGGTTGCGTAGGCTGCGGGCGCTGCATTAGCTGGTGTCCGGTGGGGATCGATATCACTGCAGAGGCCGCCGCGCTCTGCCAGGGGGAGCAGGCATGAACGATTTACGGCAGCCCCACGAGGCGGAGATTATCGAACGGGTGCAGGAGACCCCCTCGATCTACACCCTGCGTTTGCGTTTTACCGATCCGGCGGTGCATGCGGCCTATCGCTTTGCCCCCGGCCAATTCAACATGCTCTATCTCTATGGTGTCGGTGAGGTGCCGATCTCCATCGTCTCCGATCCCGAGGACGAACATATCGTCGACCACACCATTCGTGCAGTCGGTCGGGTCACCGATGCGATGGCCCGGCTTCAGGTCGGTGAGCGTCTGGGGGTGCGCGGCCCCTATGGGCGCGGCTGGCCGGTGGAGCAGGCCAAGGGGCGCGATGTGGTGATCGTCACCGGCGGACTGGGCTGTGCCCCGGTGGTGTCGGTGATCAACTACGTGCTCAAGCGCCGCGATCGCTACGGGAAGCTGACTATCATGCAAGGGGTCAAGCATGCCGACGACTTGATCTGGCGCGAGCAATACGAGGCCTGGAGTCAGTTGCCCAATACCCAGGTGCTGCTTTCGGCCAGCGAGGGTGGGCCGCTGTGGCCCTGGCATGTGGGCCATGTGCCGGTGCTGTTCGACAAGGCTGCGCTGGATGTGGCCAATAGCACGGTGATGATGTGCGGCCCCGAGGGCATGATGATCGCCGCCGGCAAGGGTCTGCTGGAGCAGGGCATCCCGGCGGAGGATATCTATCTGAGCATGGAGCGCAACATGCAATGCGCGGTGGGCAAGTGCGGTCACTGCCAGATGGGTGGGCAATTCGTGTGCAAGGATGGCCCGGTGTTTTCCTGGCCGGAGATTGTCGCGCGCCTGGGGATCAAGGGCGTTTGATTGGATAAAAGCTCTCACTGCAGACGATTACATGGATGTAATCGGTTGAAAATGCCGGGAGCATATTTTCCAGGCGCAGAGGCGCAGAGGCGCAGAGTTTGTGGAGTCAGGCACTCATGTTGCGGTGGCGCTCAATGTTATGGAGTTAGAGATGAAACCGACGGTTGCGGTACACAAATTTTCTTCCTGCGATGGCTGCCAGCTGGCCTTTCTGAATGCTGGCGAGGCGCTGGTGACCCTGGCCGGGCTGGTGGACATCGTGCACTTCGCTGAGGCCGGTTATCTGGATGAGGAGGCCAGGGTGGACATCGCCTTTATCGAGGGCAGTATTTCTACCCCCCACGAGCTGGAACGCATCGAGAAGATCCGCAAAAACAGCGGCTTTCTGGTCACCATCGGCGCCTGCGCCACCTCCGGTGGCCTGCAGGCGTTGCGCAATATGCACGATAAGGATCAGTGGGTCGAGGGGATCTATGCCTTGCCGGACTACATCGAACTGCTCAAGGATTCACGTCCTGTCTCCGAGTTCGTCAAGGTGGATCTGGAACTGTGGGGCTGTCCGATCAATACCCGTCAGCTGGTGATGGCGGTGCGCGCCCTGTTGTTTGGGGTGTTGCCGCTGGAGGAACACGACAAGGTTTGTCTGGCGTGCAAACGCCAGCAGCAGGTCTGTGTGATGGTGACCAAGGGTGAACCCTGCATGGGACCGGTCACCCGTACCGGCTGCGGGGCCATCTGTCCCTCGGTGGGGCGTGATTGCTATGCCTGTTATGGCCCCTCGGAGCTGCCCAATACTGCGGCGATGGCGCGCAGACTGCAGGGGCTGGGCCTGCCGCCGGAGCAGATCGCCAAACGTTTTTCATTTATCAATAATCATGCCGAGGCCTTTCGTGAAGAGGCGAAAAACTGGCAGGGGGCAAAGTCATGAATGGCAGCCGCGAGATCGATATCCACGTACCGGTGCTGGCACGGGTCGAGGGTGAGGGGGCCTTGGACCTGAAGATCCGCGATGGTCACATCACCCAGTTGCAGCTGCGCATCTTCGAGCCGCCCCGTCTGTTTGAAAAATTTCTTGAAGGCCGCGACTATCACGAGGTGACCGACATCGTGGCGCGTATCTGCGGGATCTGTCCGGTGGCCTATCAGATGAGCGCCAGCCACGCCATTGAATCGATCTTTCAGGCCCAGCCCGGTCCCTGGGTGCGGGCGATGCGCCGCCTGTTTTACTGTGGCGAGTGGCTGGAAAGCCATGCCCTGCACATCCATCTGCTGGCCGCGCCGGATTTTCTGGGTTTCAACAGCGCCATTGAGATGGCCGCCCAGTATCCGGAGGAGGTCAAACGCGGCCTGCGCCTGCAGGGCCTGGGTAACAGGATCCTGCGCACCCTGGGCGGGCGTTCGGTGCATCCGGTGGGGGTACGCATCGGTGGTTTCTATCATGCCCCGGCGGCGGAGACCATGGCCGCACTGCTGGCGGAATGCCGTGCCGCCTTGCCCGAGGCCGAGGCCCTGGTGCAATGGGTGGCGACCCTGCAACTGCCCGAGGACGATCAGGATTTCGTCTCGGTGGCGCTGCGCCATCCGGATGAATATGCCTTTAACGAGGGGCGCCTGGTCAGCAGCGATGGCCTGGATATCGCCATCGATCAATACCAGCATTACTTCCGCGAGTTTCACGCCCCGCATTCCACTGCCTTGCATGCCCATTACTATCCCCAGGGCGATGCGCTGGACTCGCAGGCCGAGGGCCAGCCCTACCTGGTCGGTCCGCTGGCGCGGGTGAATCTGAATTTCGCCCAGTTGCCCCAGGCGGTGCAGGATAATCTGAATCGGACCGGGGTGACATTTCCCAGTCGCAATATGTTCCATAGCGCGCTGGCCCGTGCCGCCGAGATCCACTACGTGCTGCTGGAGGCGATTGGGCAACTGGAAAACTACCAGCCCAGCGATGCGCCCTATGTGGCCGTGACGCCCCGTGCCGGGCTTGGTTTTGGCTGCACCGAGGCCCCACGCGGCATCCTCTGGCATCGTTATGAAATGGACGAACAGGGGCGGGTATGCCGCGCGATCATCACCCCACCGACCAGTCAGAACCAGGCCCGTATCGAGGAAGACCTGCGCCTGTCCCTGGAAAACCTGGGACTGGACCAGCACGATGAGGTGCTGCGCCTGCATGGCGAGAAGGTGATCCGCAACTACGACCCCTGCATCTCCTGCGCCACCCATTTTTTGAAACTCAAGGTCGACAGGGAGTGAAGGCTTAACCGCAAAGGGCGCAAAGAACGCTAAAGGACAAGAAAGCCACTGAGGCCACAGCGATCACGGAGGCAGTTTTGCTGGTGCAGGATACCTATCACAGCAGCGACAAGATTCGGTTTAGCTAGCCTGATTATGTCTTTACCCCTTTGCGCTCTTCGCGTCCTTTGCGGTTCAAACATATCTTTATGGTAACTACTCGCCCTCCCCATGATGTATTCACACTGTAGAGGG
>JACUTZ010000096.1 GCA_014859545.1 Gammaproteobacteria bacterium
ACAAGAAAGTACCTCGCCCGCGGGGGCGAAATCCCCGCATTCAATCCACGTCGCGCTAGCGACACCATGCCGTGGGTAGAGCAATTTCCCGGCAAAGTGCGAAGAACTTTTTTGGCCACCCTTCATTATCACCTCCTAACCCCCGGGAGAGTCGAATGCCTGATACCTTCCACCTCTACTCGGATCTCGCCTGGCTATGGCCGTTGTGGGGCGATGCCCGCACTGAATACGCCGATTACTGCCAGCACCTCACCGCCCTGATCCACGCCCATCCCACGCGTCCGTCTGGGGATCTTCAGCCTGGATACCTGGCGGCAGGTGTTGAGTGAAATCGGATTTGCGATCATCGAGATTCGCTACGGGGCGGGGGAGGAGAGTTATACCGTGTTTGTTTGTAGCAAGGACCAGGGCACGCCTTAGCCTGGAGCAGGCATTTCCAGGCGCGATACAGGGGTGGGGTTTCAGGATTTTCTCCCTCTCCCCCAGGGAGAGGGGACCCTTCGATGGATTCCCGGGGGCATCTAGCCGACTCGTTTCTGCGCTTCCCGGAACTCAGCACTCAGCCCCAAGCACTCAGCCCTCAGAACCTCCACACACCTCGGTACAGCGGCGCATCAAGCCTAGGGCTCCGGATTTAACCCAGGGCGTACTTTTTGATCCGATACAACAGGGTGTCGCGGCTCAGTCCCAGCAGGCGGGCGGCGCGGCTGCGATTGCCATGGCTGCGATCCAGGGCCTGGCTGATTAACTCCCGCTCCAGCTCCTCCAGATTCAGGCCCTGGGCAGGCAGGGCAATCCCCCCGGCCAGGCCGAGAGCCTGCTGATTAGGTCGAAGTGCCTGTGGCAACATCTCGGGGCCGATATGCTTGCCGTGATGCAGGATCACCATCCGCTCGCAGAGATTGCGTAGTTCGCGCACATTGCCGGGCCAGCTGTGGGCTTCGAGGAGATGGACGGTCTTTCTGTCGAAGTGGGGCAGGGGCAAGCCATGCTGGGCAGCCAGTTCGCGGTTAAAGGCCAGCAGCAGCGGTGCAATGTCGCTGCGACGCTGGCGCAGTGGGGGTAGTGTCAGTGGCACGATGTTGAGGCGGTAGAACAGGTCTTCGCGGAAGCGTCCCTCGCGCACCTGTTGCTGCAGGTCACGATTGGTGGCGGCGATGATGCGTACATTGACCCGCTGCGGCTGGGTCTCACCGATGGCCTGGCATTCACTATTTTCCAGAAAACGCAGCAGCTTGGCCTGAATGGCCAGGGGTAGCTCGCCGATCTCGTCCAGAAACAGGGTGCCGCCGGAGGCGGCGCGGATGCGACCGGTTTGATGGTCGGTGGCGCCGGTAAAGGCACCGCGACGATGGCCGAACAGTTCCGATTCGACCAGTTGCTCGGGCAGGGCGGCGCAGTTGATGGCAACAAAGGGCCCCTCGCAACGGGGGCTGCCCTGGTGCAGGGCGCGGGCCAGTAATTCCTTGCCGGTACCGCTTTCACCCTCTACCAGCACGGTGACATCGGTGGCGGCGACGATCTGCGCGGAACGCAGCACGCTGAGGAATTCCGGGGATTTGCCAAGCATAGTGGTTTCAAATGCGTCCATTTCACGGCCTCTGTGATGCTATCGAAAGGATAAGCCCTGCGTCTCTGAATGATACCACCAAGGGGAGGACCGAAGTTGAGCAACACCGGTAAAAAAGTGCTTGTGTTGCGTTGTAGGGTCGGGGTACCGGACGATGTTGGAAGAGGCTTTCCAGAAATGATTGTCAGGCGACAGTAAGCCCATGATTCTGAAACTCTGTAAATACGTTCATGGCTGTACTTGCCCGGATGCTCATCGCTGCGTACCATGCGCAGATGTCTTCATTTCGTCTGGTTTTCGTCATTTTATTGGGCCTGCTTCTCCTGGCGGTCGTCGCGCCTGCCCAGGCCGGCTTTGGCATGGCGCTGGGTTATACGCCCAAGTACGGCGAAGGATTTAGCCACTTTGACTATGTGAACCCCGAGGCCCCCAGGGGCGGGCGGCTCAATCTGGCGCAAATTGGCAGCTTCGACAGCCTCAATCCCTTCCCCCTGCGTGGCCAGGCCGCCGCCGGACTCAATCAGCTGATGTTCGAGTCCTTGATGGAATCCAGCCTGGACGAACCCTTTTCCCAGTATGGCCTGCTGGCCGAACGTGGTGAGCTGGCCGAGGATGGCCTGTCGGTGAGCTTCTGGCTCAATCCGGCGGCGCGCTTTCACGACGGCAGCCCGGTGCTGGCCGAGGACGTCAAGGTCAGCTTTGATACCCTGCGCGAGCACGGCCATCCCTGGTACCGGATCTACTGGGGGGATATCGCCCGGGCGGTGGTGGTCGATGAGCGGGTGATCCGCTTTGAGTTTGCGAGGGTGAACCCCGAGCTGCACCTGCTGGTCGGCCAGGTGCCGGTGTTCTCGCGCCGCTGGGTGGATGGGGAGAACTTTGATCGCCTGGCGCTCAAGGAGCCGATCACCAGCGGCCCCTACCGGGTGGAGCATTACGACCTGGGCAAGCGCATCACCTATGTGCGCAACCCGGATTACTGGGGCAAGGACCTGCCGGTGCGCCGTGGCCAGTACAATTTTGAACGCATCACCTACAAGTATTACCGTGACTTCGTGGTGGCGATGGAGGCCTTCAAGGCCGGCGAGTTCGACTTCAACATGGAGTACAATTCCAAGCGCTGGGCGCGGGACTATATCGGCTCACCGTTCCGCAGCGGGCGGATCCTGCGCGACGAGCTGCCGCACAGCAACAATGCCGGCATGCAGGGTTTTGTCTTCAACCAGCGCCGGCCGCTGTTTCAGGATATCCGGGTGCGCCAGGCACTGGGCCTGGCGCTGGACTTCGAGTGGTCCAACCGCAACCTGTTCTACGATCAATACGAATACAACGACAGCTATTTTGCCAACTCCGAACTGGCCGCCCAGGGCCTGCCAGAGGGGGAGGAGTTGGCCCTGCTGGCACCGTTTCGCGGGCAGCTTCCTGGCGCGGTATTCGAACAGCCGACTCCGTTGGTAAGTACCGCCCCGCCCGGCAGCCTGCGGGAGAATCTGCGCCAGGCCCGTGACCTGCTGGCCGAGGCCGGCTGGACCTATCGCGATGGGGCGCTGCGCAACGCGCGCGGCGAGCCCTTCCGGATACATATCATGCTGGTACAGCGGGCCTTTGAGCGTATCGTCGCACCCTATGCGCGCAATCTCGCGGTGCTTGGCATCCAGGTGGACTATCGCACTGTGGACCCGGCACTTTACCAGCGGCGCATGGACAACTTCGACTTCGACATGGTGGTGGCCGGCTACAACCAGACCCAGTCGCCGGGTAACGAGCTAATGGGTATGTTCCACTCCAGCAGCGCCGACGAGCCGGGCAGTCGCAACCTGATGGGCCTCAAGGACCCGGTGCTCGACGCCTTGATCGAACAGGTGATCTACGCCGTGGATCGCGAAAGCCTGGTAACGGCGGCCCGCGCACTGGATCGGGTGTTGATGCATGGCCACCACATCGTGCCACAGTGGTATATCGCCACCCATCGGGTTGCCTGGTGGGACAAATTCGAACGCCCCGAGACCCTGCCGCTGTACTACCAGGCAGTGAGCTGGATGATTGCCACCTGGTGGGCCAAGGAAGATTAATTGATGGAGATAAAAGCTGTTTCACCGCAAAGGCGCAAAGACGCAAAGGATGAGATGAATAACATGCTTGTTCATTGCAAGGCTCGGCTCTCAAGCCGTGCTGACACTATGGTCACTCAAAAATGCAATCGCCTGCACAATCCTGAGAGACACTCTGTCACACATACCATTAAACCTTTGCGTCTGGAAAATATGTTCCCGACATTTTCAACCGATTACATCCATGTAACCGTTTGCGTCTTTGCGGTGAGATCTTTTGGACTCTAATTCATGAGCGCCTACATCCTCAAACGTCTGTTGCTGATGATCCCGACCCTGTTCGGGGTCTTGCTGATCACCTTTATCGTGATCCAGTTCGTGCCGGGTGGGCCGGTGGAACAATTGGTGGCCCAGTTGCAGGGGCAGGGGGCGCAGGGCGAGGTGGCAGTGAGTGGCGGGCAGGGGCTCTATCAGGGCGCCTCGGGGCTGGATGCCGAGCGCCTCGCCGAGCTGCGCGCCTACTACGGCTTTGACGAACCAGCCTGGAAGCGTTTTGGCACCATGCTTGGCAACTATCTCAGCTTTAATCTGGGCGATAGCTATTTTCACCACCAGAGCGTGATGGAGTTGGTGGTCTCCAAGCTGCCGGTGTCGATCAGCCTGGGGCTGTGGACCTTCTTCATCACCTACCTGGTGTCGATCCCGCTGGGGGTGGCCAAGGCGGTGCGTGACGGCACCCCGTTTGATGTGATCACCAGCACCGTGGTGCTGGTCGGTTATGCGATCCCCGGCTTCGTGCTGGGGATCGCGTTGCTGGTGCTGTTCGGTGGCGGCACCTTCTGGGATATCTTCCCGCTGCGCGGGATCACCTCGGACAACTGGCACGAGCTGTCGATCATCGGCAAGGTGCTGGATTATCTCTGGCACATGGTGCTGCCGGTGACCGCCTCGGTGGTTGGCAGCCTGGCGGTGATGACCATGCTGACCAAGAACAGCTTTATGGAGGAGATCCGCAAGCAATACGTGCTGACCGCCCGCGCCAAGGGCCTGGGCGAAAACACCGTGCTGTACCGTCATGTGTTTCGCAACGCCATCATTCCACTGATCACCGGTTTCCCTGGTGCTTTTCTCGCCGCCTTTTTTACCGGCTCGCTGCTGATCGAGACCATCTTCTCGCTGGACGGCCTGGGTCTGTTGTCCTATGAATCGGTGCTCAAGCGCGATTATCCGGTGGTGATGGGCACCCTGTATCTGTTTACCCTGATTGGCCTGCTCGGCAAGCTGCTGACCGATATCTGCTATGTGCTGGTCGACCCGCGCATCCAGTTCGATACGGTGAAGCAATGAGCCAGTTACAGGGCAGTGCGGTACTCAAGCTCGATGCCGAATCGCGGCCGCTACAGCCGCAGGCCACCGCCTGGCAGCGTGCCTGGCGACGCTTCAAGGCCAATCGGCGTGGTTATGTCAGCCTGTGGATCTTCTCCATCCTGTTTGTGCTCAGCCTGTTTGCCGAGGTGATCTCCAACGACAAGCCGCTGATCATTCATTACCAGGGGGAATATTACTTCCCGCTGTTCAATACCTATCCGGAAATTACCTTTGGCGGGGATTTTCATACCGAGACCGATTATCTGGATCCCTATATCCGCGATCAGATCACCGCCGGGGAGAATTGGGCGATCTACCCGCTCAATCCCTATAGCTACAACACCATTAATTACTTTGCCGAATCGCCCAACCCGGCCGCGCCATCGGCGGATAACCTGCTGGGTACCGATGATCGGGGCCGGGATGTCTTTGCCCGGCTGTTATATGGCTTTCGCGTCTCGGTACTGTTTGGCCTGGTGCTGACTGCCATCGCGACCCTGGCGGGGATCCTGGCCGGGGCGATCCAGGGCTACTTCGGTGGCCGCATCGATCTGTTTTCGCAACGCTTCATCGAGGTGTGGAGCTCGATGCCCGAGCTCTACCTGCTGATCATCTTTGCCTCGATCTTCCAGCCCAGCCTGTTGCTGTTGATCGTGCTGCTCAGCCTATTCGGCTGGATGGGCCTGGCCGACTATGTGCGCGCCGAATTCCTGCGTGGGCGCAACATGGACTATGTGACCGCGGCGCGGGCGCTGGGGGTCTCCAACCCGGCGATTATGTGGCGCCACCTGCTGCCCAATGCGATGACCCCGGTGGTGACCTTCCTGCCGTTTCGGATCAGCGGTGCGGTGCTGGCGTTGACCAGCCTGGACTTTCTTGGTCTGGGGGTACCGCCGACCACGCCGAGCCTTGGCGAACTGCTGGCCCAGGGCAAGGAAAACATCGATGCCTGGTGGCTGTCGATCGCCACCTTCGTGGTGCTGGTTGGTACCCTGATGCTGCTGATCTTCATCGGCGAGGCCCTGCGTGCGGCCTTTGACACTCGTAAGGGATAAAACCATGCACCGCAGAGACGCCGAGGGCGCAGAGATCATCGGATCTGAGGCATTTTATGGGATGGTGTGGCCTTCATGCTTTGTGGGGTATTCGTTTTATCCTGCGATTTGTTTTTTCTCTGCGAACTCTGCGCCTCTGCGGTGAGATGATCTTTTTATGACAGAACTGCTGAAGATCGACAATTTGAGTATTGCCTTTGGGCATCCAGGGGCGCGGGTGCCGGTGGTGCACGGGGTGTCGCTGTCGATGCGTGCCGGGGAGAAATTTGCGCTGGTGGGCGAGTCGGGATCGGGCAAGTCGGTGACCGCCCTGTCGCTGTTGCAGCTGCATGATCGTTCCCAGTGTGAATACCCTTCCGGCAGTGTGCAGTTCGATGGCCGGGAATTGATCGGCATGCCGGAGCCGCAGCTGCGCGCCCTGCGTGGGCGGGAGATCGCGATGATATTCCAGGAACCGATGATCTCGCTCAATCCGGTCTATACCATTGGCGACCAACTGGTCGAACCGCTGATGCTGCATGAGGGCCTGAGTCGGGAGCAGGCCAGGGCACGGATGATCGCCCTGCTGGGCAGGGTCGGGATAGTCGAGCCGGAAAAGCGTTTCGATGCCTTCCCGCACATGCTCTCCGGCGGGCAGCGCCAGCGGGTGATGATCGCCATGGCGCTGGCCTGCAAACCCAAGTTGCTGATCGCCGATGAACCGACCACCGCACTGGATGTGACGATACAACGCCAGATCCTCGACCTGCTGGATGCGCTGCAGGGCGAGTTCAACATGGCGGTACTGTTGATTACCCATGACCTGAATATGGTGCGCCACTTTGCCGACAGCGTGGCGGTGATGGAGCAGGGGCAGATCGTCGAGCATGGCCCGGTGGCACAGGTCTTTGCCCAGGCAGAACATGCCTATACCCGCAAGCTGTTGGCCAGCGAGCCGGAGCCGCTGACCAGCGGTGATGACCTGGCGGCGATGCAGGCCCAATCGCCCTTGCTGGAGGGCGATACGCTGCGTTGTTATTTTCCGATCAAGGCCGGTTTCTTCCGTCGCAAGGTGGGCGAGGTGCGCGCGGTGGACCAGGTCAGCATCGCGCTGCATCCGGGCGAGACGGTGGGGATTGTCGGCGAGTCCGGTTCCGGCAAGTCCACCCTGGGTATGTCGCTGCTGCGCCTGCAGGACAGCGAGGGGCCGATCCGTTTTCTTGCGCAGCGCCTGGATGGCATGCACAGCAAGCAGCTGCGCCCGCTGCGCCGCCACATGCAGGTGGTGTTTCAGGATCCCTATTCCTCGCTCTCTCCGCGCATGAATGTGGAGCAGATCATCGGTGAGGGCCTGCAGCTGCACTTCCCTGAGTTGAGCCCCGCCCAACGCCGCGAGCGGATCATCGCCATGATGCAGGAGGTGGGCCTGGATGCAGCCATGCTGCAGCGCTATCCGCACGAATTTTCCGGTGGTCAGCGCCAGCGTATTGCGATCGCCCGTGCGGTGATCCTGGAGCCCAAGCTGTTGTTGCTGGATGAGCCGACCAGTGCCCTGGATATCTCGGTACAAAAACAGGTGCTGGTGCTGCTGCGTCAGCTGCAACTACGCCATGGGATGAGCTATCTGTTCATCTCCCATGACCTGAAGGTCATCCGCGCCATCGCCCATCGGGTGCTGGTGATGAAGGATGGCCAGGTGGTGGAGCAGGGCGAGACCGAGGCGGTGTTTGCCGCGCCGCAACAGGACTATACCCGTCGCCTGCTGGCGGCGGCATTGTGGAGTGAAGTGGGATGAGCGATTACCTGATCTATCTGCCCTTTGTGCTGATCGCCGCCGGCACCCTGTTGCAGGTCTATCTGCACCTGTCGGCGCGGCGCATGCGCGGCAAGGAACTGCACGGTGAGGTCGGCTTCGACGAGCTCGACCACCTGCTGCCCGACTGGCGTGAACGCACGCCGCTGCTGCTGTATTTTTCCAGCGCCTATTGCGCCCCGTGCAAGGCCATGGCGCCGAGCATCGATGCCCTGGCGGCACAGACCGGGGCCGTGCTCAAGCTGGATGCGATTGCGCATGGCGAGCTGGCCACCCGCCTCGGTGCGCGTGGTGCCCCGGCCTTTGTGTTGCTGGAGCAGGGCCGGGTTGCCAAGGTACACCTGGGCAGTCTCAGTCCGGGTGCGCTGGGAAAGATGCTGGATGTATTGGAACAAGGCTAATGCAAAGGATACCGTAACTATTCGGCCCTGGTGTGATGTCTCTCGCCAAGACGCCACGAGATCAAGGGCGGTCATTCGATATGCCGCTACAGATGTCGAGGTGTTATGTCACGGACGCAGGGATGTGCAACAGTGACCAAGCCAAATATCGTCCATCCATGGACATATGGCTATCGGCTTCCTGCCGCTCGCCAAATACCGTCCATCCATGGACATATGGCTA
>JACUTZ010000097.1 GCA_014859545.1 Gammaproteobacteria bacterium
GTAGTCGTCTGCGCCTCTGCGGTGAGATCTTTTTCAAGGGGCGAGTAGATATGATTTAAGCAGATGTATTTTTACGATTTTTTGCACCAAAGCGGTGCAAGTGCTCGGGTTGTATAATCTCAACATTGATCCAGAAAAAACATCCAGGAAAAAACCGCTTGCATAAGTCTTGTGTAGATCCTATGTTTGTGCGGTGTGTACAAGTTTTATGCCGCGTATAACCTACTTGTTTCAGGAGTCACCGTGAAAAAGAATCTTCCCATCACTGGGGTCGAGCAGAGCTACTCACCACAGGCCAACATCCTATCCACCACCGACCTCAAGGGGATGATCAGCTACATCAACGATGATTTCGTGGAAATCAGTGGATTTACGCGCGAGGAGTTGCTGCGCAAGAGTCACAACATTGTGCGTCATCCCGAAATGCCGCCAGAGGCCTTCGAGGACCTGTGGAGCACGGTCAAATCCGGTAATTCCTGGATGGGGATGGTGAAGAACCGCTGCAAAAACGGTGATCACTACTGGGTGAATGCCTATGTGACGCCCATCGTCAAAAATGGCGCTACGGTCGAATACCAGTCGGTACGCAGCATGCCTGCCAGAGAGGATGTGGTGCGTGCCGAGAAGTTATATAGCAATCTGCTGGCGGGACGCGCACCGCGCTGCCTGAAACGCCCCCTGCTGGGGATGTTGCCAAAGATGTGGGCCGGGGTCGGGGCCAGTTGGCTTGTCACCATGCTAATGGGGATGTTCCTGTTCGATCTTACCTTATTCGCTGGTCTGGGGATGTTCGCGGTGGGTGTGATACTTGCGGTGATCATTCTGACCATGCAATACAGTCCGCTGCGCCAGGTGATCGACAAGGCCAAGGCGGTGAATGACAATGCGGTTGCCCGTCATGTCTTTAGCGGACGCAGCGATGAGATCGGCCAGTTGATGCTGGCGATCCGCACCCTGGAAGGGGAAACCGGCGGGGTGATTGGGCGTATTGCCGACTCGGCAAAATTACTGACGGGCAAGGCAGGGATGATGATCGCGGCCCTTAGCAGTACCAGCAATGGCGTCAAGCAACAGTTTTCCGAGACCGATCAGGTCGCTACGGCCGTGAACGAAATGTCAGCCAGTGTGCAAGAGGTGGCTGAGAATGCCCAACAGACCGCCTCGGCGGCGAACGTGGCCAGCGGCGAGGCCAGCGCCGGCAAGAAGATTGTCAACGAGGCCATGTCCAGCATCAAGTCGCTGGCCGACGAGGTGGAACAGGCCACCACGGTGATCCGCAAGCTCGAGCAGGACAGCAGCAACATCAGCAAGATCATCGACGTGATCCAGGGGATCTCGGAACAAACCAATCTGCTGGCCTTGAATGCGGCCATCGAGGCGGCCCGTGCCGGTGAGCAGGGTCGCGGTTTTGCGGTGGTGGCGGACGAGGTGCGCACCCTGGCTGGACGTACGCATTCGGCTACCGACGAGATCAAAGGGATGATCGAGAAGATTCAGCAGGGTTCACAAAATGCCGTGGCGGTGATGGAACGCGGCCGTACCCAGGCGGCCGATGGGGTGAAAAAGGCCGGTGATGCGGTCACCTCCCTGGAAGCCATTGCCCGTGCGATCGGCACCATCAATGAGATGAGTACCCAGATCGCGACGGCGGTAGAGGAGCAAAGCGCCGTTGCCGAGGAGATCAACCGCAGCATTATGACGATTCGTGATATCTCGGAAGCCACCTTGCAAGAGGCGGCCAGTACCGTGGATGCGGCCGAAGAGATGAGTACGATGGCTGTCGATCTGGAAACCCTGGCGGCCCAGTTCTGGGACAAACGCCGGAATTGATCTGCCGTTGTAAACAAGCCCGCCACATCACTTGTGGCGGGCTTTTTTGTGTTTGGGTGAAAACAACGGCGCGAGTGCGTGATGGCTCTCGCCAAGAACGCGGCGATCGCCAAGAAAATCACGGTTGCTTGTGGCAGCATCGTTTTGTTGGCCCAGGTCTTCTTGTCGTGGCGCGCCGAGGTCAGGGCATCGAACACATCGGCGAGCGCGGTAATGCCTCCGCCCTGGCATGCAGGATCCGTTCACAGGCGGCATCATCCCAGCCTATTTGTGTTTCGCAACTGCTGTTCCAGCATGTCCAGGAATCGTGAAATATCGATAGGCTTGGTGAGATAGTCGTCAAATCCTGCCGCCATGCCGCGTTTGATGTCACGGGGCATGGCATTGGCGGTGACGGCGATGACCGGGATGTTGGCGGTTTGGGGCTGACTTCTCAGGTGTTGCAATGCGGCAAACCCATCCATGCCGGGCAGGTTGATATCCAACAGGATCAGATCCGGGCATGCCTCTCTGGCAATCATCAGTCCCTGTTCTGCGGTGCTGGCTTCAAGCACATCGACGTCATGGCGGGTGGCGATAATTTTTTTCACCAGGCGAAGATTGGCCGGATTATCCTCCACATAAAGCACGCGATAACGGCGTTCAGATACTGGTACTGGGGCAGATGTCGCTTGCGCGATAGGCGGGGTATTTTCGCTGGGCAGCTTGGCCAGGGGCAGTCTCAGCCAGAAACGACTACCTTGGTCGACCACACTCTCCACCCCAATCTGGCCGTGCATGACTTCGATGAGTTTTTTGCTCAGGGCCAGGCCGACCCCACTGCCCTCGATGCCATGGTAGGCGGTTTCCAGGCGCTCAAAGGGTTTGAACAGCCGGGGCAGGGCCGCGTCGGGGATGCCGTAACCGGTATCCTGAAAGGCGACCTGGGCAAGGCCGTCATCCTGGATATGGCAATCAATATGGATCTTGCCACCATCCCGATTGTATTTGATCGCATTGGCAAGCAGGTTGATAAACACCTGTCTGAGCCGGGTATGATCGGCCAAGACGGCGCAGTCGCCGAGGGTTTCCAGGCTAATGGCGATATCACGTTTAGCTGCCAGTGGACGGAGCTGTTTGATGCAGCCCTCCAACATCGGGGGGATCGCGATGGCTTCCAGGCTGACTTCGATATGACCGCTTTCGATCCGGCTCAGGTCCAGCACCTCATTGACCAGCTCCAGCAGATGCTGCCCGGCGTGCAGGATCTCCTGCACATTGTCGGCCTGGATTTCACCGAGGAGCTGTTGCGGATCGTTTTGCAATAATTGACCGAAGCCCAGGATGGCATTGAGTGGGGTGCGCAGCTCATGACTCATGCGCGAGAGAAACTCGGACTTGGCTGCATTGGCGTGTTCTGCCTCTTCCTTGGCGCTGCGCATGTCGGCGGTACGTTGGCGTACTCGCTCTTCCAGCTCATCGTTGATACGCTGTAGTGCGATCTCTGCCTGCTTACGCTCGGTGATATCCATGCTGGTGCCAAATACCTGCACCGGCTCGCCGGATTGATCGCAGATCAACTGCCCGTGCTGAGCCAGGACATGGATCCCGTCCGGGCGCACCACCCGATGTTCAAGTTGATAGCGGCCATCGGGATCGGCATCACGGTTGGCGCGCTGTATGGCTGCACGCACACTGAGTCGATCATCGGGATGCACCGCCTGCAGGAATTGTTCGACGCTGGGCGTCACCGATCCGGGTTCAAGACCGAGCAGGCGAAAGGTCTCATCGGACCAGCTGGCCTGGCCGTTGCGCAGATCCAGCTCCCAGTGCCCCAGATGGGCCAGGGCCTGGGCTTCTTTCAGGTGCTCCTCGCTCTGACGCAGGACTTCATCGGCCCGAATGCGTTCGGTGACATCCTGACCGACCACCAGCAGACTGCTGACCTTGCCCTCATCGTCATAAATGACCTGGTCATACCATTCGATTATCCGCTCATCACCCTTGGCGGTCAGGATGGGATTGAGGTAGGCACGGGTTGGGGCCGCTTCGATGGCATGTTTGAACAGGGCGCGAATCGCATCGCGCTGGTCGGGGCGAATGAAGGTTTCGAACCAGTCCTTGCCCCGGATCGCATCCAGCCGGTGGCCAGCCAGTTGTTCAAAATAGGGGTTGGCGTGTTGTATGCGCCCCTGGCTATCCAGGATCAAGATGATAATCGGGGCCGTGTTGACGATGCCGGCGGCAAAATCACGCTGGTATTTGAGGTCTTTATTGAGCTGTTCGATCTGCAGGAAGGGCCGACTGATCGCCTCGGTGAAGATGGCGCGGTAAAGAAAATAATAGGCGATGACCTTGTAGACATGGCCAATCAGATTGGCGGTGCTGGATACCTGAACATAGACGGTGAAAAACAGCTCCGAGGCGGCCATCAACAGCAGTGCCATGATCAGGGTGGAGACATCATAGTCACCCAGGCGGCGGCGATTTCGGTAAAGCATCAGGGCACTGAAGAGATACAGGCCAGAGATCAGCCATTCCATGCCAATCTTCAGCGGGGTCAGCCCTTTGCCCGGTACATGCATGGCGGGCAGGGCATCGGGGAAGGCGAGGATCAGGCCGCTGAGCAGGACAAATATCAGCAAGCTGCCAAGCAGGATCTGCAGACGCGTGCGGCTGCTGATGGGCGGGGATTGGGCTTGCAGTGCATAGAACAGCAAGCCGAGCCCGGCAGCACCTCGGGCCAGCAGCCAGAACCAGATCATCTTATCGGTGCTATTGGCGGTGATGATATCCGGCATGCCCGGGTAGGAGAGGGTATGGATGGTGTCGAGCAGGGCGGTGATCAGGAAAAAACAGCCCAACAGGACCACACGACGGGAACGCTCTGTCTCCCTGGCACCAAAGGCGATAAAGAAGACCAGTGCGGCGATCGCGATGGCGATGATCTCCAGCACCGTGTGGCTTGCCAGAAATGCCGACTGGGAGAGGGGCAACTGATTTTGGGGAAAGGCCTGTAACAGCAGCAGTGGCAACCAAATAGCCAAGGCAATCCAGCCAAAGATTCGCAAGCGGGCAGATTGGCTGGGCATGGATAATATCCTTATCGTCGGTTCGAGTGGATGGGTTCAAGCAAGCAAATAGTCATCCACCAGCTTATAGAAGCTCGCCACATCCAGCGGCTTGCTGAGATAGGCGTCAAAGCCGGCTGACTTGCCACGCTCAATATCACCAGGCATGGCATTGGCGGTAATCGCTATCACGGGGGTGTCCTTTAGTGCCGGATCGCCCCTGATGATGTTCAATACCTCGTAGCCATTCAGGCCAGGCATGTTGATGTCCAGTAAGATTAACACCGGATGTCGGCTGCGGGCCAGCTTGATGCCCAATTCCGGCAGGTGGGCGGTGAGCAGGTGGATATGCTTGCGGCGGGCCAGTAGTTGCGCAACCAGCTTGATATTGGACGGATTGTCTTCAATGTAGAGCACGGTTTGCTGTGTCGCCAGGGTATCTTCCCTGCGCATGGCTGGCGTGCTATCGAGTGCCTTTGCAGTTTGCTGATCCCCAGCTGTGTCGGCCTCATAGGGGAGCTCTATCCAGAAACGGCTGCCCTTGCCAGGTGTGCTTTCCACCTGAATGCTGCCGCCCATCATTTCGACGATGCGTCGGGTGATGGTCAGGCCGATGCCGCTGCCCTCGACCTCGGTGTTTTTCGCGTCCAGACGATTAAAGGGCTGAAAGAGTTCTTCAAGACGCTCCGGGGCGATCCCCGGCCCGGTATCTGCCACCTGAATGCGCACGAAGTCCTCGGAGGGGTGCTCCACGCTGAGATCGATACGGCCCCCCTCGCGATTGTATTTGACCGCATTGGACAACAGATTGAGCAGCACTTGCTTCAGTCGGGTGCGATCGGCCCGTAGCTGCACACCCTCTATACCGGTATGACTGATCCGGATCTGGCGCTTATTGGCATGATTCTGGATCAGGCTGAGGCATTCCTCCACCACTGGGCAGAGCTCTACCGGCTCGATGGAGAGATCGATATGTCCCGACTCGACCTTGGCCAGGTCCAGGACTTCGTTGATCAATTCCAGCAGGTGTTTACCCGCCCTGAGGATCTCCTGCACATTGTCACGCTGTTCCTCTGGCAGGGTATCGTCGTACTCCATCAATTGCCCGAAGCCGAGGATGGCATTCATTGGGGTACGCAGTTCATGGCTCATGCTGGAGAGAAAGTCGGACTTGGCGCGATTAGCCCGGTCCGCTTCCTCGCGCGCGCTGATCAGGGCCAGTTCGGCGCTCTTGCGCGCATCGATGTCCTGTACCACGCCGATCATCTGCAGTGGCTTGCCCTGGGAATCACGTACCACCCCACCGCGCTCGAGCAGCCAGCGCACCGTACCGTCTGGCCAGACCACACGATGTTCGATTTCATAGGGAATGTCCTGCGCGATGCAGGCCTGTATGGCATCCTGCACCGCCTGACGATCATCGGGATGGACTGCCGCCAGAAAATTCTCATAACTGGTTTTGAGATCCCCCTGGGGATAACCAAACAGGGGGGCGATGCGTTCGCTCCAGAACAGTTCTTCGGTCTGGATATGCCACTCCCAGGTGCCGATACTGGCATAGATCTGGCCATGGCGCAGGCGTTCCTGGTGCAGTGCGATGGATTGCTCTGCGTGTTGCCTGGCCAGGGTAGCGCCGATCACATCGGCCATGAAGGACAGCAGTTCGATTTCTTCGGCATTCCACTTGTGTTTATCCCGAATGGCATCGTAGCCGATGAAGCCACAGGTCTTGCCCATGTGCTGGATTGGCGCGGCAAACAGGGATTGGATCGCCTGTTGCTCGAAGCATGCCCGCTCGGCGCTGGCGATCTCGGGCAGCGCTGCCACATCATCAACAATGACCATGCCGCGTTTCTGGATCTGTTCATGCCACCAGGGCAGCATGCTGTCCGCCTGATTCTGAATGCTGTCCCGCTCGGATTTCACCCAGGGCGCAGACCACGCATGGGTATTGCTCATCTGTTGGCCATCGTGGGAAAACAGAAACACATAGGCGCGATCCGCGCCGAGCTGTTCGCCAATGAACTTGAGGGCCTGTTCGATGGCAAAATCCAGATCGTGTTTGGGTGCCATCATCAGCATTGCCGCCGCCTCGCTGGCGATGCGATGCATATCGCGCTGCCGGCGCATCGCGGCCTCGGCGGCCTTCACATGACTGATGTCGGTGCGTATCGAAACATACTGATAAGGTTTGCCCTGCGCGTCCAGGAAGGGGGTGATGGTGGACTCCACCCAGTACAGGCTGCCGTCCTTGCGGCGGTTGCAGATGTTCCCTTGCCAGATCTGACCGGAGGCAATGCTGCGCCAGATCCCCCGATAGAATTCCGCATCATGCAGACCGGATTTGACGATGCGATGATTCTGCCCCAACAATTCTGCACGGGAATAGCCGGAGATCGCGCAGAATTTGTCATTCACATAGCTGATATTGCCATGCCGATCGGCCACGCTGACGATGGCATGTTGATTGAGTGCCAATTGCTCGCGCTGACGCTCCCTGAGACTGTTGCTCAGGCGTTGCCACAGCATGCTGTTGTAGCGCGTGCGCCTGGCCTTGGCTGTGACGGTGGCGATCAATTGCCAGTTTTGTACCGGGCGTAGCAGTATTCCGTCGCCCCCCAGGTTCAGGGCGCGCAATTGTTGCTGTTGTTCTGTGTTGTTGGAAATAATAAACAGAATCGGCAGTTGCAGGGCGTCTTCCCGTTCACGCACGATGGCGGCCAGCTCCGCCCCGCTGACCCCCTGTAGCTGGATGGCCACGATCAGCACATCCGGCTGAAAGCTATCCAGCGCGGTGAGTATTTGCATGGGATCGTCCAGGGTCTGCACATCCATGTCGGCGGCGCGCAGCACCTGCGATTGCTGTGCCAGTTCTGCAGCATCATCATCGACCAGCAGGATGCGAAAGACATGCTGTGGCTGGGGAATGCTGATGGTGTCGAGGATCGCCAGCAGGCGCTCTGCAACGAGAGGCTCGCAGAAATAGCGACAGGCCCCGGCGCGAAATGCGGCCAGGCGGGTTTCCAGGGTATCGGTCTTGCCGATCACCAGGATCGGTAGCGCCGGAAATGCCTGTCTTGCGGACTGAATGGGCTGGCTGTCCGACTCGAGGCCATGCGCATCGACCAAGTCCAGCAGAACCAGCTTTGGTGGCTGTGCGTCGACCAGAGTGGTGGCAGAGTGGGCATCATCGACAGCCTGGAGATAGCGGACGTGATACCCCGCATCCCTCAGCGCCAGGCCGATGGCAGAGGATCCATCGAGTCTGCTACTGATGAGGTAGATCAGATATGGGGCTGCGCTCGCAGCAGTGCTGTCAGCGTACTGCGCGACACTATCTTGCAGCGTGGTGATCTGCTTGCTCATTGCTACCCCTGGGTGACGGATGAACAGCTGTTTTTATCCATACCAATTGTGTGACTACTCGCCCTATCCATGATGTATTCACACTGTAGAGGGCGTTAACCGTTTCCG
>JACUTZ010000240.1 GCA_014859545.1 Gammaproteobacteria bacterium
ACTGGGCAGGTTTGGAATTCGCGGCCCAGCCGCTCCTACATGGGTCTGGTTGGTTTGCCGAAAAGACCCACCGCCAAGACAGCTGGCGAACAGACGTAGCTATGCTGAACACAGCACAAAAGATCAAAACACAACGGATATTGAGCATGCATAAAATACTACCAGGCATCACCCTCCTTCTGCTGGCCATGGCAATGCAGATTGCCCATGCCGCCGCGCCTACGCCAGAGCAAATCCGTCAATTCCAATCCTTGAGCCCTGCACAGCAACAACAACTGCTATCCATGCAAGGGCAAAGCGGTAGAAGCACACTTCCCCGTGCCGAATACGAACTACCCGAGCCATTCATTGATTCGGTCCGCAGGCTGGAACCCATCACCGGACAGCCGATCTCAGAAAACGGCCTGGAATCCTTGGACGAAGAGCTCGATAAACCACGCAAACTCACGCGCTTTGGCGCCAGCCTGTTTGCCGGTGAGCCATCCACCTTTGCTCCGGTCAACGATATTCCAGTACCCACTGATTACACGCTTGGTCCGGGCGATCAACTCAAGGTCTTGCTCTATGGCGGGCGCAATGAACAACACCAACTGATTATCGATCGCAATGGTGCGGTGATGATGCCGGGCATCGGACCGGTGCAACTGGCCGGGATGAGTTTTTCCGAGGCCACCGCCGATCTGAAAAAACGCATCGAAACCCTGGGGATCGGCATCAGTTCCTCGATCACCCTGGGCGAGATGCGCTCCTTCCGCATCTTTGTGATGGGCGAATCCCGTACGCCCGGTGCCTACTTGGTCAGTGGTATGGCCACCATCACCCACGCGCTATACGTGAGTGGTGGGATCTCCGATATCGGCAGCTTCAGAAAGATCGAACTCAAACGTAGTGGCAGAACCATCGCCACCCTCGACCTGTACGATCTCCTGATTCGTGGTGATACCAACAACGACGTGCGCCTGCAGCCCGGCGACACGGTATTCATCCCGGTGGCTGGCAAGATGGCCGCCATCGATGGTCAGATTATGCGTCCGGCCATCTATGAATTGAAAAATGAAAACAGTTTCGACGACTTGATCCGCCTTGCCGGTGGACTCAAGGCCACCGCCTATCAGCAGAATGCCAAGGTCACACGGATTACCCCGCAGGGATTCAAAACCGTACAAAACCTCGCCCTGGCCGAACCACGCCAGCGCGCCATGCCGGTACACAATGGGGATCTGCTCACCGTGTTTGGCCTGGCCGAGGAAATGGCCGACATCGTTACCCTGAATGGCGAACTGCATCGCCCCGGTGAGCGCGCCTGGCAGGAGGGCCTGAGCCTGCTGCAATTGCTACCGGCACGCAACCACTTCAAACAGGATGCGGATCTCAGTTATGTGCTGATCATCCGTCGTGAAGAGGCCGGAGACGACTATCGCATCATCAACGCC
>JACUTZ010000241.1 GCA_014859545.1 Gammaproteobacteria bacterium
GCTGGGTGGCCGTGCCCAGCCGTCCGAGATCCGCGATGCCAGCAGTGGGCGGGTGATTAGGTCAGCTTGATAACTCGTAAATATTTGTCAGGGCAGGCAAGAATAGTTATATTCTGGCTCAGACCTCCCCTTGTAGCAGGTGCTGAACCTAAAGCTCGGGGCGAGAAAGCCGCTCTGTGAGCGGCTTTTTCATCTGCAACGACAATGCGGTTTGGTATAGGCTTATTGTAGTTGTGAAGGGCACAATGCGAGTATGCGTACAGAGCGTGCTTCCATCGCGTACCAATGAGCCCCCTAAATCAATCATAAATATTTTCTATAACGGACTATGGACAAATCATCTATACTTTACGCCAACAACACCCCCCACGCCTCTCATCAGAACGGCGCACCCTGGGGGGTCACTATTTCTAGGGGGTGAAAATGCAATTCACCAAGCCCCCGCTTGATGTGGACCTGCAGATCGAACGACTTGCCGAGCGCGGCATGTTCTTCAGCGACAGGGAACAGGCCAAGCACTATCTCCAACACCTCAATTACTACCGACTGGCAGGTTACTGGCTGCCCTTTGAATCTGATCACGCTTCACACCAGTTCTTGCCCGGCACACGCTTCGAACGTGTTATTGACCTGTACGTATTCGACAGGGCATTGCGGCTTCTGATCCTGGATGCCATCGAACGGGTAGAAGTATCGGTCCGCACCCAGTGGGCCTACCATCTCTCTTTGCACTATGGCGCACATGCCCACCTCGATAGCAGCCTCTTTGCCGACCAGCGCAACTACCTGAAGACACTGGGCAATCTCACCGGAGAGATCGGTCGCAGCAAGGAGACGTTCATTCAGCACCTAATCGATACCTACGACGAAACTACGCCGCCGATCTGGGCCATCGTCGAGGTGATCTCATTTGGCCAGCTCTCGAAGTTCTATGCCAATCTGAAACACCGTCAGGACAGAAAACGGATTGCAGATAGCTATGATCTGGATGAAAAGGTTCTGCAATCCTTCCTGCACCATATCAACATCGTGCGCAACACCTGTGCACATCATAGCCGCCTGTGGAATCGTAGCCTGACCATGCAGATGATCCTGCCGGACAAACGCCCGGCTGGTTTGCACCGCAGCTTTAATCGCAGCGCGGCGGCAGCAAAAAAGATCTATAACCCACTGGTCATGCTGGCCTATATGATGGACAGGATCTGTCTTGCCCATCATTTCAAGCAGAAACTCATCGAGCTGATGCAACACCACGAGGTGGATCAGCAGGCCATGGGATTCCCGCCGGGTTGGCAACATCTGCCGATCTGGCAACACAGCAATTAGAAAAACGGATAGTGATATGCCCATCCTCGACTGGTTGAATAAAGACGACGCCATCAAAGAAAGCACCCGTGTGCCATATCGCCTGCTCAAACCGG
>JACUTZ010000242.1 GCA_014859545.1 Gammaproteobacteria bacterium
TATTGACCACTGAAAAAATCACACTCTCCCAACTCGAAAACTTCCTGTTTAAATCCGCTGATATTCTACGTGGCAAGATGGATGCCTCAGAATTCAAGGAATTCATCTTCGGGATGCTCTTTTTAAAACGTCTTTCAGATGAGTTCGACCGCAAGCGCGAGCAACTGCGCAAGAAAGATTTTGCGCATCTTAAAGGTCAACCGGCTCTTATCAAGGAACTACTGGAAGATAAAACATCCTATGGTGAAACCTTCTTTGTTCCTGTTCGTGCCCGCTGGCATGAATCATGGACCGACGAGAACGGTGATCTGGTTCCGGCGCTAAAGGATCTGAAGCACGACATCGGTAACATGCTTAACAAGGCCATTGCCGCAGTCGAAGAAGAAAACGATTCCCTTGCAGGGGTGCTCAAAAACAATATCGATTTTAATGCTGTCAAAGGTAAGACCAAGATTCCTGACCAGAAGTGGAAAGATCTGCTGGACCATTTCAACAAGCCTCAGTTCGTGCTGGTTAACGACAACTTCGAGTTCCCAGACCTGCTGGGTGCAGCCTACGAATACCTGATCAAGTACTTTGCCGACAGCGCTGGCAAGAAGGGTGGTGAGTTTTACACCCCCTTCGAAGTGGTGCGCCTCCTGGTGCAGATCACAAAACCCGAGGCAGGCAATGAGATATATGATCCCACTGCCGGTTCAGGCGGTTTCCTGATTCAGTCCCACCAATACGTGGAAGAGCAGGGGCAGGACCCTAATGATCTCGCCCTTTACGGCCAGGATTCCAACGGTACTGTCTGGTCAATCTGCAACATGAACATGATCCTCCACAACATCACCCGCTTCACCATAGAAAACGGAGATACTCTGGAGGACCCGCAGATTCTGGAAAATGGCCAGGTACGCAAATTCGACCGTGTACTTGCCAATCCACCTTTTTCGCAGAACTACAGCCGTGCCAATCTTAAATTCCCCAGCCGCTTCCGCGAATGGTGCCCCGAGACCGGCAAGAAGGCAGACCTGATGTTTGTGCAGCACATGCTGGCTAGCCTTAAGACCGAAGGCCACATGGCCACAATCATGCCACACGGTGTGTTGTTCCGTGGGGGCAAGGAGAAGCTAATCCGCGAGATATTTATCAATGACGATGTTATCGAGGCAATCATCAGTCTGCCGCCCGGCCTCTTTTATGGTACCGGCATCCCCGCCTGCGTGATCGTTGCCAACAAGAACAAGCCTGATTCCCTGAAGGACAAGGTGCTGTTTATCAATGCCGACCGCGAATATGCCGAAGGCAAGGCTCAGAACAAACTGCGTCCCGAGGACATCGAAAAGATCGACTTTGTCTTTACCCACAAGAGGGAGCTACCCAAATATTCCCGTCTGGTCAGCAAGGACGAGATCGTGAATACCCATGATTACA
>JACUTZ010000005.1 GCA_014859545.1 Gammaproteobacteria bacterium
ATGGGCCGCTTTCGAGCTGGTCAAGCATTGGGGTATCGTGCATTTTCTTAGCCATACAAATATCTCCTGATTAAAGGATTAACACGGTTCCCGGTCTGCCCACCCAACTGCTACTACTTTCGCCGGCTCGCCGACGCACAGATTGGTGATGCTGCCGATAAAAAGCCCTGAAAGCATTTCAGGGTGTGATAACCATAGTGATTAACTAGGGTATTGTCAATACCTGCCGGGCACGCAGGAATACTCTGACGGGGTTCTATCCCGCTTGATCTATATGGATTTAGTGCCTTGCTTGATCGCATCGAAGCGTGCCAGGGCGCGCTGTCTGCTGGCGCTCAAATCCACGATGGGAGAGGGATAATCTTCGCCCAGCTTTAGGCCATAGGTTGCCAGCTCAGCGGCACTGAGCCGCCAGGGCTGGTGCAGGTGTTTGTTGGGTAGTGCGGCCAGCTCGGGCACCCAGCGACGTACATATGTCCCCTGTGGGTCGAATTTTTGCCCCTGTAATACCGGATTGAAGATCCGAAACCAGGGTGCGGCATCTGCCCCGCAGCCGGCGGTCCATTGCCAGCCCAGGGTATTGGCGGCCAGGTCCGCATCCAGCAGGGTGTCCCAGAACCAGGCTGCCCCCGCTTGCCAGGGGATGAGCAGATTTTTGCTCAGCAGCGAGGCGACGATCATCCGTACCCGGTTGTGCATCCAGCCCGTATGCCAGAGTTCACGCATCCCGGCATCAATGATTGGAAAGCCGGTTTGTCCACGTTGCCAGGCCTGCAGTCCTTGCGGATCATGCTCCCAGCGAAAATCAGTAAAGCGTGGATCAAAGGGCTGTGTGGCTGTTTCGGGAAAGTGATAGAGCAGGTAATGGGCAAACTCGCGCCAACCCAGCTCGCGCAACCATGTCTCGGCATCGGCCAGGTGGCCGCTGGGTAGCGGTGTCTGCATTACTGCCTGTACCAGACGTGCCGGGCTGATCTCGCCAAAGTGCAGGTGGGGCGAAAGCCGTGCCGTGCCAGGCTGGGCAGGCCGATCACGGCCCTCGGCATAGTGGCTCAGGGCGGTATCCATGAATAACTCCATGGCTTGAAGTGCGCCATCCTCGCCCGGTGTCCAGGAGTGAGCAAAACCATCGGCCCAGGCCAGGCGAGGTTGCAGCTGCAGCGCCTCCAGGGGCAAGCTGTCCGGTCCGTCCAGGCTGGGGATTTGGCCGGGGGCTGCCTGTAACTGGCGTTCCAGGCCAAGGCGCTGGCAGGTCTTCCAGAAGGGAGTGAAGACCCGATAGGGCGTGCTGTCTGGTTTGACTACCTGCCAAGGCTCAAACAACAACGCACTGTTATGGCTGCTGACCAGAATGCCCTGAGCCTGCAAAGCAATTTTGATGGCGCTGTCACGCTGGATGCACGCCGGTTCGTAGAGGCGGTTCCAGTAAATATGGGTGGCCCCGCATTCCTTGATCAGTGCCTGCAGCACGCTCTGGCTATCACCCTGACGGAGGATCAGGCGCGCACCCCGTTGCGCTAAGCTCTTATCGAGGGCGGCCAGGCTGTGGTGGAGCCACCAGCGACTGGCGCCCCCCGCTTGCCAGGGGGCCTCCGCATCCGGGTCATGGATATAGACAAGCACTAGCTGTCGATGCGCCGCCAGCGCGGCCAGCAGGGCAGGGTTGTCATGCAGGCGCAGGTCGCGACGAAACCACAGCAGGGCAACACTCATCTGTACAAGCTCTCTACGGGTTGAGGAATAGCTGATTATTTGTACAACTATTGATGGGAGTTGTCGAGCCAGATCGGGGCCCCTTTGTAGGACATCCCTTATTTGTTGTAATTATCGAGGAAATAGGCACTTAGCTGTCATCAAAACAACACAATTGTAGATTAGCGTGCAATACTGGTCGGTCATGGATGAAAAACAGAAAAGTGCGACTAGAATTGCCGGATATGGACGTTGTTAGGGCCACTACAGGAGGAACATGAGATGGCAACACAGGCCTTACTGAGAACTGAGCTGGGTGTGGAGCCGGTGCATGGCGGGATCTATCGTACCCACAATAACGAGAGCATGATGGTGCTTGGGGTACGCAAGGATCGTATCTTTGTGGAATATGCCGATGGCCGACACGGCAATCTGAGCTGGCGTGAATGGAGCAGTCTGCGCCCAAGCCCATCAACCTGCTGATATTTTGAACAATCATGAAAAAAGCCGACTCGAAGTCGGCTTTTTTGTGTTGGTGGGTGCTGCAGGGATCGAACCTGCGACCCTCGCCTTGTAAGGGCGATGCTCTCCCAGCTGAGCTAAGCACCCGAAAATCCCGCCTGCTGTGCAAGCAAGGCGCGCATCTTAAACACTGAAGGCGAAGCGGTCAAGGCAAACTTGCCATAATTTCCTCGGGGCTGGGTAGCCGTCCGCCTGTGATCATCGGAATCGGCATCGAAGCCTGATTCGCCCATCGCCGGGGCAGTGTGAAGTGGGTATAATCCCCGGTTTGCTTGCTACTGACAGGCCAGATTGTCCGATGAGTATCAAAACCCGCTTTGCCCCCAGCCCCACCGGTTATCTACATGTGGGCGGTGCCCGTACCGCTTTGTTCTCATGGTTGCATGCCCGTAAGCACGGCGGCCGCTTTGTGCTGCGCGTAGAGGACACCGATCTGGAACGATCCACCGAGGCCTCGGTGAATGCCATCCTTGAGGGGATGAGCTGGCTGGGCCTGGAATACGATGAAGGGCCGATCTTCCAGACCCATCGCTTTGGCCGCTACAACGAAGTTATCGATCAGCTATTGACCAGTGGTCATGCCTATCGCTGCAATTGTTCCAGGGAACGCCTGGAGACGCTGCGCGAGGGGCAGATGCAGCGCAAGGAAAAACCCCGCTACGATGGTCACTGCCGGGGCAAGACGATCGATCCCAACGAACCCCATGTGATCCGTTTTCGCAATCCGGTCGAGGGTGTGGTGGCCTTTGATGACATGGTGCGTGGCCGTCTGGCCTTCGCCAACAGCGAACTGGATGACCTGATTATCCGTCGTAGCGATGGCGCACCCACCTATAACCTCACCGTGGTGGTGGATGACTGGGAGATGGGGATTACCGATGTGATCCGCGGTGATGACCACATCAATAATACCCCGCGTCAGATCAACCTGCTGCATGCCATCGGTGCCACCCCGCCGCGTTATGCCCATGTGCCGATGATTCTCGGTGATGATGGGGCGCGCCTGTCCAAGCGTCATGGCGCGGTCAGTGTGATGCAGTATCGTGACGACGGCATCCTGCCCGAGGCCCTGCTCAATTATCTGGTACGCCTCGGTTGGTCCCACGAGGACCGGGAGATCTTTTCCCTGGATGAAATGGTCGAGTTGTTTGATATCAACAGTGTCAACAAGGCTGCCTCGGCCTTTAACACCGAAAAGCTGTTGTGGCTCAACCAGCATTACATCAAGAGCGAAGCGCCGGAGCGCATCGCCCGCCTGCTTAGTCGCCACATGGGTGATCTGGGGATTGATCCGGCTCCCTATCCGCCCCTGGCCGAGGTGGTTGTGGCGCAGCGTGAGCGCGCCCACACCCTAGTGGAATTGGCCGAGATCAGCGCCTTTTACTACCGTGATTTTGAGGGCTACGATGAAAAGGCGGCCAAAAAGGCCTTCAAGGCGGAGGCGCTTGAGCCCTTGCGCCGGGTGCGCCAGAAGCTGGTCGATGCCTCTGCCTGGGAGCGGGTGATGCTGCACGATGCCATCGCCCAAACCGTGGAGGAGCTGGGGGTGGGCTTTGGCAAGGTCGGTATGCCCTTGCGCCTGGCGGTGACCGGTGGCGCGCCATCACCGGATTTGGATCTAACCCTGCAGCTGATTGGCAAGGAGGCCTGTTTGCGCCGCATCGACAAGGCCATTGCCCATATCGAGACCACCCGCCATGAGTGACAAACCCATCTCAACACCAAGCAATTTTATCCGTCACATCATTGATGAGGATCTGAAAAACGGCAAGAACGGCGGCCAGGTGCTGACCCGTTTTCCGCCCGAGCCCAATGGGTATCTACACATCGGGCATGCCAAGTCGATCTGCCTGAACTTTGGGGTTGCCCGTGATTACCAGGGCCAGTGCAATCTGCGCTTTGACGACACCAATCCGCATAAGGAAAACCTCGAATTTGTCGAGGCGATCCAGGCCGATGTGAAGTGGCTGGGTTTTGACTGGGGTGGCAAGCCCTTTTATGCCTCGGATTATTTCGAGCAGCTTTATGGCTTTGCGATGGAATTGATCGACAAGGGCCTGGCCTATATCTGCGATCTCAACGCCGAGCAGACCCGTGAATACCGTGGCACACTCACCGAACCGGGCAAGAACAGCCCCTATCGGGAACGCAGCATCGAAGAAAATCGTGATCTCTTTCAGCGCATGCGTGCCGGGGAGTTTGCCGACGGCGCCAAGGTATTGCGCGCCAGGATCGACATGGCCTCGCCCAATATCAATCTGCGCGACCCGACCCTGTACCGGATCCGTCACGGGGTGATCCACCACCAGACTGGTAGTGAGTGGTGTCTGTATCCCATGTACGATTTCACCCATCCGATCTCCGATGCGCTGGAGGGGGTGACCCATTCCCTGTGCACCCTGGAGTTTGAAGACCACCGTCCGCTCTATGACTGGGTGCTGGACAATATCAGCATCCCCTGTCACCCACAGCAGATCGAATTCTCCCGCCTCAATCTGCAATACACGGTGATGAGCAAACGCAAGCTCACCCGTCTGGTGGAGGAGGGCATTGTCGAGGGCTGGGATGACCCGCGCATGCCCACCATCGCCGGGCTGCGTCGCCGGGGCTACACGCCGGCGGCGATCCGCGAATTTTGCGATCGTATTGGCGTGACCAAGTCTGACAACAGCATCGAGATGGCGATCCTGGAGAGCTGTATTCGCGAGGACCTGGATGCCCATGCCCCACGGGCGATGGCGGTGTTGCATCCGCTCAAGGTGGTACTGAGCAACTATCCCGAAGACAAGACCGAGATGCTCAGCGCCGCCAATCATCCCAAGGATGAGGCCATGGGTTCGCGTCAGTTGCCATTCAGTCGCGAACTATACATCGACCGTGCTGATTTCATGGAAGTGGCACCCAACAAGAAATTCAAGCGCCTGGTGCTCGGCGGTGAGGTGCGCCTGCGCAATGCCTATGTGATCCGTTGTGATGAGGTGATCAAGGACAATGCCGGTGAACCCATCGAGCTGCGTTGCAGCGTGGATATGGACACCTTGGGCGCCAATCCCGAAGGGCGCAAGGTCAAGGGAGTGATTCACTGGGTCTCGGCCCAGCATGGGATCCGTGCCGAGCTGCGTCTCTATGACCGCCTGTTCACGGTGCCGCATCCGGACAGTGACAAGAGCGTGACGGATTTTGTCGAGCTACTGAATCCGCAGGCCCTGCGTACCCTGACCGATTGCATCCTGGAACCCGGTCTGGCCAAGGCCGCTGAAGGCAGTCGTTATCAGTTCGAACGCGAGGGCTATTTCTGTTTCGATGCCAAGGCTTCCAGGGCGGATCTCCCGGTATTCAATCTGGTGGTTGGGCTCAAGGATTCCTGGGCCAAGATCGAACAACAGGATTAATGCGAAAAAACGGAAAAAAATCCGTTGTCATCGGCAGGCGTGTTTGTTAGAGTGCGCGCCTTCTCGAGAAGCGAGATCCAGGCATTCAGCCATGCAGATTAACCGATCTGACTGAATAAAAAATTCTACGGAATTGCTTGACATAGGTGATGGATTCTCTAGAATACACGCCTGCTTCACCGGGGCTATAGCTCAGCTGGGAGAGCGCTTGCATGGCATGCAAGAGGTCGGCGGTTCGATCCCGCCTAGCTCCACCAGGTAAGTTTGACTTACATGGCCGACCAGCCGGCCAAGACAGCAACGCAAGTTACTGTCCCCTTCGTCTAGAGGCCTAGGACATCGCCCTTTCACGGCGACGACAGGGGTTCGACTCCCCTAGGGGACGCCAATTAAAAAGGCGACTATCGCAAGATAGTCGCCTTTTTTCATTTCCGGCCTATGTCACTGACAAACCCTGTCGATTGCGGCACACTGCTGTGTGGGAGGGGATATGTCTATCGATCAGGGCCGCTGGCAACGACATCGCTGGTTCAACCGGCTGCAGACCCTGTTATTGTTGCTGGGCATGGCGGGTTTCCTGGCCCTGCTTGGTTATTTACTGTGGGGACGTGATGGACTGTGGGCGCTGTTACTAACGGCTCTGTTGCTGTTATTCATGCGGCCATTGATTTCCCCTGCCTGGGTGATGCGTGTCTACGGGGCCCGGCTGCTCGCGCCAGCGGATGCACCGGATTTGTATCGGTTGATCGGACAACTGAGTGCCAGGGCAGGCCTGGTGCGGCTGCCATCCCTGTATTTTCTCCCCAACCCCGTGGTCAACGCCTTCACGGTGGGTAACCGGCGGCGGGCGACGATCGCCCTGAGTGAGGGGCTGCTGCGTTATTTGGGACCCCGTGAGCTTGCCGGGGTATTGGCCCATGAGATCAGCCATATCCGAAACAATGATATCCAGGTGATGCAACTGGCTGATTTTATTGGCCGCATGACCGCCGTGCTCTCCCTGCTTGGCCTCAGTCTGTTGATGATTAATCTGCCTTTGCTGCTCTTTGCCGAGGAAAGCCTTCCGCTGCTGCCGCTGCTGTTACTGATGGTTGCCCCGCATCTTAGCCTGTTGGCCCAGCTTGGTTTGTCGCGGACCCGTGAGTTTGATGCGGATCTGAGCGCAGCCAGTCTGACCGATGACCCGGAAGGTCTGGCGCTGGCCTTGCTGCGCATCGAGCAATTGCAGGAAGGCGGCTGGGCGCGCATGCTGTTTCCGGGTCGCCGCCTGCCATTGCCAAGATTGTTGCGCAGCCATCCGGACAATGCGGAACGGGCCAGACGTTTGTTGGCCTTGCGTGGCAGCGAGCGGGATGATGGCTTGGTCTGGCGGCACTATCGTCTGCCGCCAGGGCAGGCTCGGCCCGGCCATATCAGCCGTTGGTGGTTTTAGGAGGAATGACAATGCTTGGGGTTCAGGAATTTTTTATGATCTTGCTGCCACTGCTGATCATTATGGATCCGCTTGGTAACATGCCCCTGTATCTCTCATTGACACGGAATAACTCGGAACAGGAACGACGCCGCATGGCGGCACAGGCCTGTGTGGCCAGCGCACTGATCCTGGCGCTGTTTGCCCTGAGTGGTGATGCGCTGCTGCGTTTTTTCCAGATCAGCATGCCTGCCTTTCAGATCGCCGGTGGCTTTATCTTCTTTATCTATGCCTTGCAGTTGCTGGCTTTGATCCCCGGTGGAATCAAGGGCAGTGCCGAGGAAGAGGAGGAGGGGATCCGCAAGCAGAATATCGCCCTGGTCCCACTGGCTACACCGCTGCTGGCCGGGCCGGGGGCGATTACCGCAGTTCTGGTCTGGCGTCAGCAGCTGGATGAGCCGGTACAGCAGTTCCAGTTGTATGGGGCGATCATCGCCGCCTGCATAGTGGTCTACCTGGTGCTGCATTTTGCCAGTCTGCTGCAGCGTATGCTGGGCGTGGGCGGGGTGCGGGTGATTACCCGCCTGATGGGCCTGCTGCTGGCGGTGATTGCGGTGCAATTCATGGTCAACGGCTGGCAGCAATTGTAGTCGGCTGCCGAGTGCGTGATAATCCCGCCATGAACAGCAAACGGCAGCTTGAGGTGGGGGCGTGAATCAGCATGTGAAAACACGGCTGGTGGGGGCGATCGTGCTGGTTTCTCTGGCGGTGATCTTCATCCCCATACTGCTGGACGGCCAGGATGGCGAGCGCTCGCCGCTGGCCGAGCAGTTTGTCCCGGAGCGCCCCGGTTATCAGTTTGAACCCCTGGATATCCCGCTACGCCCCTTGCCGCCCGTGGTGGAGGGGCTACCGCGTGTAGTTGATCCCGCTGATCTCGAGCCATATGAGCGACTTGCCGATGGGGATAGTGCACCGAAGGGCCAGTCTTCTCCTGAAGCGCCTGCCCCAGCGCCAAACCCAGCGCCAAACCCAGCTCCCAGCCCAGCCCCCACGCAGGCCAAAGCCGCCCCATCCGCGCCGAGTCAGCCATCCAGTCCGCCAAGTGCCGAGCAAACCCTGGCTTGGGTGGTGCAGGTCGGCAGCTTTTCCCAGCAGGCCAATGCCCTGGCACTACGGGACCGCCTGCGTCAGCAGGGTTTTACTGCCTTTGTTGATCGGGCCAGCATCACTGCCGGTAGTACCTGGCGGGTGCGGGTGGGGCCGGAGTTGCGGCGTGAAAATGCAGAACGCCTGCAGCAGCGCCTCAAGAATGAGATGAAAATCGAAGGGATCGTGGTGGGCCACGGCTCGTGATTTTGGCTTTTGCGGGACCGGTAGCTCTGTTAGAATTCGCCACCTGTCCACGCACCCATTTACAGGACGTCACTGCCCGACCATGAACTGGGTTGACTACAGTATTCTCGCCATTCTTGGCATTTCGACCCTGATCAGTATCTGGCGGGGCTTCACCCGCGAGGCCCTCTCCCTGGCCGGGTGGATCATGGCCGCCTGGGTGGCGCTAAGCTTCTCCAACAACATGGTGGTGCTGCTGGAGCCATTCATCGATGCCCCTTCGCTGCGTTTGATCGTTGCGTTTGCGATCCTCTTTCTGCTCACCTTGCTGGTGGCTGGGATCATCAATTTTTTGATGGTGCAGTTGATTCAAAAAACCGGCCTGAGCGGCACGGATCGGATCCTGGGGATCTTTTTTGGCATTGCCCGTGGTGCCCTGGTGATCGCGGTGCTGGTGCTGATCGCCGGAATGACGCCGATGCCGCAGGATGATTGGTGGCGTGCCTCGGCCCTATTGCATTATTTCCAGGATCTTGCCCTGTGGATCCGGCAGTATCTGCCGGATGACATTGCAGAAAATATTCGTTACTAGAGGTGAATTGAAGGCATGTGCGGGATCATCGGCATCGTAGCAACAACCACTGTCAACCAAATGATCTATGACGGTCTGACGGTTTTGCAACACCGCGGCCAGGATGCCGCCGGGATCATGACCTGTGACGACGATCGTCTGTATCTGCGCAAGGACAATGGCCTGGTGCGTGATGTCTTTCATACCCGCCACATGCTGCGCCTGCAGGGCAATATGGGAATTGGGCATGTGCGTTATCCCACCGCTGGTTGTTCCTCTTCGGCCGAGGCACAGCCCTTCTACGTCAATTCCCCCTACGGGGTTGCCCTGGCCCACAACGGCAACCTGACCAATGCAGACAGCCTCAAGGAAGATCTGTTTCGCGAGGATTTGCGCCACATCAATACCAGCTCCGATTCCGAGATTCTGTTGAATGTGTTTGCCCATGAATTGCAGCGCCAGGGCAAGTATCGTATCGATGAACATGACATCTTCGAAGCGGTGGCACGCGTACACAAGCGCGTCAAGGGTGCCTATGCGGTGGTGGCGATGGTCATTGGCTATGGCATGGTTGCCTTTCGTGATCCGAATGGGATCCGCCCATTGATGATCGGCAAGCGCAGCAGCGCCGGTGGTGATGAATATGTGGCGGCCTCCGAGAGTGTCGCCATCGATGCGCTCGCCTTTGAACGCCTGCGTGATGTGGAACCGGGTGAGGCGGTGTTCGTTGACCTGGCCGGTAACTTCCACGCCAAACAGTGTGCCGAAACAGTGACACATTCGCCCTGTATCTTTGAATATGTGTATTTTGCGCGCCCGGACTCCATCATCGACGGCATTTCGGTCTACAAGGCGCGTCTGCGTATGGGCGAAAAACTGGCCCAGCGGATGCTGCAAGACTGGCCGGAGCATGATATCGATGTGGTGATCCCGATCCCGGATACCAGCCGCACTTCGGCCCTGCAGTTGGCCAATAGCCTGGGGGTTAATTATCGGGAAGGCTTTATCAAAAATCGCTATATCGGCCGCACCTTCATCATGCCTGGCCAGCAGCAGCGCAAGAAATCGGTGCGCCAAAAGCTCAACCCCATCGAGCTGGAATTCAAGGGCAAGAATGTCTTGCTGGTGGACGACTCGATTGTGCGCGGCACCACCTCCCAGCAAATCATTCAAATGGCTCGCGATGCCGGTGCCAACAAGGTCTATTTTGCCTCTGCCGCGCCGCCGGTACGCTTCCCCAATGTCTATGGCATCGATATGCCGTCCACCGCCGAGCTGATCGGTCATGGCCGTGATGAGGTACAGATTGCCGAGGCGATCGGCGCCGACCGTCTGTTCTATCAGGAACTGGATGACCTGATCGCCGCGGTGCTTTATAAAAAGAACAAGACCCAGGTCACCCGTTTCGATGCCTCGGTGTTTAACGGCGAATACATCACCGGGGATGTGACCGAGGCCTACCTGCAGAACCTGCAGGACTCCCGCAGCGATCAAGCCAAGGACGAGCGCAACAAACGCGACAATGCCATCATCGAGATGCACAACAACAACTGACAAGAAAAGCTTGAACCGCAGAGGACGCAGAGTACGCAGAGAAATGCCAAGCGTGTAGCATCATGTCAGGTGTTCCCAGCGTGGGTCATTGACGGCATGCCCCCCCCGACAGGATGCACAAGAGGATTGATGCGCCATGTTTTCTCTGCGTACTCTGCGTCTCTGCGGTGAAAATCTTTTGCCACAAAGCCCTGACCAATGAGGACGGACAATGACGATTTCACGCGATGATTGGGATGCGCTGGGCTTTGATACCCTGGCGGTGCGCGCCGGGCAGGTGCGTACCAGCGAGGGCGAGCAGAGCGAGCCGATCTTTCCCACCTCCAGTTTCACCTTCGAATCCGCCGCCCAGGCGGCCGCCCGTTTTGGCGGTACCGAACCGGGCAATATCTACTCGCGCTTTACCAATCCCACCGTACGCACCTTCGAGCAGCGCCTGGCGGCCCTGGAAGGCGGCGAGAGCTGTGTCGCCACCAGCTCCGGCATGGCGGCGATCCTCGCCACCTGCATGGGGCTATTGAAGGCGGGCGATCACATCGTCTCCTCGCGGGCTATTTTCGGCACCACCACGGTGTTGTTCAACAACTTTATGGCCAAGTTCGGGGTTGAGATCAGCTATGTGGATCAGACCGACTATAGCGGCTGGGAGCAGGCGATCCGTCCCAACACCCGGTTCCTGTTCCTGGAAACCCCCTCCAATCCACTCACCGAGGTGGCCGATATCCCGCGCCTGGCTGAACTGGCCCATGCCCATGGTGCCTTGCTGGTGGTGGACAACTGCTTCTGTACCCCGGCCCTGCAACAGCCGCTCAAGCTTGGTGCCGATGTGGTGATCCACTCCGCCACCAAGTACATCGACGGGCAGGGCAGGGCGATGGGCGGGGCCGTGGTGGGTAATGCCGAACTGGTCGGCAATCAGGTCTACAGCTTTCTGCGCAGTGCCGGCCCTACTATGAGCACCTTCAATGCCTGGATCTTCCTCAAGGGTCTGGAAACGCTGAAATTGCGCATGCGCGCCCATTGCGAGAATGCCCTGGCCCTGGCCCAATGGCTGGAGCAACAGCCGGGCGTGGCCCGCGTCCACTATCCGGGCCTGGCTTCCCATCCGCAACACGAACTGGCAAGCAGCCAACAAACCGGTTTTGGCGGCATCCTCTCCTTCGAACTGGAAGGCGGCCAGCCCCAGGCCTGGAAGGTGATCGATGGCACCAGGGTGATGTCGATCACCGCCAACCTGGGCGATACCAAGACCACCATCACCCACCCGGCCACCACCACCCACGGTCGCCTGACGCCCGAGCAGCGTCAACAGGCCGGGATCAGCGACGGCCTGGTGCGGATCTCGGTGGGTCTGGAGGATATCGAGGATCTCAAGGCGGATCTGGCGCGGGGCTTGGCAGGTTAAGGTCAAAAGAACCGACTTTAGGCCAGGGCGTCGAGCTCGCGCTCAATGTGGAGATGGCCTCTAATAGCAGGCCAACACAATCAGACCAAGCGTGATCACTGTCACCGCTAGTATGCGTCTGCCCCAGGCGTGCCTTTCCTTGAACAGGAGGATGGAGGCCAGGGTGGCCAGTACGATACCCGCATTGGTGTAGCTCACCGCTTCGGCCGCGCTGAGTTCACGCATGGCATGGATCACCAGCGCATAGGCCAAGCCGATACATAAGCCACCGACCAGCAGCGGCAGGATCTTGATCCGCTGCGCAGGTATCCAGCGCCCACTCTGGCGGTGCAGGCGCCAGCTAAGGGCTAGCCAGGAAGCAAGATAGCCCACCGACAGGAAACCCACCAGCCCCATGAAGCTGGGGATCTGCGCGGTGGCCGCCTTGTCGCTCAACGAGTAGACGCTGGTGGCCAGCATCGCCAGCAGGGTCCAGGGCAGGGCGTGCCGGTCGCTGCCGTGGTTGGCGCTGGCGGCCATGAGCCACAGCCCGATGACGCTGATCCCTATCCCCAGCCAGGCACCATGCGAGAGCTGTTGGTCAAAAAACAGGCTGCCCCAGATGGCGATCAGCAGTGGCGAGCTGCGCACCAGTGGATAGACCAGCGCCACCGGGGCATGCTCGTAGGCGCGGGCAAGTCCAAGGAAATAAATCACATTTGCTGTCGCCGATACCAGCAGCAGGAGCACGGTTTCCTGCGACCAGCTGGCGGTGCGCAGTAGCTCCCAGATCCCCCATGGGGCCAGTAGCAGCAGATGGGCCAGTAACACCCACCACAGCGGCATGGCTGCGGCGGGCAGGTGTCGGGCCATCAGGTTCCAGATCACATGCATCACCACCGATAGGCTCAAGGCCAGGGTGGCGCTCATACATCCAGCTCATGGCAATCGCCGTCACTGGCCACGCACACCCCTTCGGGCAGGCCAGGTTGTTGTGCCAGCAGCCAGCTGTCGAGCTCGTGGCCGATATGGGTGAGCCAGGCGCGTTGCGCGCCACTGCGCTCGATGCACGCCAGCGCGGCGTGCCAGTCGTTGTGGTTGCTGGGGGCCTGCCGTGGCGGGTGGGTGCAGTCGATGGCCATCGCGAAACGCCCCCACTGGCGCAGGAATGCGCCGGTTTTGGGTGGCAGGCCGAGGGTGTCGGTAAGATAGGCCAAACGCGTTGCGCCCGCGCTCTCGATGGCGTAGCCAAAGGTAACCTTGGAGTGTTGCAAGGGCAACGGGGTCAGGCGCAACGTGCCGATGCGAAAGGGTACGAATTTGCGCTGCGCGTGAAACGCCAGCACGCCGGGGTGTTTGAACAGATCGGCGCAACCCTGGCTGTCGGGCGGGCCGTATACCGGCAGCACCTCACCCTTGCCCCAGCGCAGGTGAAACAGGCCCTGCACATGGTCCGGATGGTAGTGGGTGAGTACGATGGCGTCCAGTGTGCCCGGGGGGAAGCGCTGGTGCAGGTCGCACAGCCCGGCATCGATCAGGATGCGGGTGCCATCGGCCTCGATCAGGGCGCTACAGGGCTGACGCTGGTGCGGCACCGAGCTGGCGGCACGACGGCAGGCCGGGCAATCACAGCCATACAGCGGCACCCCGCCCGCAGCACCGGTACCAAGAAAGCTCAGGCGCATGCGCTGTTCCCTCGGCTGTAGCGGCGGATCAGCGCCACCAGGGCCTCACCGCCTTGTTCGATGGGGCCGTCGTTATGAATCACCAGTGCGCCGCTGGGGGTGCCCTTGCGTAGCCGGGCATGGCGGGCCAGGCGGCGCTCCACCTCTTCGGTGTCCTCGCGTCCGCGCGCCAGTAGGCGCTGGCGTAACACCTCGGGGGAGACGTCGATGACCACCGGCAATAGTTCCGGGTAGCGTTGGCGCGCCTCTTGCAGATAGGCGCGTGAGCCGTTCAGCACGACGCTAATCCCCTTGGCCAGCCACTGGTTGATCTCGGTGCCCACGCCGTAGCGCAGGCCATGGCTGTGCCAGTGCAGGGCGAACAGACGTCCGGCCAGTCGTGCGCTGAACTCCGCCTCGCTGAGCGCCACATGGTTTTCACCACCAGCATCGGCGGGGCGGGTGATATAGCGGTGGGCGAAGCAGACCCCCGGCTCGCTGGCCAGGTGCTGGCGGGCATAGGCCATCAGGCTGTCCTTGCCGCAGCCGGAGGCACCGACCACATAGATTAGATAAGCCGCCATGTTAGTGACCCTGTTGCGGATCAAAGCGGGCATCGAGCGTCAGCCTGCCGGCGCTCCAGACTCGCTCGGCCTGGTGCAGCCCGCCCAATTCGCGCACCGCGATCAGGTCGGCACGTTGGCCTACCGCGATCTCGCCACGGTCGTGCAGGCCGGCGGCGCGTGCTGGGTTACGAGTCACCAGCGCCACTGCCTCGGGCAGGGCGATCCCGGCCAGGTCCGGCAGACGCATCACCGAGGGCAGCAGCGCAGCCGGTGAATAGTCACCGCACAGGCAGTCGGCCACCCCGGCCAGCACCGCATCCAGCGCGCGCATATTGCCGGACTGGGATTGCCCGCGCAGGATATTGGGGGCGCCGAACAGCGTGGCCAGGCCAGCGGCGCGCGCCGCCTGGGCCGTTTCCAGATTGACCGGGAATTCCGAGATCACTGCCCCCAGCGCCTTGACGGTATCGACCTTGGCGGGGCTGTCGTCATCGTGGCTAGCGATGGCCACCCGCAGCTGACCGGCCAGTTCGGCCAGTTGCATCATGCGCGCCATGGCGCCTTCGGCAGCCTCGGCCTTTTGTGCCAGGATGGCATCCAGCTGGCTGGCGTCGGTCTTGTAGGTCTTGGCCAGGTAGGCGCTGTAGGCCTCCACATCACGGAACTGGCCCTGGCCAGGGCTGTGGTCCATGAATGAGATCAACTGCGCGTGGCCCTCGCGCAGCAGGCTGGCCAGCAGCGGCGGGGCACTCTGGTCAGTGACCTCGTAACGCAGATGTACGCGATTATCGACCAGCGCGTGGCGCTGCCAGTCACCGATGGCGCGGGCGATCTCGGCGGCGAAGGCGTTGTTGCGTACCCCCAGCTCGTGGTTGGCGAAGGACAAGGCGTGAAACACCGTGGTGATGCCGGCGGCGGCATTGCGCTTGTCGGCCTGGGCGCAGGCGAAGGCCAGTGGAAAATGCACGCCGGGGCGGGGCTCCACTTCCTTTTCCAGTGCATCGCAGTGCAGGTCGATCATGCCGGGCATCAGGGTGCGTCCGGACAGATCGATCTCGCTGGCACCGGCATGGCCAGTCGGATCGAGTGCCGCGATGCGATCTCCTTCGATCAGCACCGCCACGTCGTCGTGGATTTCATCGGCCAATACCACGCGGGCGTGGGTCAATAGGGTGGATGTCATGATGTGTGTGCCTCCAGCATTGCAGGGGTCGGGCGCGGCGGCTGCAGGGTAACGACCTGTTCGGCCAGGCGCTCGACCAGTTGTGGGTGGTGAAAGATGGCCAGCATGGCCACGCCCTCGCCCTTGATCGCCTGGAGCAGCTCGACCACGCGATCAGTGGTGGCTGGATCCAGACTGGCGGTGGGTTCGTCCAGTAGCAGCAGGCGCGGACGGGCAATTAGCCCGCGCGCCAGGTTGACGCGCTGTTTCTCGCCACCTGAGAAGGTGGCCGGTGACACCTGCCACAAGCGTTCGGGCACATTGAGCAAGCTGAGCAGCTCGCTGGCCTGTTCGGCAGCCGCCTCGCGGTTGCCACCACGGCGGAGCAGTGGTTCGGCCACCACCTCCAGTGCGCTCTTGCGTGGCAGGCAGTGCAGGAACTGGGTGACAAAGCCAATCTCGCGCCGCCGCAATTCCAGGATACGATGCTCGCTGGCCTGGGCCAGGTCGGTGATTCTGTCCTCGGCATCCCGGTAGAGGATGCGCCCGCTGCTGGGCAGGTAGGTGCGATAGATGGCCTTGAGCACCGAGGACTTGCCGGCCCCGGTGGGGCCGACCAGGGCGGTCAGCTCGCCGCGGTAAACCTCTAGCGCTACCTGCTCGCAGGAGGGGATGCACTGGCCTTGATCGTGCAGGGTGAACTGCTTGGATAGGCCGTCGATTTCAAGTATAGGTGTCGGCATTGCGGCCTCCTTACAGCGCCGAGGCCACCAGCCGCTGGGTATAGGCGTGCTGGGGGTCTTCGAGGATTTGGTCGGTGAGGCCGGATTCGATCACCCGGCCGTATTTCATCACGATGGTGCGCCCGGTGAGCAGGCGGATTACCCCCAGGTCGTGGGTGACCACGATCATGGCGGTGCCCAGTTCCTGCTGAATTTCCAGGATCAGATCGAGGATTCGGGCCTGCACGGAGAGGTCCAGGCCCGTCGTCACCTCGTCGAGGAACAGCAAGGGCGGCTGCGTGGCCAGGGCCTTGGCGATCTGCACGCGCTGTTGCATGCCGCCGGAGAACTGCTTCGGCGACTCGTCCATCCGCTCCGGCAGCACCTCGGTGCGCGCGAGCAGTTGCCGCGCCCGCTCGCGTATTTCGCCATAGTGCGAAAGGTCACTCATCAGCAGCCGCTCGGCGATGTTGCCGCCGGCGGAGACCTTGAAGTTCAGACCCAGGTGTGGGTTCTGATACACCATGCCGAAGCGGTGGTTGCGCAGCCAACGCTGCTCGGCGGCGTTCAGCGCGAACAGGTCCCACTGGCGTTCGCCGTCAAAGAACAGCACCTCGCCCACCGTGGGCGTCTCATCGAAGAAAAGGGTCTTGACCAGGGTCGATTTGCCGCTGCCCGATTCGCCCATGATGCCGAGGATCTCGCCCTCGTGCAGGTCGAAGCTGATGTCGTGGGCGGCCACCACCGCACCGCAGTGCGGGCAGATATTGCTGTCCACCTCCGGGCCGGTGCTGTCGATGCAGCGTGGGCAACCGTGGCCGTGGATCTTGCTCAGGCCACGGACTTCGAGAATGCGTTTCATTGCGCCACCTCCCGTGTCGAGTCTTGGCCGCTGGCCAGCTGACTGTTGCAATAGTCGGAATCGGAACACTGCCAGAGCTTGTTCCCGTCATCGTCGATCAGTTCGTCGAGGAAGCTGTCGCGAGTGCCGCAGCGGGCACAGGCGCGGCGCTGGCCCTGGGCGTCGCGAAAGTCCTCGGTGCGAAACGGCACGTCATCGAAGACCAGCGGTTCGGCGCGGGTATACGGCGGCACCGCGTAGATCTTCTTCTCACGTCCGGCCCCCAGCAGGATCAGCGCCGGGCAGTGGTGCAGGCGCGGCACGTCGTAGCGTGGGATCGGGCTGGGGTCGATCACATAGTGGCCATTGATGCGTGTGGGGTAGCGATGCGAGATGGTGATTTCGTCGAATTGCACAATGTCTTCGTAGAGCTTGGTCAGCAGGCGCGAGTAGTCCCCCTCGCCATGCATCACCTTGCGCCGCGCCTCGGAAGGCTCCACCACCACCAGCGGGTCCGGGTAAGGCACCTGCAGGACGAGCACCTGCGCTTCGGTGAGCGGCATTTCCGGCACGCGGTGGCGCGACTGGATCAGGCTGGCATCCCGGGTGTGTTCGGTGGTATCTACCTTCGGGCAGGTCAGCTCGATGAACTTGCGCAGATTGACCGCGTTGACCGAGTCGTCCGCGCCCTGGTCGATGACCTTGACCGTGTCGCCGGGTCCGACCAGTGACAAGGTTACCTGCAGTCCACCGGTGCCGAAGCCTCGGCCCATGGGCATCTCGCGCGAGGCATAGGGCGTCTGATAGCCGGGAATGCAGATGGCTTTGAGAATCGTGCGGCGCACCTCGCGCTTGGCGTACTCGTCCAGAAAGCCGAAGCTGTAGGCCGCTTCGTCGAGCGGTAGTTCATAGCCGGGGTTCATGCCGAGTCTCCTTGCGGTTTAGGGGCCGCCGTGGCTTTGTCGCGCGTGGTGCGCAGCCGGTCCATGTCGGACTGGAAGGTCACGTAATGCGGCATCTTGTAGTGGCTGGCAAAGCCCATGGAGTCGACGCCATCGATGTGCAGGAGCACAAACTCCGGGTCCTCCGAGGGGTTGCTCGGACCGTCGCGCATGCCCTTTTGCAGGGCGCGGTCGAGGATGGCCATGGAGATCGCCTTGGTCTCGTTGTGGCCGAAGCAGGCGCCGTAGCCCAAGGTGAAGGTGGGTGGGCTGGTTTGATTTTCGGTCCCGTCTCCCTCGACACTGGCATCTTCCTGTGCTTCGTACATCGCCACCACCTCGCACTCGGTGATCAGCACCTCGCCGATCTCCACCGGCTCGCCGCTGACCGGATGCGGCAGCATCACCGGCAGATAGCCCACTCGCAGCTCGGCGATGGTGGGATGTACATCGCCATAGCCGCGCATATTGGAATAGGCGATGGCCAGCAGTGAGCCGGTTTCGGCTCGCGCCATGGTGGCCAGCGCTGCAGAACGCGGCACCGGAAACACCAGTGGGTCGCGGGTGATATCGAAGGCCGTGGTCGCGTTTCGTTCTAGCGGTAGCAGCAGGCCCTCGTGGCGCAGTGCATCGACCACCTTGGGGAAGCTATCGGGCAACGTAGCTTCGTCCACGCCATCGAGAAAACGGCGCGAGACGGCACGAAAGGCCTCGGGGCTTTCATCGGCCAGGTCCAGGCGCATCAGGCGCAGGGCGTAGTCGGTGGTGGGGCCGAGCATTTGTCCGCCGGGGATATCTTTGAAGGCGCTGGAGATGCGTCGGATCAGGCGCATTGGGCCGGTTTCCTGCAGCGGCAGGTCGAGCAGGCGCGGCTTGGTGGAGCGGTAGGCGCGCAGGGCAAAGGCCGCCTCCAACGTATCCCCCTGCATCTGTTTGATCGCCAACGCCGCCAGACGCGGGTGGTAGAGCCCACCCTCGGAGACCACCCGCGAGGTCAGCAGACGCAGCTGTTGTTCGATGGCGTCAAGACTCAGCGGGGTGCCGGCCTCGCCCTCGGCACAGCGCAGTGACTCCAGGGCGGCCTCGGTGCCGGCGATGGCACGACCCCCACCCTTGATGGCAACGTATCCCATCAGCGTGCTCCTTTGGTATATCGCAGTGTGGTGGTGCGAGGCAGCGCGATGACTGCCTCTTCACTCACCAGGATCATGTCCACGCCCAGGGGAAAGTGGGCGTTCCAGGCCTCGCGTCGAATCCACCAGTCCGGATCCACCCCGCTTACCTGCAAGTGGTGGCGATCACGGATGCCGGGGCCGCTGAGGGTGAGACTGCTACCCTGCGCCAGGCTAGCAACCTGCAGCACGATGGTGGCGCCCTGTTCAGGGTTCTCAAGCGTGCCCAGGCGGGGCTCGGCCTCCAGCGGGCGGGTGCCCTGGCATAGCAGGTAGTCGGCTGCATCGCTGGCGCTGCGCGTCACCCCCAGGCGCTGCAAGTCGTCTTGGTTGAGTTGTTGCTGCGGATCGGCCAGACGGCAGCCTCCGTCCACCAGGGTGGCCAGCAGCAGCAGGGTGGTGTCCTCTCCCACTTCGGCCAGTGGCAGCGTCCGGCCCGGGTAGGCAAAGGCCTGCATCAGTTGACGAAAGGCTTTTTGCTGGCGGGCCGCCTGCCAGATCGATGGCGACGTTTTGGGATTTGCATGCATGGCTATGGACTCATTCATCGTCGTCTTCTCCGGCGCTGCCGAGCAGGGAAAAGTCCACCCGTGTGGCGGCCAGCAGGGCCTGGCGCTGGCGTGTCTGCTCGGCCACCACGGCAGCTCCCTCGGCCAGTAGTTGGGCGGCCTGGTCATGTCCAGGCAGGCGCGCGGCCAGTACCCCATCGAGGATCGCCAGTGCGCGGGCCAGGCCGGCTCGGTCATCCATCAGGGTAGCGGCGCCCTCTACCGTCTGCCCGTCTTCGGTGTGCAGGCGCACATGAGCCTGGGCCAAGGGCAGCTCGCCCAGGTAGTAGGTATCGCCCAGGGCGCTATCGCACAGCGGCAGCAGGCCCAGACCCGATTGTGGCAGGGTCAGGTCTTCCGCCGCGTAGCGTTCGGCAAGACCTTCTGCCAGAACCTTGAGCGGACGGGCCGACAGGGCCGACCACAACCGTAGCCATTGTCCGCGGGCGGGGATCTCATAAGCGTGGTTCATACGTTGTCCTTGGAGGTAATAATCGTTCAGATCAGTCGGGCGCGGATGCGTGCCTGCACCTGGTCGAGAATGAACACGAACAGGAAGATGGCGATCAGTATGGTCATGACATGGCCGTACTGGAACATATCGAAACGTCCCTTGAGCTCCTGGCCGATACCACCGGCGCCCACCAGGCCGATCACCGTGGCCATGCGCAGGTTACGATCCAGAATGTAGGTGGTGTAGGCAATGTATTGCGGGATAACCTGTGGCAGCACGCCATACCAGAGGGTCTTGATCTTGCCGGCGCCGATCGCTTCCAGGGCCTCCTGGGGTTTCTTGTCGGCGTTTTCGATATCCTCGGCGTAGAACTTGCCCAGAAAGCCGGCCGCATGCAGGCCCAGCGCTAGTACCCCGGCGATGGGGCCAAAACCATAGGCCAGTACCAGAAACAGCGCCACGATCAACTCCGGGGCCGAACGCAGCAGGCTGATGATGCCACGCGCGGCGGTGTAGATGTAGCGGTTGGGGCTGTAGTTGCGCGCCGCGAAATAGGCCAGCGGGATCGATAGAAACACCGAGAGGATGGTGCCCCACAGGGCGATCTCCAGCGTCTCGATCATCTTGACGAACACCGTCCAGAGATAGCCCACGGGCTTAATCAGCACCTCTATGGTATCGGTGGTGGCCTCCAGTTGTAGGGTCTCCAGGTTCATCCTTTGTTCGACGCGCTGCTGTACCTCGATGCGTGAGAACAACGGCAGCTTGTCGCGATCCAGATCCGGCAGGCGGCTTATCTCGTCGCTTTCGCTGATCATCGGCGGCCACATGGCCTCGCCAACCCGTGACAGACCGCGCACCACCTGGGAATCATCGGCAATACCGAGCAGATTGCCGACCGCCTCGGTGGTCATCACCAGCATGCGATCCATCTCGGTGCGCTGACCGGTCACCAGCAGCAGCACGACGATGGCGAACAACACCAACAGATGCTTGTAATTGTAGGGGGTATTGAGCTGCCAGTGCAGTGCAGTGCCCTGCGGAGGCACGGGGATAGGACGTGAATTCATGATCGTTCCTCTTTATGCGACTGAGCGCTGTACCGGCTCGTTCTGCTCGGCATCGTCGGCACTATCATCCCAGTGAGCGCCCTCGTAGAGCGACCTGACACAGTCATCGGTGAATTCTGCGGGGCTGCCATCGAATACCACACGTCCGTTGCGCATGCCAACGATGCGATCACCGAATTCACGCGCCAGATCGATCTGGTGCAAACTGCACAATACGGTGGCACCCTGTTCGCGGGCCGCATCGCGGATCAAACCCAGGATGTCACGCGAGATCTTCGGATCCAGGCTGGCCACTGGCTCATCGGCCAGTACCACTTCCGGGTCCATCATGAAGGCACGGGCGATCCCCACACGCTGCTGCTGGCCGCCGGACAGATCACCAGCACGGCGCTTCAGATGGGTGGGGGTGAGGCCGACCCGATCGAGCAACTGGCAGGCCTTGTGACGCTGCTCCGGTTTGAACCAGCCGGACAGTGCTCGCACCGTGGAAACCGAGGGCAACACCCCGGCCAGCACATTGGCTGCCACGCTCATGCGATTGGTAAGATTAAAGTGCTGGTGGATCATCGCCACCCGCTGGCGCAGCTGACGTTCGCTGCCGAGGTTGAACTCAATGTCATCGATCAATACCCGTCCGCCACTGGGGCGCATCAGGCCGTTGACCGCTCGCAGCAACGTGGACTTGCCCGCACCGGAGGGGCCGAGTACCACGCAGAATTGGCCGCGTGGGATCTCGAGTGAGACGTTACACAGCGCCTGGGTGCCGTCGGGCCATACCTTGTGAATGGCATCAAACTGGATCATGGTATTTGCTCCTGTCAATTGAGACATGGGTTGAACTACCCCGTGAGCGATGAATGGCTACGGAGCGGTTCGAGGGGGACTAGCGTCGGCTGGCTTTGCGCATGATGTCCTCTTTCACTTGGTCGGTGACCAGACTGAACATCTTGCCGGCGTTGGTCATGTCCTGCTCACTGACCTCGGCGGTATAACCGTCTACGCGACCACCACCATAACCACGGATCTGATCCCTGGTGATACCGGGCAGCTGGTGGACATTGTTGAAGGCATTGCGCAGCTTGGTTTTTACTAGGCCATCGACCTGGGGATGCACCGCCAGCGGTGGATAGGGGATGGGGCTGCTCTTGGCGATGACTGTGATCTGGCTGGGGTCGATGGCCTTGCTGTTGACGGCCTTTTCATAGGAGTCGAAGGAGGCACCACCGGCATCCACCAAGCCCTCGGCCAGCGCCTTCAATACGTTGGCATGGCTACCGGTCATATTGATGCCAGCCAGATCACGCGCGGGTTGCACACCCTGTTCCATCATCATCGCCACCGGTACCGCGAAGCTGGAAGTGGAGTTCACATCACCCAGCGCGACCCGCTTGCCCTTGAGGTCTGAGGTGTTGTTGATGCCACTGTCGGCACGGGCGAACATGCCGGAATAGTAGACCGAACCACCCTTGCGCACGGCCAGGGCCAATAACTCGGCACAACCGCGCTCGCGTGCCTGAAGGTAGGACAGTGGGCCATACCAAGCGATATCGGCAGCACCAGTGCACATGGCCTCCACCACCGAGCCATAACTCTGGCCCACCTTGATGTCGAAGTGCAGGCCGGTGGACTGCCCGATGGCCGAGAAGATCGGCTCAAAATCTTTCTTGGTGCCATCCTCTGTACCGCCATCGGCGGGTACCAGGATCACGCGCAGCGGCTGGCTGGCCGAACCATCGTTCTGGCTGGCCAGGGCCGCCAACGGCATGGCCAGTAGTGCCAGCCCTGCGGCCAGCAATTTGCGACGAAGAGGTTGTTTACGATACATTGCTTGAGCTCCTGTAAGTGTGATGACGAAAAGTGTGGTTTGCGAGACCTTAAGGGTTAATGCGCAGTTGGATCCGGTCGGCGCGGAACCGGGTGATGGCGTACTCGACCGGGGTACCATCCCGATCGTTCACGTTCACGCTCTTTACCCGCAGCACCGGACGGTTCTGTGGCATGCCCAGCAACTTGGCGTCCTCACCTTGCGGGAGCACCGCTGTTACCAGGCTTTCACTGCGTCGCAGCGTGCAGCCATAGCCCTCACGCAGTAGGGTATGCAATGAAGCATCAACAAAGCGCTCGGACAGATCCGGGAATTTTTTTGTAGACACAAAGTGCGAAATCAGGCACATGGGCCGCTGTTCCACCAGGCGTAGCGTTTCAATCCAGTGCACCATCTCACCTTCCATGATGTCCAGCCGCTGAGCCACCCCGCGGATGGCCGGGAGGGCCTGCTTGCGCAGAATTCGGTTCTCGCTCATAAAGCCCAACGCACTGATGTTCTCGGTGAAGCGGGTGGCCTGATCAATCCGATAGTCCAGCTGGGTATCAAGGACGAACACCCCCAGCCCATGTCGGCGTTCCAGCAGCCCCACGTCCACCAACTCATCCACCGCACGGCGCAGGGTGTGGCGATTGACACAAAAACGCTGCGCTAGCTCAGCCTCGGCCGGCAGGCGACTGCCGGGGGCGTACTGGCTCAGCACAAGATTTTCAAGCTGACGAGCGATCTGCACGTACAGCGCCAGGCCAGAGTCACGATCAACAACGTAAAGGTTCATGTGTAGTCATCTAGACAAGTGTCGATGACGGGAAGAATAGTGCCCGATTGTGACGATGCAGTGACAGTTTGATGACAATTACGGAGGGCAGAACAACTATTCCGTAAAAAGCAGAGCTTTCAGGTCGGTGCATTCGGCGGGACGAAATTACTCTTCCTCATCTCCGATCATAGAAAAGTGAACAGGCGAGTGAAGTGATGGCCTGCTGGTACCGTTAGACGGCCGAGGTTCGCGACAAATGGACAAGAGCATGGATGAGGGAAACGATCATGGATGGTCGGTAGCATATGGGCACCGATGTGGTGCAAACACACCATTAAATACCTCTGTGCCTGGGCGATATGTTCCAGTCACCGCCAACCGACTACGTCCTGTAGTCGTCTGCGGTAAGATTGTCTTTGTGGACAGTAAGCCGTTATCTCCGCGGCATGAATACTCCCAAGAGGGGGGGAGCTGTTACCAATAATATTGACATTCGGCCGCACCTGGGCCATCACTGCTGTGTTAGGTTTCTTGGCAAGGGCGCAGCCATTACCTGCGAAACGCGCCTTGCATTGATGGTCCAGCCACACCCTCGGTGTTGACAGTATTATTTTGACCTGCCTCCTTAGCCATCTTGCTGTGCCAAGTTCTGTTGATCACTGATCTCGCGGGTAGTCATAAACCCTGGGCACATTTTCGCGATTGGGTTCATGCCTAGGCGTGTAGAATGGACGGTGTTGCTTATCCCTTGTTTCCCTCGCTCTCACTATTGAAGAGTGGCTTGACCGACATGTGCCTATCGATGACGCCAATCTTTACTCACCGCAGACAGTTACTGGAGATCTACCAGGCCGCACTTCATGCCGTGGCCGGTGATCGTGCGGTGACCGCTTGGCTGCAACAGCATCCATTGGATGGAGAATGGGCGGTGTTGGCCATCGGCAAGGCGGCGGGGGCGATGCTGCAGGGGGCGCGTGAGGGTTTGGGTGCGCGTTTGCGTGAGGTGTTGGTGATCACCAAGGCCGATCACGGTGGCCAGGCGCGGCCCGGTGAGCGGTGGCTGGAAGGGGGGCATCCAGTCCCGGATGAGCGTAGCCTGCTGGCCGGATCGTCCCTGCTGGAATTTCTGCAAGGCCTGCCGGTGGGCCGTCCCCTGCTGGTGTTGCTCTCCGGTGGGGCCTCGGCGCTGGTGGAAGTCTTGCCCGAGGGGATGACACTGGAGCAATTGGCCGAGGTGAATGCTTATCTGTTGGGGAGCGGCCTGGATATCGATGTTATCAACCGGGTGCGCAAGCGGCTGTCGTTGATTAAGGGTGGACGGCTGTTGCCTCATTTACGCGGCAGGCGCTGTGTGCAGTTGTTGATCGCCGATGTGCCCGGTGATGATCCGGCGGTGATCGGTTCGGGGCCGCTAATCCCTTCCTTTGAGCAAGAGCTGCCGGTGTTACCTGAGTGGATCGCGCGGCTATGCCAGCCGCCTGCGCCCGTCGTTGAGACGCATTGTGAAAGCCATATTGTGACCAACAACCGAATGGCCTGTGAGGCGGCGGTGGAACGGGCGAGGGCGATGGGTTTGCCGGTGGTGTGGCACGATGCCCTGTTCCAGGGCAAGGCGGAACAGGTGGCGCAGGACTGCTGTGCCGAACTATTGGCCGGGCCGCCCGGGCTGCATGTATGGGGTGGGGAGAGTACCGTGGTATTGCCTGCCGAGCCGGGGTGCGGTGGGCGCAATCAGCAGCTGGCCTTGTGGGCTGCGAAATCTCTTGCCGGACAGGAGAATGTCTTGCTGCTGGCGGCAGCGACCGATGGCAGTGACGGGCCGACTTGTGATGCCGGTGGTCTGATGGACGGACAGACCCTTGCCCGTGGCGAGGCGGAGGGGGTTTCTGCCGAGCTGGCTTTGGCTCGTGCCAATGCCGGGGCTTTTCTGGCGGCCAGTGGCGATCTGATCAGCACCGGTCCGACCGGGACCAATGTGATGGACTTGTTACTGGGCTGGAAGTGGTAAGATTCCCCGAATGAATACTCTTAATCTGTTTGAACTGGCCCATCAGGCATTGATGTGTCCGGATGCGGATCAGAAGGTCGCGCTGACCCATGCCCTGCGTGCGGCCTGGTTGGCCGGCGAGCTCGCTGTCGAGGATGCGGGTGCAGTACAGGCCATTGCCGATCCTGGTCGTCCGGCCAGGCCTGAGCTGGTGCAGCCGCGCGATCTGCCCAGGCGCAAGCCCAGCACGGTGGAAGGCCGGGCGGTCTTGTTTCATGCCCTCTGTCATATCGAGTTCAACGCCATCAATCTGGCCCTGGATGCGGTGTATCGTTTTCGGGGCATGCCCTCGTCATTTTATCTCGACTGGTTACAGGTGGCCGATGAGGAGGCTAGCCACTTTGTGATGCTGCGTGAGCATCTGCGCGGCCTGGGCCAGGATTATGGGGATTATCCAGCCCACAATGGCCTGTGGGAGATGGCACAAAAAACTGCCCATGACGTGCTGGTACGGATGGCCCTGGTACCACGCTGTCTGGAAGCGCGCGGCCTGGATGTCAGTCCCGGGATCAAGGCAAAGCTGTTGACGGTGGGGGATACGGCCGGGGCGGCCTGTCTGGATATCATCCTGCGTGATGAGATCGGCCATGTGGCGATCGGTAATCGCTGGTATCTGTCGCGGTGTGCCGAACGCGGCCTGGAACCGATGAGCCGTTACCAGCAACTATTGGATGAATACATGGATGGACCGCTGCGCCCGCCGTTCCATATTGAGGCCAGGCGCGAGGCCGGTTTCAGCGAGGATGAACTGGCTTATCTGGAAGGGGTGGGCTAAGAGCTGGTCGCCTGGGATTCAGGCGACTTTCAGGCGAATAATGCTGGCCTGCTGGGCAAAGATATCGCGCTGTTTGCCCTGTGGTGTGGGCCGGTGGCGGTCTGGTACCTGGGTGGCCTCGATGGCGAGGATCTCAAAACAGGATTCACCCGCCTGAAAGGCCCGCTCGTAGGCCAGCTCTTCCAGATTGTCCATGACGTCCTGCATGGCCATTTCCAGGGCCAGCTTGTGATTGATTTGTTTTTGCATGCCGTTGCCTTGCTTCAAAGCGGGAACACAGGCCTTAGCGGACAATGGCAACAAAACTTTACGACAGCAGGGCATTGAATTCAGGAGAGGGGCGGGCACCTCCGCCCCCATTGGCGGTTTTACTTCTTGATGTGTGCCGGCAGGCAGGGCTGGATCAGTTTCTGCATCGCAGCAAAGACATCCAGGTTGCCAGCGATCACATTGCCGCTTTCCAGATAGTCTTCCCCACCGCCAAAGTCACCAACCTTGCCGCCGGCCTCGGCCACCAGTAGTGCACCGGCGGCCATGTCCCAGGAATTCAAGTCCAGTTCCCAGAAACCATCCAGACGGCCGGCGGCCACATAGGCCAGGTCCAGCGCGGCGGAGCCGGGTCGGCGGATCCCGGCAGTGTCCTTGAACAGGGCACGGAAGGTCTCCAGGTAGACATCCAGCAGTTCATGGCGGCGGAAGGGAAAGCCGGTGCCCAGTAGCGCGCCGTCCAGATTCTTGCGGGCGGCCACCCGAATCCGTCGCCCGTTCAGCTGTGCTCCACCACCCTTGCTGGCGGTATAGAGTTCCTGGCTGATCGGGTCATAGACCACCGCCTGATCCAGCTTGCCACGGTAGAGCAGGGCGATGGAGACGGCGAACTGGGGAAAGCCATGCAGGAAGTTGGTGGTGCCATCCAGGGGATCGATGACCCACTGGTATTCGTCGTTGCCATGGCTGGCAGCGCCGCTTTCCTCGGCGAGGATGGCATGATCCGGATAGGCCTTGCGCAGGGTCTTGATGATCTCCTGCTCGGCGAGACGATCGACGTCACTGACGAAGTCATTGCGGGATTTACTGTCAACCTTGAGGCTGTCCACATGGGCAAAGGAACGGGAAATGACAGTACCGGCCTGACGCGCAGCGCGCACAGCCGTGTTCAGCATGGGATGCATGGGGAGAGCCTCCGGATTGTTAAATAGCTGGCAAGACCACTTGGTCTGCAATGTGCGGTATTCTATACGGCTGCCGGAGAAATATCACCATCAATTCTGCTCGATCCCTGGTCACAACAGGCGCACTCGGGTGGTGCACAGGAAAATATTCATGTCGTTTCCCAAGATTCGTATCGTCATGGTTGAAACCAGCCACCCCGGCAATATCGGGGCGGCGGCCCGCGCAATGAAAAATATGCGCCTGGACAGTCTGTATCTGGTCAATCCACATCGCTTTCCCGATCCCGAAGCAACGGCCCGCTCCTCCGGGGCCGAGGATATCCTGGAGAAGGCGACCATCTGTGCCAGTCTGCCCGAGGCGCTGGCAGGTTGCCAGCTGGCCTATGGTGCCAGCGCGCGCGCCCAGCGCACCATCCCCTGGCCACAGCTGGATGCCCGTCGCTGTGCCGAACAGATTGCCGGCGAGGGGGATGAAACCGAGGTGGCCCTGGTGTTTGGCCGGGAACACTCCGGGCTGAGCAATGAGGAGCTGGAGAGCTGTAACTATCTGGTACATATCCCCTGCAATCCGGACTACAGCTCGTTGAATGTGGCGGCGGCAATCCAGGTAATCAGCTATGAGCTGCATATGGCCCGCCTGGGGGAGTGGCAGCCCAAGGTCCCCAAGCGTGAGGAGCCCCTGGCCAGCGCCGATGAGCTGGCCGGACTGATGAGCCACCTGGAGCAGGTGATGCTGGATACCGGTTTTCTGGATCCGGACAACCCGCGCCAGCTGATGCGCCGCCTGCGTCGTCTGTTCCTGCGGGCCCAGTTGGAAAAAACCGAGTTGAACATCCTGCGCGGTATTCTCACCAGTGTCGACAAGCTGGGATAGGGTGTAAAAATACCCTGTCATTTGACTAAGGATTTATGTCAAAATAGCACCTCGGTTTTAGTCAGGAATTGCGATCCCCATGTTTGCACGACTGCGAGAAGACATCGCCTGTATCTTTGAGCGCGACCCGGCGGCACGTAATGTGTTTGAGGTGTTGACCGTCTACCCTGGCCTGCATGCGGTGATTCTGCATCGGGTTTCTCACCGACTCTGGGGCTGGGGCCTGAAGTGGCTCGCTCGGGTATTGGCCGGCTTTTCACGCTGGATGACCGGCATCGAGATCCACCCGGGTGCCACCCTGGGGCGACGTTTCTTCATTGACCATGGCATGGGTGTGGTGATTGGCGAGACCGCGGTGATCGGTGATGACTGCACCATCTACCACGGCGTTACCCTGGGCGGCACCAGCTGGAACAAGGGCAAGCGCCATCCCACCCTGGGCAATGATGTGGTGGTGGGGGCCGGTGCCAAGGTGTTGGGGCCGATTACGGTGGGTAATGGTGCACGGATTGGATCCAATGCGGTGGTGGTCAAGAATGTACCCAAGGCCACCACGGTGGTTGGCATCCCCGGTCGTATCGTCAAGCGCGAGGAGCCTGATCCCAAGCAAGCCAAACGCAAGGCGATTGCCGCCAAGATGGGTTTTGATGCCTACGGCACCACTTCTGACATGCCTGATCCGGTGGCCCATGCGATCAATTGCATGCTGGATCACATCCATGCCATGGACGGACGGATGGAGGATATGTGCAAGGCAATCAAGAGCCTGGGTACCGAGTTTAACGATCTGCCCCTGCCCGAAATGCGTTCCTGTGAAATCCGTTCCGGCGATGAGGATGACCTGGCTGGAGAGCGTCTGGATAGTGGCGATGCCGAGGGTGTGCAGAAGCCGTCGGCGGCCAATGAGAGCCAGGGCAATAATAGTTGACTATTTTGCTTGGTATTGATAAGTTATGACCCTATTAAGCCTGTATAAACCAACCGTGAATTGAGGGAGAAGGCAATGAGACTGACTACCAAAGGGCGTTACGCCGTCACGGCCATGCTGGATCTTGCGGTACATTATAATGAAGGTTCGATAACCCTGTCGGACATTTCCAAGCGTCAGGGTATTTCCCTGTCTTACCTGGAGCAGTTGTTTTCCCGCTTGCGCAAGAATGGTCTGGTCGACAGTGCCCGTGGTCCAGGTGGTGGATACCGCCTGAGCCGTGCCGCCGCCGAGATCTGTGTGGCCGATGTGATTACCGCCGTGGACGAAAAGGTCGACGCGATGCGTTGTGAAGGCAAGGGCAACTGCCAGGACAACGACCAGTGTCTGACTCATGAGCTGTGGTGTGACCTGAGTGGCCAGATCTACAGTTTCCTGAAGAGCATCGATCTGGGCCAGCTGGTGGATCGCAAGGGCGTCAAGGACGTGGCAGCACGTCAGCAGGGTAAATTGCAGTCGGAGCGTGCTGTCAATTTCTGATGATCTACCTGGATCATAATGCCACCACGCCCCTGGATCCTCGGGTGTTGAAGGCGATGCTGCCCTGGTTGCAGGATCGTTATGGCAATCCATCCAGCCGCCATGCCCTGGGTCGCCAGGCCAAGGCCGCGCTGGAGCTGGCACGGGAACAGGTTGCCGCTCTGGTCAATGCCCACCCCAGCCAGGTGATCTTCACCAGCGGCGGGACCGAGGCAAACAATCTGGCCCTCAAGGGCCGGGCCATGGCACCGGGCCGTTTGCAGGTCAGTGCCATCGAACATGCCTCCTTGCTGGGTCCGGCCAGGGCCATGCAAAGAGAGGGCTGGCAGCTGGATCGGCTGCCGGTGGATTCCCAAGGGATGCTTGATATCGAGGCCGCTGTGGCGAGCCTTAATGATGAGACACGCCTGGTTTCGCTGATGTGGGCCAATAACGAAACCGGCGCGATTCAACCGGTGGCCGCGATGGCCGAATGTTGTCGCAGCCGCGGGATAGTGATGCATAGCGATGCGGTCCAGGCGGCGGGCAAGATCCCGGTGGATTTTGCCAGCAGTGGTGTGCAGTTGTTGAGTCTCTCGGCGCACAAGATCTACGGCCCCAAGGGTGTCGGCGCGCTGGTGGTGGACAAATCACTGGAATTGCTGCCGCTGCTGGATGGTGGTGGTCAGGAACGTAATCGCCGCGGTGGCACCGAGAATATCCCGGCCATCGTTGGTTTTGGTCTGGCAGCGGAGTTGGCACGGCTTGAATTGCCTCAGCGCAGCCTCCAGCTAGAACACCTGAGAGGGCGACTTGAGCAGCAATTGGCGCAGCAGCTGCCGCAGGCGGTGATCTTCTCCAGTGGCATCGCCCGTCTGCCCAACACGGTGTTTCTGGCGATTCCAGGCCTGGATGGGGAAACTCTGATTATGGCCATGGACAGGGAGGGGATAGCGCTCTCCAGTGGTTCGGCCTGCGGTAGTGCACAGAACGAACCCAGTCCGGTACTCAGGGCCATGGGTGTGGCCACGGAACTTGCCCAGGGTGCGATACGCATCAGTCTGGGCAAGGACAACACGGAACAGGATATTGACAGGCTCGTGGCGGGGCTTTGCACCCAGGTGCAAACCCTGCAGGGTATGGCCGCTGCGACGGCCTGGTAAACATTGACGATTGTGAGCGGAGCGAATCATGAAAAAACCGATCTACCTGGACTATTCAGCCACCACCCCGGTGGATCCGCGTGTGGCCAAGCTCATGTGCAGCTATCTGACCCCCGATGATGGCCTGTTTGGCAATGCGGCCTCCCGCTCCCACCAGTACGGTTGGGATGCGGAAGACGCGATCGATACTGCCCGCAAGCATGTGGCCAATCTGATCAACGCCAACCCCAAGGAGATCGTCTGGACCTCCGGTGCCACCGAATCCGACAATCTGGCGATCAAGGGTGTGGCCGAGTTCTATGCCAAAAAGGGCAAGCACATCATCACCTCCAAGACGGAACACAAGGCGGTGCTGGATACCTGTCGCAACCTTGAGCGCTTTGGCTACGACGTTACCTATCTGGAGCCCAAGAGCGATGGTCTGATCGACCTGAACGAGCTGGAAGCGGCAATGCGTGAAGACACCATCCTGGTCTCCATCATGCACGTGAACAACGAGATTGGTGTTATTCAGGATATTCCGAGCATCGGCAAGCTGTGTCGTGCACGCAAGATTCTCTTCCATGTGGATGCGGCACAAAGTGCCGGCAAGACCCCCATCGACGTGGAGGCCATGAATATCGACCTGCTGTCCCTCTCGGCTCACAAGATCTATGGCCCCAAGGGGATTGGTGCCCTGTATGTGCGTCGCAAGCCGCGTGTACGTCTCGAGGCGCAAATGCATGGTGGTGGTCACGAGCGTGGCATGCGCTCCGGTACCCTGGCCACCCACCAGATCGTCGGTATGGGTGAGGCCTTCCGCCTGGCCGCCGAGGAGCTGGAACAGGATTACGCCCATGCCCTCAAGCTGCGTGAACGTCTGCTCAAGGGTGTGAGTGATATCGAAGAGAATTATATCAACGGTGATATGGAACGACGCGTGCCGCACAACCTGAATATCAGCTTCAACTATGTGGAAGGTGAATCGCTGATGATGGCGCTCAATGAGCTGGCGGTATCCTCCGGCTCGGCCTGCACCTCGGCCAGCCTTGAGCCTTCTTATGTGCTGCGTGCACTGGGTCGTTCTGATGAACTGGCGCATAGTTCGATTCGCTTCAGCTTCGGCCGTTTTACCACCGAGGCGGACATTGACCGCGCTATCGAATTGCTCCACCAGAAGATTGACAAGCTACGTTCGCTTTCCCCGCTGTGGGATATGTACAAGGACGGCGTGGATCTCTCCACCGTGCAGTGGACCGCACATTAAGGCTTGGTTTGTATTGCGATGACCTTGCCCATTAGCGGTGCAAGGTCAGGGAATAGGGAGGGTGAGTTGGTTTCAGTATGAAACTATACCCACCATGTCTGTTGGGCTAGAATCATATTCCCCCACTAGCCAGGGGGCGATTAACCATTGAGGTAACAGATCATGGCATACAGTGACAAGGTATTGGACCACTACGAAAATCCGCGCAATGTTGGCACCTTTGAGAACGACGACGAGGCTGTGGGTACCGGTATGGTGGGTGCGCCTGCCTGTGGTGATGTCATGCGCCTGCAGATCAAGGTCAATGATCAGGGCATCATCGAAGATGCCTGTTTCAAGACCTATGGCTGCGGTTCGGCAATCGCCTCCAGCTCGCTGGTTACCGAGTGGGTGAAGGGCAAGACCCTGGATGATGCCGCGCAGATCAAGAACAGCCAGATCGCCGAAGAATTGGCTCTGCCGCCGGTGAAGATTCACTGCTCGGTACTTGCTGAGGACGCCATCAAGGCGGCCATCAGCGACTACAAGGCCAAGCATCAAGGCTAATTTGCCTGGAGGGGAATGAGCATGGCAGTCACATTGACAGAAAACGCCGCGGATCGCGTACAAAAATTCCTTGCCGGTCGCGGCAAGGGAGAAGGCCTGCGCCTGGCTGTACGTACCTCCGGCTGCTCCGGCATGGCCTATGTGTTGGAGTTTGCCGATCAGATCGCCGAGGAAGACCTGGTCTTCGAAAGCCACGGGGTCAAGGTGATCATCGATCCCAAGAGCCTGACCTACCTGGATGGCACCGAGGTGGACTTTGGCAAGGAGGGATTGAACGAAGGCTTCAAGTTCAATAACCCGAACGTCAAGGACGCCTGCGGCTGCGGTGAAAGCTTCACGGTGTGAAGCCCATGTCATTTTCGCCCAATGCGGATTATTTCGAGCTGTTTGGCCTGACGCCAGGCTTTGAGATCGATCAGGAACTGCTATCGCTGCGTTTTCGCGAGCTGCAGCGTAACGCCCATCCGGATCGATTTGCCAATGCCTCGGCCCAGGACAAACTTGCCTCGGTACAGCAGGCCGCCTTGATCAACGAGGCCTATCAAGCCCTAAAAAGCCCGCTTGGCCGTGGTCGTTATCTGTTGGCCCGCAGTGGTGCCCAGCTTGACGATGCGGACACCCGGATGGATACCGGCTTTCTGATGGCACAAATGGCCCTGCGTGAAGACCTGGCGGCGGTGCCGACCAGTGCCGATCCCTTTGCCAGTCTGGATCTGCTTCGCCAGCGTATCGAGGGTAATGAACGGGAGATGGTCGCGCAATTACAGCGGCTGGATGAGGCGATACTCGCCGGTGATCCCGAGGCCCTTGAGCAAGGTGTGCAATGGGTGCGCAAGATGCAGTTCATGCACCGCCTGCTCGAAGAGCTCGACAGCATGGAAGACGATTTGGTGCATCAGGGCTGAGCCCTTTCTTTTTATCTACTTCAGTTTTAAGGCAAAAAGCATACCCATGGCCCTACTGCAAATCAGCGAACCCGGACTATCTACCGCACCCCATCAGCATCGGCTTGCCGCCGGGATTGATCTGGGTACCACCAACTCACTGGTGGCGACGGTACGCAGCGGTGTGGCCGAGACCCTGGCCGATGAACAGGGCAGTCACCTACTACCCTCGGTGGTGCGTTATCTGGCCAGTGGTGAGCGTATTGTCGGTACGGAGGCCAAGCAACAGGCCGCCAAAGACCCGCTGAATACCATCATCTCGGTCAAGCGTTTCATGGGTCGGGGTGTGGATGACTTCAAAAGTCTTGGCAACCGTCTTCCCTACGAGTTTATCGGTAGCGACTCGGGTATGCCCCGGCTGCGCACCGTGGCCGGTGATTTTAGCCCGGTGGAGGTTTCTGCCGAGGTCTTACGCAGCCTGCGGGATCGTGCCGAGCAGAGCCTGGGCGGCGAACTGACCGGGGTGGTGCTGACCGTTCCAGCCTATTTTGACGATGCCCAGCGCCAGGCCACCAAGGATGCGGCCACCCTGGCCGGGCTGAATGTATTGCGTCTGATCAATGAGCCGACCGCAGCGGCGCTCGCCTATGGGTTGGACCAGGGTTCAGAAGGGCTTATCGCGGTTTACGATCTGGGTGGCGGTACCTTTGATATTTCCATCCTGCGTCTGAACAAGGGTGTGTTCGAAGTGCTCTCCACCGGCGGCGATTCCGCCCTGGGTGGCGACGATATGGATCGGGCGGTGGCCGAGTGGATCATGGCACAGGCCGGTATTGCGGATGACGCGGATCATCACCAGCTGCGCCGACTGATGCGCGATGCCTGTGCCGCCAAGGAAGCCCTCACCGAGGCCGACAGCGCTGAACTCAAGCTGGAGCTGGCGGATGGCAGTCATTGGGAAGGCCGACTCAGCCGGGAACAGTTTGATCAATTGATCGAGGCTTTGATCCGCAAGACCCTGCTGCCCTGTCGCCGCGCCCTCAAGGATGCCGGGGTTGAGGCCAGTGAGATCATGGATGTGGTGATGGTCGGTGGTTCCACCCGTGTGCCACTGGTGCGCCAGCGGGTTAGCGAATTTTTTGGCAGGGAGGCCAGGGTAGATATTGACCCGGACAAGGTGGTCGCCATCGGCGCGGCGATGCAGGCCGATGTGTTGGTGGGCAACAAGCCCGGTGACGAGATGTTGCTGCTGGACGTGATCCCCCTTTCACTGGGACTGGAGACCATGGGCGGCCTGGTGGAAAAGGTGATCCCGCGCAATACCACCATTCCGGTGGCGCGCGCCCAGGATTTCACCACCTTCAAGGATGGCCAGACCGCGATGGCCATCCATGTCCTGCAGGGTGAGCGTGAACTGGTCAGTGATTGCCGTTCCCTGGCGCGCTTCGAGCTGCGCGGGATCCCACCGATGGCTGCCGGGGCGGCGCGAATTCGCGTCACGTTCCAGGTGGATGCGGATGGCCTGTTGTCGGTGACCGCGCGCGAGCAGGGTACCGGCATCGTCAGTAGCATCCAGGTCAAACCCTCCTATGGCCTGTCTGACGAAGAGATTACCCAGATGCTGCGCGACTCGATGGAGCACGCCAGTGATGACAAGGACGCGCGCATGTTGCGCGAGCAGCAGGTGGAAGCGGAGCGAGTGCTCGAGGCCCTGGAGGTTGCCCTGGCCGCCGATGGCGAGGTATTGCTGGATGAGCAGGAGCGTGCTGTGCTGCTGGCGGATATGGACTCCTTGCGTCAGCTGTTGGGCAGTAGTGATTACCGCCTGATTAAACAGGCCATCGATAAGCTTAATGTCGGCTCCTCTGAATTTGCCGCACGGCGCATGAATGCCAGCATCAAAAAGGCCCTGTCAGGGCAGGATCTGGAACGATTTGAATAATGGAGTTCACCGTATGACGCAGTTGATTTTTCTTCCGCATGAAACCCTTTGTCCTGACGGTGCCGTCATCGAAGCCGAGCCCGGGATCAGTATCTGTGATGCCGCCCTGGCCAATGGTATCGAGATCGAACACGCCTGTGAAAAATCCTGTGCCTGTACTACCTGTCATGTGGTCGTACGTGAAGGTGGGGAGGCCTTGAACGAGGCCGATGAAGTGGAAGAGGATATGCTCGACAAGGCCTGGGGCCTGGAGCCGGATTCACGCCTTTCCTGCCAGGCCATTGTCGGCGATGTGGATCTGGTGATCGAGATCCCAAAATACACCATCAATATGGTTTCCGAAGGGCATCACTAGCGCCGGAGCAGTTCCGGTCAGCGTTACGTCGAGAGGAGTGCCACGATGAAATGGACCGATAGTCTGGATATTGCCATCGCCCTCGATGAGGTCCATCCGGATGTGGACCCGCGCTACATCCGTTTTACCGATCTGCATGCCTGGGTCTGTGCCCTGGATGATTTCGACGATGAGTCGGAAAACTCCAACGAGGCGATCCTCGAGGCGATCCAGATGCAGTGGCTGGAGGAGCGCGAGGACTGAATCTTCAGGGTATGCTGGCGTGTAACATCGCCCGCAGTGGTGCCGGATAGCCTTCGACAGTGCGGCTGGGATCGCGCGGGTCCAGGTAGTCCCTGAGTGATTCAAAGTGCATCCATGGGGTGGCACGCTGTTCCTCGACCGTGGTTGGACTGAGATCCAGCAGCCGTACCTGCTTGAACCCTGCCTCCGTCAGCCAGTGGCTGACGCTCGCCACACTCGGGACGGTGTGCACATTCTTCATTTTGGCATAGCGCCTGTCGCCCTGACTGGCCGGATAGATCGCCTCGCCATGCCCTTCGGGGATCACTAGCCCCTCAATGATCAACTCGCCAGCGGGTTTTAGCATCTGGTGCAGTTGCGTCAGGTGTTCCATGTGATCGCGCCGGTGGTAGATCACCCCCATCGAAAATACCGTATCAAACGCCCCCTGCCCCGGCGGCAGTGCCTCCAGCGCCAGCGGCAACACCTGCATCGGCTGCGGGCCGATCAGTTTTTGCATCGCCGCAAACTGCATCACGTAGGAGATGGTCGGATCGATGCCGATCACCCGTTGGGCGCCGGCCCCCAGCATGCGCCAGCCGTAGTAGCCGTTGCCGCTGCCCACATCCAGCACCAGCTTGTCCTGCAGGGTGATCTGCTCAGCCAGGCGCGCCCACTTCCAGTCGGATCGCCATTCGGTGTCCAGGTGCAGGCCATAGGGGCAGAAAGGCCCCTTGCGCCAGGGATGAAAGGCCATCAGGGTCTCAGCCAGCTGTGTACGTGCTGCTTCATTAAGCTGCTTGGCCTCGCCGATATGCAGGCAGGGGGCATTCAGATCCAGCTTGTCGGGTTTCAGTTCCGGCAGCGCCGCCAGTGCATCCAGCCAGCGCGGCAGATCACCATGGGCCAGCAGGCGCTCCTCACACAGGGCCGGTACCGTCTCCAGCCAGTGGGCCAGCGGTGACTGTGCAAGCCATTGCCACAGGGCATCGTAATCAAGTTGTTCTAGGTTCATTGTAAAAAGATTCTCACCGCAGAGGCGCAAAGGCGCAGAGAAAAGAATGGGAATAAGTGCTTACGGGGTTTCCGATACCTATTACCAATAGATTTGTATTGGTAGAAGTGAGCATGTCGTCTCGTACACCTCTGTGCCTGGGCGATATGTTCCCGACATCGCCAACTGACTACATCCCTGTCGTCGTCTGCGGTAAAAATGATCTTTGCGTCTTTGCGTCTTTGCGTCTTTGCGGTTAATGCTTTTTAAACGCTACTAAGGAAGCAAAATTGAAGGCCTGAAACCAGGACTCGACCTGGGCAAATCCGGCCTCCGTCAGCCGTGCCCGGTGCTGCGCCAGGGTATCGGGCACCAGCACATTTTCCAGCGCGGCACGTTTCTGGCTGATCTCCATCTCCGAATAACCGTTGGCCCGCTTGAAGGCCAGGTGCATCTGCTCCTCGAAGGCCTGGCTTTGGGGATCGGGAAAACACAGCTTTTCCGACAGGATCAACACCCCGCCCGGCAGCATGCCAGCATGGATGGTTTGCAGCAGGTTTAGCCGCTCTGTCGGAGGCAGAAACTGCAGGGTGAAATTGAGTACCACCACCGAGGCCTGTTCGATCACCACCTCGCGGATATCCGCCTCGATCACCTCCACCGGGGTAGGGGAGAGATCGCTGGCGATATGTTCACGGCAGCGCGCCACCATCGCCTCGGCGTTGTCCACCGCGATGATCCGGCAGCCCGGCACCTGGATACGTCGCCGCAGCGAGAGGGTAGCGGCACCCAGCGAGCAGCCGAGGTCATAGATGCGGCTATTCGGCTGGGCATATTGTTCGGCAAACAACCCGAGCAGGGCGATGATATCGCCATAGCCCGGCACCGAGCGACGGATCATATCGGGAAACACACTCGCCACCCGCTCATCGAACTGAAAGTCCACCAACATCGGCTCGGGCTGGGAAAACAGGGTGTCGCGGGGAGGCGCTTGGCTCATGGGCTCATCGAACGGTAGTGAAGATCGGCGGTCATTTTAGCCTGAATGGGGGGGTAGGCACAGCGTTCGATAAAGATGTAGCAAATCAATGGGGTCAGAGTCATTGATTTAAACGTCAATGGGGTGTTCGGCTGAGCTAGGCCGATAATTCCAGCGGGTGAGAGTCCCGTTCCGGCAGTAAAGTCGTGGTTGTCCCAATTTGTGTTTATACAGCTCATTTTTGGGGAGGAATTACTGAGTAGTGGCTAAGTACCACGCGTTTGCGCTGATAATTTCCTGTATAGCAGTTCTGCTTCTTGCTGTAGGGTATGTTCGATCTCAAGAAGCCGCTCAGGAAGATCCATCTGGCAGTGTTTAATGGTGAGAATAATGAGTGTGTCTGACAATCTTGTGCAGACCAGATGATGGTTGCGAACCGGGTAAAACTGGAAAAAATGGGATATTCCCGGTTTTGAAAGGAGTATGTCGGGCTGTTCCTGAAGGATGGATAGTGCGGCTTCGACGTCATCCAGATAACGTTCGGCTACCTTGGTGCCAAATGTTTGGATTGAATAGTCGTGGATCTCACGCAGATCAGCCATTGCACGATGGGTGAGTTCGACTGAGACCATGGTTATTTTCGGTTGGAGGTGCCGAATTGTTGCATATCATTGCGCAGATCACCTGAAAAACGGATGACACGCCCGATAATGGCATCATGATAACCTTCGATAATAGACATGCGTAACTCAGCGGCCTCTTGCCGCTCTTTTTTTTCACGGAGCAGGCTTCTTAGGAATTCGCTGGGTGTGGCATAGAGGGTACCATCGCCCGTATTGCGGTCAATGAATTGTCTTAGCTCGTCAGTTAATGAGAGGTTGATGCTGCTACTCATTTTGTTCTCCATGATATGCATTCCGGCGCGAGGGCGTGGACGAGGAACAGATATCTGTACTCTAGATAGGATGTTTTTTATTGTCAATATTTGCCATTACCCTGAAATAAATACGTTCAGTACTTCAACTTTACCCATCGCCGTACTGGCACCCTGCGGGAGGGGCGCTACAAGTCCACGCTGGTGAGTGCAGAGCATTATTTGCTGACCTTGTATCGCTATATCGAGCTGAACCCGGTGCGGGCCGGGATGGTGGCTCATGCCTCGGAATATCCCTGGTCTAGCAGGCTGTTGTTGTCTACTCATGCGTCGCGATAGGGCGTTACAAAGCC
>JACUTZ010000098.1 GCA_014859545.1 Gammaproteobacteria bacterium
TATGTCCAGGGATGGACGGTATTTCAGTACGCCAGGAGGCAGCGTACTGACTATGTCCAAGGATGGACGGTATTTGGCTTGGTCACTCCTGCGCATCCTGCGCCCTTGACATACCGTTGCCATAAGGCGGACTTGAAGCGGTAATATCGAACGAGTGCACTGATCTCTTGGCGTTCTTGGCGTCTTAGCGAGATCATCCAGAAGTGACGCTTGCCCAGAAAGCAACAAGCCGCTTTTCAGTCGCGATCGTCCTTGGGCCAGTTGCTGATCAGCATCAAGGCCCCGGTGATGCCCATCGCCCAGCTCAGCACCGGCGCATCCCAGATCATGCGTGAGGCATAGCCATCCAGGCCCAGCAGGATCGCGGCGCTGATGATCAGCGCGCTGCCAAGGATGGCAAAGAAGGTCCGCTGGTTGGCGCGGCGGATCTCCCGGCGCAACAGCCTGAATGCCTCCTGATCGCCTTGCAGTTGCAACTTGCCGCTTTTGGCCTGTTCCAGTACGTCGTGGATCAGGTTGGGGATCTGCGGCAGCTTTTCGCCCCACTTGGGAACATTGTCCTTGATGCGGTTCAGGAAGGCGCGGGCACCCAGCTGCTCGCTCATCCAGCGTTCCAGGAAGGGCTTGGCGGTTTGCCACAGGTCCAGCTCGGGATAAAGCTGCCGACCCAGACCTTCGATATTGAGCAGGGTCTTTTGCAACAACACCAGCTGCGGCTGCACCGCCATGTTGAAACGCCGCGCGGTCTGAAACAGGCGCAGCAGCAGTTGGCCAAAGGAGATCTCGGCCAGCGGCTTTTCGAAGATCGGCTCGCAGACAGTACGGATCGCCGCCTCGAACTCATCCACCCGGGTGCTGGCCGGCACCCAGCCGGATTCCACATGCAATTCGGCCACGCGCCGGTAATCACGCTTGAAGAAGGCCAGGAAATTTTCTGCCAGATAGCGTTGATCCTCCGGACTCAGGGTGCCGACGATACCAAAATCCACCGCCATATACTGACCATCCCTACCGACAAAAATATTGCCGGGATGCATGTCCGCATGGAAAAAATTATGCCGAAATACCTGGGTGAAAAAGATCTCCACACCCCGCTCGGCCAGGGCCTTCATCTCAATCCCGGCGGCGCGGATGGTCTCGATATGGCTAATCGGGATACCGTGGATGCGCTCCATTACCATCACATTACGGCGACAATGGGGCCAATGGATCTCCGGTACATAGAGTAATTTTGACTGACTGAAATTGCGGCGGATCTGGGTGGCGGATGCCGCCTCGCGCATCAGATCCAGCTCGTCGATGAGATTCTTTTCAAACTCGCGCACCACCTCCCTGGGACGCAGGCGACGGCCTTCGTTCCAGTACTGCTGCAGCTTGTCGGCAAGGATATACATCAGGCCGATGTCACGACGGATCACCGGCTCGATATCGGGGCGCAACACCTTGACCACCACCTCGGTACCATCCAGCAAGCGCGCAGTGTGCACCTGGGCGATCGAGGCGGAGGCCAGTGGAACCAGATTGAATTCCATAAAGACCTGATCGATGGGACAGCCATAGGCCTTTTCGATGATCGCCCTGGCCTGCTCGCCGGGGAAGGGCGGCACCCGATCCTGCAACTTGGCCAGTTCGATGGCGATCTCGTCGGGTAGCAGGTCGCGGCGGGTGGAGAGGATCTGCCCCAGTTTGACGAAGATCGGTCCCAGGTCTTCCAGGGCGCGACGGATGCGCACCCCATGGCTAAGCTGGCGATTGCGCAACACCCGCCACCACATGAACCAGCGCAGGAAACGCAGCGGACGAAACAGGTGAGCGGCCAGCAGCAGCTCGTCCAGGCCATGGCGCATCAGGGTCCAGCTGATATACATCATGCGCAAGACCTGGCCCGGTTTAATCACCTTGCTTCACCTTGCCGTGCAGCCGTGTGAGACGTGCCTCAAGGCGGTCCACATCGCTGCGCAGGCCATCGACTTCACGGTAGAAGTCCTGCAGCTCCCAATCCAGCGGCAGGCTCTCATCCTCGTGGTGCAGGTAGTCGGCCAGGTCCTGGCCGAGGTGTTGTGCGCTGCGCCCGCCAAAGGCGCGCAGCTCCCGCAGCAGATTGCCGATCTGGTGGGCGATCACATCGCCGCTGAGGCGTGCGAGGTGTTCCTCCCAATCGATGTCGATCTGGCTGAACACCCGCTGGATCTGCTGTCCCAATTCCACATCCCCTTCGATCTCCACCCCACCGCGAAACAGGCCATCGCCACGGCGTCCGCCGCTCATGCGCAACAGTGCCAGCGGTGCACCACGCAGGCGGGTATCCACCGGCCCATCCCAGGCCCCCATCAGGCGCAAACCACCCTGATGGGCCTGCAGATACAGGGTCAGATCCAAGCCCAGCAGCGCGATGGCGATGATCTTGCCATCCAGGCGCTGCAGGCGTTTCCCGGTCTTGGGATCAAGGCTCAGCGCAGCATTGATGGCCTGCTCAAGCAAGGCCAAGGCCGCCTGGCTTGCCATCGATGCCATCAGAATTTGAAGCCGCGGTGCAGGGCGACAATGCCACCGGTCAGGTTGTGATAATCGCAGCGTTCGAAGCCCGCCGCTTCCATCATCCCCCTGAGGGTATCCTGATCCGGGTGCATGCGGATCGACTCGGCCAGGTAGCGATAGCTGTCGCTGTCATTGGCCACCAGTTTGCCCATGAAGGGCAGCAGTTTGAAGGAATACTGGTCGTAGACCGGGCCCAGACCCGGTGCCACCGGCTTGGAAAATTCCAGCACCAGCAGACGCCCGCCCGGCTTGAGGATGCGATACATCGAGGCCAGTGCCTTGTCCTTGTCGGTAACATTGCGCAGCCCGAAGGCGATGGTGATCAGATCAAAGTGATTATCAGGAAAGGGGAGGCATTCAGCATTGGCCTGGGCATAGCGGATATTGCCGATCAGACCCCGATCAACCAGGCGCGAACGGCCCACCTGCAGCATGGATGCGTTGATATCGGCCAGTACCACCTGCCCCTCGGGGCCGACCAGTTCGGCAAAACGCCCGGCGAGATCACCGGTACCCCCGGCGATGTCCAGCACCCGCTGGCCACGACGCACCCCACTCATTTCGATGGTATAGCGCTTCCATAGACGATGAATCCCCAGCGACATCAGGTCATTCATCAGGTCGTATTTGGCGGCAACCGAATGAAACACCTCGGCAACCTTGGCGGCCTTTTCCTGCTTGGGTACCTGGCGAAAGCCAAAGTGTGTGGTGTTCTCGTCTTGCATGCCGTAGGGCTTCCCTGTGTTCAGTGAGTCTTGCTGGTGTCAGTGGCGCGTATGACCGGCCTCTTCCAGGCGACGCAGGTAATTCTGCCAGTTCGCTTCGTAATTAACACCCAGATTATACAGGGTATCCCAGGAATAGATCCCGCTTTCGTGGCCGTCGTCGAAGCTGGGCTGGATCGCATAGGTGCCGACCTGCTCGATACGCTCGATATTCACCTCTTCCTTGCCCAGCTGCAACACCTCCTGGCCAGGCCCGTGCCCCTGTACCTCGGCCGAGGGGGAGTAGACCCGCAGATACTCACAGGGCAGCTCGAAGCGCTGACCATCGTCAAAGGCGACTTCCAGGATACGGCGGGCCTTGTGCAGGGTGATTTCGGTGGGGATGTGCTTGCTCATAATAACGGCCTCATGGATTGGAGATTCAGTAGATTCTTCTAAATGGTGGCACTCACGGCGCTTACAAGGCCGACCATCTCGCCCCAGGGGCACAGCAAGCCCTGGAAAACAGCATATTACCGCAGAGGCGCAGAGCGAACACGAACAAGACAGGTACCAGCCATCCTGGTGTGTCCCGGCGATGGTGGCGCTATCGCAGAATACTTCCGGCACTTCTCCGCGCCTCTGCGCCTCTGCGTCTCTGCGGTAAGACGCTTTCTGTTTTCCCCGCCGTGGCGGGCATGGCTCTACAGGATGTAGCGGCTCAGGTCTTCGTCCTGTGCCAGGCTGTCGAGCTGGCTGTCCACATAGGCGGCATCGATCAGCAGGGCTTCGCCGGCCTTGTCCGAGGCCTCGAAGGAGATGCTCTCCAGCAGACGTTCCATCACCGTGTGCAAACGCCGTGCGCCGATGTTCTCGGTACGCTCGTTGACCTGCCAGGCAATCTCCGCCAGGCGCACGATCCCGGAATCGGCAAAGCTCAGCTGCACCCCCTCGGTGGCCAGCAGGGCCTTGTACTGTTCGGTCAGCGAGGCATCCGGCTCGGTGAGGATGCGCTTGAACTCCGCCACCCCCAGCGCGTCCAGCTCGACACGGATCGGCAGACGCCCCTGCAACTCGGGGATCAGGTCCGAGGGCTTGGACAGGTGAAAGGCCCCGGAGGCGATGAACAGAATGTGATCGGTCTTGACCATGCCGTACTTGGTGGTCACGGTGGAACCCTCGACCAACGGCAGCAGATCGCGCTGCACCCCCTCGCGGGAGACATCGGCACCCTTGGCGTCGCTGCGGCCGGTGATCTTGTCCATCTCGTCGAGAAACACAATACCGTGCTGCTCGACCCGCTCCAGCGCCTGGGCCTTGATCTCTTCCTCGTTGACCAGTCGGGCAGCCTCCTCGTCGATCAACTGCTTGAACGCCTCCTTGATACGCAGCTTGCGCTTTTTGGTGCGCTGACCGCCAAGATTCTGGAACAGGCCCTGCAGCTGATTGGTCATCTCTTCCATGCCGGGCGGGGCCATGATCTCCACCCCCATCGGCGCGGCGCGCAGTTCGATCTCGATCTCCTTGTCATCCAGATCGCCCTCACGCAGTTTCTTGCGAAATTTCTGGCGGGTATTGGATTCGGCCTCACTGGGGGCCGGGGCAGGCTCATCGCCGAAGCCAAAACCGCTACCACTGCGCGCCGGTGGCAACAGGATATCCAGGATCCGATCCTCGGCCGCCTCGAAGGCGCGATGCTGCACCTTCTGCATCTCGGTCTCGCGCAGCATCTTGATCGCGACATCGACCAGATCACGAATGATCGACTCCACATCCCGACCCACATAGCCCACTTCGGTGAACTTGGTCGCCTCGACCTTGATAAAGGGGGCCTGTGCCAGTTTGGCCAGACGGCGGGCGATCTCGGTCTTGCCGACCCCGGTGGGGCCAATCATCAGAATGTTCTTGGGGGTGATCTCATTGCGCAGGCCCGCATCCACCAGGCTGCGACGCCAGCGGTTGCGCAGCGCGATGGCCACCGCGCGCTTGGCATTGGCCTGGCCGATGATGTGCTTATCGAGTTCCTGAACGATCTCGCGGGGGGTCATTTGCGACATAGGTATGGCAGTCTCCGGCCCTTAGGGGCAGTCGAGGGTTTCAATGGTGAGCTTATCGTTGGTATAGATGCAGATACTGGCGGCGATCTGCAGGCCCTTTTCCACGATATCGCGCGCGCTCAGCTCGGTATTTTCGTACAGCGCGGTGGCGGCGGCCTGGGCAAAGCTGCCGCCGGAGCCGATGGCGATGAGATTGTTTTCCGGCTCGATCACATCGCCATTGCCGGTAATCATCAGGGTGGCGGTGGTATCGGCCACCAGCAGCAGGGCTTCCAGACGACGAAGCACCCGGTCGGTGCGCCAGTCCTTGGCCATCTCGACCGCAGCGCGGGTCAAATTGCCCTGGTGTTTTTCCAGCTTGGCCTCGAAGCGCTCGAACAGGGTGAAGGCATCGGCGGTGCCACCGGCAAAACCGGCGATCACCTGATCGCGGTAAAGCCGACGCACCTTGCGCGCATTGCCTTTCATGATGGTATTACCCAGCGAGACCTGGCCGTCGCCGCCGATCACGACCTGCTGGCCACGGCGCACCGCGAGGATGGTGGTGCCACGATACTGTTCCAAACTCGAACTCCTGATTAGTTACTACTGGTCTTGCCGTTGGCCTCATCAAGCAAACGGCGATTACGCTCGGCCATGCGCGTGATCAAGGCATCCAGGCCATCCCGGTTGATATCGGCAGCAAAGCTGGTGCGGTAATTGGCCACCAGGCTGATACCATCCACGTTCACATCGTACAGCAACCACTGGCCGCTCTCGATGCGCATCATACTGAAACTGACCGGCACCCGCTGGCCACCCTCCGGCAGAAACACCTCGCCACGCACCGTGGTGGTACGGGTGTCATCGGGCACGGTCACCGGCAGAAAGCGGATGATATTGTCACTGGCCAGCAGCTTGTCCAGCTGAGCAGGATCGTCCAGCAGGGCCGAGACATAGAAGCGCACCAGCAGATTTTTGAACTCCTCGGCAAAACGCGCCTGCTGATCCGCATTGGCACGACGCCAGTGCTGGCCCAGCACGAAACGGGACATCACGTTGACCTCCACGTGGGGCACCAGCACCTGCTCGACCACGGTAAACAGGTGGGAGGGCTGCTGGGCGATGGCCTCGCGTTCGGCACGCAGGGTCTCGAGCATCCGCTCGGTGACCTGGTTGAGCATTTCGTGCGGGGGCACATTGGCCTGAGCCTGCAGGCTGGCGGTGCCCAGCAGGGCGGCCAACAGCCACAGATATTGCAGCAATGGAAACTTGTGTTGTGTTGTCATAGTCACTATCTCTCCGTGATCCTGGCCGAACTGCCAATTGTCGCCAAAAACCCCGCTCGACGCAAAGAACAGGGCACTTAGGTGCTAGAATACTCACCCACCCAGACTGGTATGACCATGAAACGGCCTGAATTACTCGCCCCCGCTGGCACCCTAAAAAACCTGCGCTATGCCATCGCCTATGGGGCCGATGCGGTCTATGCGGGTATGCCGCGCTATTCGCTGCGGGTGCGCAATAACGACTTCGCCAGTCTGGGCCAGCTGCAGCAGGGCATCGACGAGGTCCACCAGGCCGGCAAGCTGTTCTTCCTGGCCACCAATGTCCTGCCCCACAACGCCAAGGTCAAGACCTTTATGGACGACCTGGCACCGATCATCGAAATGCAACCCGATGCCCTGATCATGGCCGATCCGGGCCTGATCATGCTGGTGCGCGAGCGCTGGCCGGAGGTGGCCGTCCATCTGTCGGTACAGGCCAACACCGTCAATTATGCCACGGTACGCTTCTGGCAGTCGCTGGGGCTGCGCCGCATCATCCTCTCACGCGAACTGTCGCTGGAGGAGATCGCCGAAATCCGCCAGCTCTGTCCCGACATCGAGCTGGAGGTCTTCGTCCACGGCGCGCTGTGCATTGCCTATTCCGGGCGCTGCCTGCTGTCCGGTTACTTTAATCACCGCGACGCCAACCAGGGCAGCTGTACCAATTCCTGCCGCTGGGAATACGGGGTCAAACCGGCCGAGCAGGATCTCAGCGGCGATGTGGTGCTCAAGGACCTGACCGGCTCCCAGACCGGTAACGGCCAGCGCCACCCGGCCAGCGAACAGGTCTATCTAATCGAAGAGCAGGAGCGTCCCGGCGAGCTGATGCCCATCGAAGAGGATGAGCACGGCACCTACATCATGAACTCCAAGGACCTGCGCGCCATCGAACATGTTCACCGCCTGACCGAGATGGGGATTGATTCCCTGAAGATCGAGGGGCGCACCAAATCCCATTACTATGTGGCGCGCACCGCGCAGATCTACGCCCGTGCCATCGACGATGCGGTGGCCGGGCGTCCCTTCGATCCCAACCTGTTCGCCTCGCTGGAAAACCTGGCCAATCGCGGTTACACCGATGGGTTTTACCAGCGCCACCATACCCAGGAATACCAGAATTACCTGAGCAATCACTCGGATTCCACTCGCCAGCAGTTTGTTGGCGAGGTGGTCGCGCGCGACCCACAAACCGGGCTGGTGGAGATCGACGTGAAAAACAAATTCGCGGTCGGCGATCGGCTCGAGCTGATGCTGCCCCAGGGTAATCGTGATTTCACCCTCACAGCCATGCAAAACGCCAAGGGCGAGGCCATGGCCGAGGCCCCCGGTGGCGGCTACCGGGTGTGGGTGCCGCTGCCCGAGGGCCCGGTGGAGATGGGCTTGTTGATTAAGTATCTGGGTTAGGGGCTAGGGGCTAGGGGCTAGGGGCTAGGGGCTAGGGGCTAGGGGCTA
>JACUTZ010000099.1 GCA_014859545.1 Gammaproteobacteria bacterium
ATCGTATCTTGTCAAGGCATGCGTTAGCCGCTGGCGCACTTCCTCCCTAAGACTTCCCGGCGAAACCACCTCCACATCCGGCCCATATTTCAGGATCTCCATCACCAGTTCCGTGGGGTTGGCATACGGCAGGTGCAGTTCGTAGCGCCCATCACGCCATTGGCCGATCTGTTTGGGGTGCCATTGGGCATCGGCGACCCAGCGGGCGGCGTGTTCGGTGAAACGCAGTACGGCCCATTCTTCGCTGTCGCCGCTGAAGATGCCGAAGCCGGAACCGAGATGGGCATCGATGAGGTCATCTGCTACGGGGTGTTGTGGGCCTGGGCCGTTCTGCCAGTGCTGGATACGCTCCAGTGCGAAGGTGCGCAGTGCCTGGGCCTTTTCGCACCAGGCGATGCTGTACCAGTTGTCGCGGTAGTAGAGCAGGCGTTTGGGGTGGATGCGGCGGTGGCTGGTTTCGCCCTTGCTGCGGGCGGCGTATTCGATCTTCAGGGTGGTGCCGTCGAGGGTGGCGGCGGCAACGCTGCCAAAGTTATTGTTGGCCAGGGCACGGTGGCCGATGGGCTGGAGGGTGATGCAGCTGGCGAGGGTATCGCTGCTGTGGCCGCTTTTTTCCAGGATCTGGCGGATGTGGGTCTTGAGGGGGGAGAGTTGTTGGCCCAGTAGGCCGGGTTGTACCGATTCGAGCAGTTGCTGGCTGGCCAGCAGGGCATAGAGCTCGCTTTGATTGAACCAGAGGCCGGGCAGTTCGAACTTGCCATGGCTGGGGTCGTAGTAATAGCGATTTTCGCTGCGGTCGCACTCCAATGGCGCTCCAAGCTGGTCGCGCAACATGTCCATGTCCCGTTTGAGGGTGGAGTTGGAGACCTCCAGCCTCTCCAGCAACTGCTGTTTGCTCAGGCGCTTGCCCTGCTTGAAAAGCCCGTGCAGTTCGTAGACCCGTGTGGTGACGCCCATCCCCGTTCCCTGTCATGCTTTTTCGTAACGACTCCCCCCTGATAGACCGGGCTGTAGTGGCCCAACGGCGGGCACGGCCCGGCCTATAGGGCGATCCATGGCCGCCGTTATGATGCACGATAGTCGAAACTGCGGCAACGGCACGAGTAGTGCGAGTGTTCTTATTGCCCCCACAACCCTATCTGTTTTTACCGTTCAGAACCAGTTATTCAATTATTCACCATCCTGACAAGATGAGGCCCGCTAGGACTTATCCGTTTTGATATGCCTGGCCAACAAGCGATCCAGATGGTTGGCAAAACCCCGTCGTTCGGTTTGATTGAGTGGCGGCGGGCCGCCGCTCTGGATCCCACTGGCGCGCATGGTGTCCATGAAGTCGCGCATGTTCAGGCGTTGGCGGATGCTGTTTACCGTATACAATTCGCCACGGGGATTGAGGGCGTGGCCGCCCTTTTCGATGACCTCGGCGGCCAGCGGGATGTCGCTGGTGATCACCAGGTCGCCGGGCTCGACGCGCCGGACGATCTCATTGTCGGCCTCGTCAAAGCCGGATGAGACGCAGAGCATCTTGATGTGACGGGAGGGGGGAATACGGATCGGTTTGTTGGCCACCAGGGTGGTTAATATCTGACTGCGCTCGGCGGCACGAAACAGGATTTCCTTGATCACCACCGGACAGGCATCGGCATCTACCCAGATCCGCATCGCACACACCTCGCTATTGAATAGTCGGGCATGATAACAGCCAGCGAAGCGGCGCACAGCCTGTACGGCTGGTCAGTCGTCGAAATGCGGCTGCTCCCAGCGACGTTCGATTAGGTAGTTCTGTACATTGTGCATGTAGTTGATGGCGGTGGTGTCGTACCAGCCACCGGAACGATAGCGCCCCAGGCAGCCCCAGATATCGCCAGCCACGTAGGGCCTGTTTGGCGGGGCGACATTATGCAGCCAGAGTTGATAGCCCTCATAGCAGCCACGGATCACCGCCAGCACGGTATCCACGTTCATTGCGGTGCTGTCGGCCATGCCCGGCCAGACGGCATCGAAGAATTCATAGTTCAGCTGCAGGATGCCGTAGTCGCGGCGGCATTCATCCGGACGAGTGACATCGTCACTACCGGGTGGATGACGATCCGGGCAATGCGTGGTCCAGTTATTGCGCAGGTGCTGACGCCACCAGGATTCATTGGTGGCCAGGGCGCGCACCAGATCCGGATCCATGCCCCACTTGCAGGCAGCCCAGCGCAGGATCTCATCGGTGCTGCCGGTAAAGTTGCCATCCACCCGACTGGCGATCTCGGTGTTGGCGCGCGGGTCGTTGGCATAGGGGGTGTTAAAGAAATCTGTCGGCAGGGCATGGCCGGTCGTTTGGTTGTAGGGGATGTTCAGCTCGCGATGCTCGAAGGTCTGGCCCTGGGCCTGCACTTGTTCGGCGCAAGACTCCCCCGAGGGCAGGATGCTGCCGGGCGGCAGCATGGATACAGCAACCAGGGTATCGGGGCTGGTGGCTGAGTTATCACTCGGCAGACACCCGACCAACATGGGTAGTATCCCTAACAGAAACACATATCGACACAACGACAGCATGGCGTTCATCCTTGAGGAAGGGCATGTCCCCTAGCTTAGCAGTACCTGCCCCTGGTGAAAGCCAAGATTTTCACAACTGTGTATCAGGTCGAATAAAACCGATCCATGGCATCATATGCAAGCGGATTTCGGTACCGCTTACAAGCCATTCCCGGCTTCATGTAAAAAGCCGCTGAGGCAGCGGCTTTTTGGCTCAGAAGCGGCGACAGCTGGGCCCGCTCTTTCCTGCCAGTACCCCGCACACATCCGGGTGGGCACGTATGGTGTCGATGATTTGGGTATAGATCTCATCCGGGGTATTTCTGGCAAAGGTCAGATCGACAAAGCCATTGCGGCGCACCCCGTAGCTGACAAATTCATCCGCTTCAACATCAAATAATACGGTCGTCACCACATGCTCGGCATTGGCCTGGCGATCGGCCCATGCGGAGGTGGTGCATAGCAGCATGAATGCAATGGCTCCGATCAGCGATAGACGTTCTACACCGGTATCTACTCGCACCTTTTGAAAATAATTTCACCGCAAAGGCGCAAAGACGCGAAGGGTTAATGGACACACCACGCACCAAACATCGGTTTGATACCTATATAAGAGGGGTTATCACGTACGATCGAGAATGCAGGTTCGATCCGTATGGTAATCATGCACCATTGAACACCTTTGCGTCTTTGCGCCTTTGCGGTAAAGGTGTTTTTCATCGGAAACGGTTAACGCCCTCTACAGTGTGAATACATCATGGATAGGGCGAGTAGTTACCTACACCGTTCATTTTTTCTCTCCTTGAGGTATTGCTGAATGTATCGAGTTACGATTCTCGCAACCTCCAAACCATCTGTCCATCCTATTACCATGAAAAGAAGGGGATCGGCAGATGTCCACACCAGCACAGCTCGCGAGCGGAACCTGGTGATTGCTGAACCGACTACATGCTACGGTGAGTTGGTGAGAAGTATCTCTTCAAACATCCATACGAGAGGTTGAAGATCCCCCTCGAACGCACGTATTGCTGCCTCCCGAATCTGCCAGGCATGCACCGCATCCCAATTTATTCCATAATTGGACAAGCCTGCGAGATCCTCGACAAGCAAGCGTTGCGTTCGCCCGTTTCCTTCTGGAAAAGGGTGTAGTTTATTGGTGATATCGTAGTAATAGGCTAGGCGCTGAAGATAACTTTTCAGCGGCAGTTCAAGCAGGTAGTTTTCGTCACGAAGTTGCGAGTAGACCCGCTGCGCGTGCAATTCAATTTCGCATGCCGGTGTAAACTCACTTGCATCCTTGCGTGTGTCATAGCCACGCAGCTGCCCAGCCCATTCGTATAAATCTTGAAAAAGCTGGTAGTGGATGTATTGCAGGTGAGCCAAGTCAAAACTGGTTGGCGAGGGAAGATCACGGTACTGTTCGGTGCGGATCAAGGTGTATCCGGCCTCGGCTTCGGCCAACAGTACGCTGTCAGTAATGTTCAGCTTATTGATATAGACCGAGGTTCCCGGATAGGTTTCAGGCTCGACTGGCATACCAGTGATGTAATTGTTCGATGGCCGCCTCAGGACTGATCCGCTTTTCAGCCATCGCCAGAGCAAGCTCAGCAACCTTGGGGCTTGGCTTCAACCCTTCCAGCCGGATGTTGGCCATGGCCTGCCGAAACCGATCCGCCGGATCGGCGCGACCTAGCGGGTCAGTACGCATCAAAGTGTGTTGGGTAGATGTTTTCATGTCGCAAAGTATAGCAATATCCCTCCCGAAGTCGACAGGCTATTCAAACCCTACGCGCAACCATTCACACCAGGCAGTAAACAGGTCCTGACTGGTGGCCGCCACCGCCGAGCGTTTTTCCAGCCGTGGCACCATCACCGCCTCGCCCTGCAGGGTACAGGCATGGCCACCGGCCTCGGCGAGGATCAGTGTACCGGCCGCGTAGTCCCAGAGATTCTGTTTGCCATGCAGGTAGAGCTGGCCGCGTCCGGCGGCGATCCAGCACCAGTCCAGTGCCACCGAGCCAAAACTGCGCTGCGAGGAATATGGTGCCTCGCAGGCCAGGCGGGTGGCCAGGGCGGGGGCCAGGCGTTTGAAGTCGATGGTGGCGGTGCACCTGGCCAGACCGGGATGGCTTTCACGGGTATGCAGTGGGGTTTCGTTCAGCCAGGCACCCTTGCCCAGTTCGGCGCTGAAGCATTCGTCACGGCTGGGGTCGTAGACCACCCCCAACACCACCCTGCCCTTTTCCAGCAACGCCAGCGAGACGGAAAAGAAGGGGATGCCATTGGCGAAATTACTGGTGCCATCCAGGGGGTCGAGACACCACAGCGGGGCGTCGCCTTCGAGCAGGGCCTGCTGTTCGCTGGCGGGCATCTCCTCACCGAGGAAGGCAATCTGCGGGGCCAGTTGTTTGAGCGCGCGGGCGATACGGTTTTGCACCGCCAGATCCGCCTCGGTGAGAAAACTCCCATCCGCTTTTATGTGCACGGATGGACGGTATTCCGGCACGCCAGGAGGCAGCGTGCCGGTGAATTCGTGGCTGACATGGGTGAAACGGGGCAGCAACTCTTCGCGGGCGGCCTCGATGACGATGTGGCGGATCTGATTGATATCCATAATGCGCCCCCCTTTAGGGCCTAAAACAACACAAGGCCCAGCGTCTTCACGCCGGGCGTGAAAACACTGGGCCTTGCGCAGGCCAGTCCGTTTAGGACTTGGCCTTCTTGCTGCGACGCAGGCGTGACTCCAGACGACGGGCCAGCTCGCCGAACAGCTCGGTCTGGGTCGGGTGCGGATGGATGGCGCGCCCGACCTGCTCCAGAGTCATGCCGGCACTGACCATCATCACCGCCTCGCCGATCAGGGTGTCGGTGTGATCGGCCAGCAAGTGTACACCGATGATGCGACCATTGGCCTTGTCCGCCACCAGCTTGATCAGGCCCTGGGTTTCGCCGGTGATCATCGCCTTGGCGTCCACACTCATCGGTACCTTGACCTCGGCGGCATCGACACCGCGCGCCTTGGCCTGGGCCACCGACAGACCGACGAAACCGGCCTCGGGACGGGTGAAGATCACCCCGGAATCCTTGTCCTGATCGTAGCGGAACGCCTCACCGAGGATGGTGGCGGCGGCCACGCGACCCTGCTGACCTGCGGTATGGGCCAGCATCAAGCCGCCGATCACATCGCCCACCGCAAAGATATGCGGTACCGAGGTACGGCAATGGGCATCGGCGCGGATCACCCCATTGTCGATGGCCACCCCGGCGGCCTCCAGCTTGAGCGGCTCCAATACCGGACGCTTGCCGGTGGCCATCAGTACATAGTCACAGGCATAGCTGTGCTCGCCCTCGGCATCCTGGTAGCGCAGGCTGACCTTACCCGGCTTGCCTTCGATGCCCTGCAGATTGGTGTTGGTCTTGATGCTCAGGCGTGGTTCCTGTTCGAGGATCGCGGTCAACTGCTTGGCCACCTCCTCTTCCACCTCGGCGAGGATGCGTTCACTGCGCTCCAGCAGCAACACCTCGGTGCCGAAGTCCTGGAAGATCTGCGCCATTTCCATGCCGATGGCACCACCACCAACCACCCCGAGACGCTTGGGCAGCTTGTCCAGATGCCAAACGGTGTCGGAGGTCAGTACCGCACCGCTGGCCAGGCCATCGTGGGCACCGGGGACCGGTGGCACGAAGGGTGGCGCGCCGGTGGCGATCACCGCACAGCCGAAGCTGATGCGCTCGCCCTGGCTTTGATCGCCCTGTTCGCTGCGGTGGTGCGGATCGCTACCGTTACGCGAGGTATCGACAAAGATGCGGTGATCGCTCTCGAAGTGGGCAAAGCCCTGGATCAGGGTAATCTTGACGCCCTTGTCGGTGTTCTGCGCCATGTTGCCGCGCTCTTCCAGCACCTGGCGACGATGGGCCTCCAGGGTGGACCAGTCCAGCTTGGGCTTGTCGGTACCGCCGATCCCCAGCAGGCTGTCGTGGGCACGGTCGCGGATGCGATCGGCCGCCGCACGCCAGGCCTTGGAGGGGATGCAGCCACGCCACAGGCACTCGCCACCGGGGAAGGGGGCGTCGTTAATCATCGCCACCTTGAGACCATGACCGGCCAGGTCACGGGCGCAGTCTTCACCACCGGGGCCGCCGCCGATCACCACCACGTCATAGTCCCAATCCCCTTCGGGGATGGCCGGGCCGGACGGGGCCAGCCAGCTGGCAGGCTGCTCGATCAGGCCCTTGAGGGTATTCAGATAGCCGGCCACTTCGGCACCGTTAACCACGCGGTGGTCGGCGGTGATGGTCAGTGGCATGCCCTCCGGACCCGCGGCGGCGATCGCCAGGATCGCGGCGGTGCCGGGGGTGGGGATGGCGTCAAACCAGGTGACTCCCATCATCCCCATATTGGAGATCATGAAGCTGGGGTTGGCGTATTCTTCCGGGGCCAGGCGGCGCTTGCGGGCGCGCTCGACCAGGTCCTTCCAGTTGTTGTTCAGGTCTTCCAGGCTGCGTGATTCGCAGTGGCGCAGCACCGGCACCACCAGGCCGCTGCCCTCGGCGGTGACCGCCATGCCGATGTCCACCTGGCTGCGCTCGACCAGCTTGTCGACCGGCTGGTAGGCCCAGTTGATGGTCGGATGACGGCTGATCGCCTCGGCACAGGCCTTGGCGATGGCCACGGTGACTGAGACCTTGGCCGCCTTGGCCGCCTTGATCAGCGCCTCGGGGCGGGCATTGATGGTGACATGGAAGGTCGGCATGGTCAGCGAGGCGGTCATCGAGGCGGAGACCGCCCGCTCCATCGCATTCATCGGACGGCCATGACCGGGCACCTGCACATGCGGCAAGGCCTCTGGCTCGACTGGCGGGGCCACCTCGGTGGGACGCAGCACCGGCTGGGCACGACGCACATCATCGGCGGTGATCTCCCCGTCCGGGCCGCTGCCCTTAAGGGTATTGAGGTTCACATTCAGGCTGGCCGCCAGCTGACGGGCATAGGGTGTAGCCTGCTTATTGGCCGGGCGCGGCGCGGGACGGGCATTGGGATCGGCCACCACCGCAGCGGCAGGACTCGCGGCTTTGGCTGCGGGCGCGGCCGCCACTGGTGCGGCTGTCGGTTCGGCCTTGGCGGCAGCGGCCATGCCGGTGGTATTGACCACCTGATCGGCACTTTCCACCAGATAGGCGATCGCCTCGCCCACCGGAACGGTGCTGTCGACCGGGGCGATCGGCCCGGACAGGAAGCCTTCGCGGAACACCTCCACGTCCATAATCGCCTTATCGGTTTCCACCTGGGCGACGATATCACCACGGCTGATCGGCTCGCCAGGCTGCTTGTTCCAGACCACCAGCACACCCTCGGTCATGGTGTCGGAGAGCTGTGGCATCTTGATCACATAGGCATCGGCAGTCGGGGCGGCATTGGTGCTGGCATTGACACTGGCATTGACACTGGCATTGACACTGGCCGCCGGTGCAGCGGCCTCGGCAGGGG
>JACUTZ010000100.1 GCA_014859545.1 Gammaproteobacteria bacterium
CCATCAGCATGGCCGCGCCGAGTAACACCAGCAGGCGTTGCTGCAGACTGGTGCGGATCAGGGAATCAAGCATGTTGCGACTCCTAAAAATACTGGTTAACCGCAGAGGCGCAGAGAACGCAGAGAAAAGCTGATGCTGTCAGTACTCAGTCTTAATGAAGTGCAGTGCGCTGCAGGAAACTTGGCTACTGAAGAATCAGATGATGGTTTCGCTGCCATTAAGACCAAAAGACGGCTCATTTATTTTCTTCTCTGCGAACTCTGCGAACTCTGCGCCTCTGTGGTAATAATCATTTAACGAATCTGCCCGAGCAGGGTCGCACCTTGGGTGACGACCCGGTCGCCGGGATTCAGGCCACGGGTGATCGCTACCTGTTCACCGTCCAGGTGTTGCCATTCGACCCGCTGGGCGCGAAAGCCCTCGGCGCGGTGATGCAACCAGACCTGGTCGCTGCCGTCACTGCCGCGCACCACGGATTCACGCGGGATCACCACTCCGTTCAGGCGGGTGTCGCGCTCGGCCAGTACCTCGACCTTGGTATCGATCGGCAGTGGGGGTAGCTCGCCCTGCAGTTCAAACAGCAACGGAACGGCCTGTTGGCGCAAACGGGCACCGGCACCGATGAAGCGTGCGCTGAGTACCTGGCCGTTGGGCAGGGCGATACGTGCCTGCTGCACGGTGCTGGCCAGATCGGCATCCCAGCTGACCGCCTCGACCCACAGGCGTTGTGGGTCGATCACCTCGAACAGGGTTTGACGAGCCTCGACTACCTCGCCGGCACTGACCCGCGCCAGACTGATGATGCCATCGGCCGGGGCAAACAGGGCCTCGCGCTGATACAGGCCGCTGGCCAGGGCGGCACGGCGGCGTTGCAGGCTGTCCAGTTCCACCCGTGCCGCATCGATCTCCTGCTGTGCCACGGTGCCGGCCAGGCGCTCCAGACGGGAGAGTTGGCGGCGGGTCAGGTCGATCTGTCCGTCCAGATCGGCCAGTTGGGCCTCGCCACTACCCAGATCCAGGGTCTCGGTCACCGGCAATAACCAGGCGAGGGTCTCGCCCTTGCGCACTTGCTGACCCAGGTGGGGGAGTCCGTCCGGACCGGGGGTAATGCGACCGGCGCGGCCGGCCTGTACCCGTCCACTGGCATTGGGATTGGGGCTCACATGGCCGCTGAGCCGTTCGGGAACGGCGATCTCCCGGGCCTGAGCCACTTCGGTGCGGATCGCCAGCAGGCGCTGGCTGGCCTTGGGGACGAACAGACTGCCATCGGGCAGGCGGCTGGGTTGGTCGCCCATCAGGCCTGTGCGGGGAGTATCACCATGATCATGGCCTGGCCCGGCATGAAGCGGATCGGCATTGACCAGCAGTAGCAAGGGCAGTATCAAGGCTGCGTGGCTGGATGGACGCGTCCCTCGCCATAGTAGCAACAGGGCAATCAGCAAGACTGCCGCTGCCGCCAGCCATCGCCAGTCCAGCTGGCCATGGCCATCATCGTGTTCCGCATCGGGGACCTCCAGATTGGCCAGCGTCAGGTCTTCGATACCTGGGGCGCTGAGCATGATAATCAGGGTGTGACGCCCCGGTTCGTGCAGCGCTGGCTCGTAGATCCGATAGAGGCCGGTCTCCACTTTGTGTACCTCCAGGAGGCGTTCTTCACGCTCCAGTTCGACTTCCAGATCAGCCCCGGCGATCGGTGCATTACTGGCAAAATCGTCGAGGTAGATATCCAGTGACTCGTCGCGCAGCACCCCAACCAATTCCACGCTATCGCTATGGACCTCGAAGCGTGGCCAGGCACTCATTTCGGCTGCGGTATCCTGACCGTGATCATGACCCTCGTGGGCGGGAAGGCTGGGTGACAGCAACATTCCCGCCATCAGGACGGGGAGTAACAGTGACAGCATGGTGTGTCCTCGCGTTGAAAATGGTTTGCCGTGGAGGAGATGAACGGGTTCGCCAGGCAATGTGTTGAGTATCTGGCCATATGCCGAGTATCCGGGGATCACGGTATGCCGATAGGCATCATGGATGTGTAGGGATGCCCTGCAAACCCAGAGTGCACTGCGGTATATGGCTTTTATCGATGGGCGGAATCGCCCCGATTTCAGGCGAGGGAGAGCGGGGGACGCAATCCGGGCTGGATATGACGGGAGTAGCTACGGAAGATCAGGGTGTCATGCCAATGATCTGACACGATCAGTGTGTTGGCCAGGGTGCTGGTAAGGATCCCGGGACTGATGGCCACGTGGCAGCATTGGCAATGGTCGCAATGAAATGGTGTCTTGGCCGTGTTGTCGACTTTACTGGCAGAGACATCACAGTCAGGGCAATAGGATTGCTGCCAGCGCATCTGATGATCATGCAGCTCCGCATGGTGATGAGCGTGATGGGCATGATGATTGTCGCTGTCGAAGCTGGTTTTATGTTCGTGGGGACAGGGCGCAAACTGGCCGGCCACTACCTGCAGGGGCAGCCAGGCTATCAGTACACATAGCAGTAGATATCGCCAGTATCGCATGGGTTTTTTCTTTCGCGCTCGATGGTCGTAACAATAACCGGCTGCAGGGCCAGGTGCAAGCTGTGACTATGCTGGTGGGGTATCGTTCCCAGGACGGGAGCATACTTTTCGAAAGTTAGAGCCAAATCGGTAGCAAGTCCCTGATCCCCTGAACGCGATGAATACGTCCGTGTAAGCTCGACGCCAGCATCCCTGCTGGCGACGTCCGGGAATCAAGGACTTGCTGCCGACACGGAAAGGACGATCCGGCCCTGGAATCGTGCCCTAATCCTTGGATTTGGTGTTTGCTGCGCCGCCGACGAATTTTTGCAGGGTATCCAGCAGCTGGGAGGGCACTGGAAAGACGATGGTGGAGCTTTTCTCCCCGGCGATCTCGGTGAGGGTTTGCAGGTAGCGCAGTTGGATCGCGGTGGGCTGGTGTGACAGCAGTTCGGCAGCCTCGACCAGCTTGCCGGCGGCCTGGGACTCCCCCTCGGCGTGGATCACCTTGGCGCGACGTTCCCGCTCGGCCTCTGCCTGCTTGGCGATAGCGCGGATCATGCTCTCGTCAATGTCCACATGTTTGATCTCCACGTTGGCGACCTTGATCCCCCATTGGTCGGTCTGGCGATCAAGGATCTCCTGGATATCGTCATTCAATTTGTCGCGTTCGGACAGTAATTCATCCAGTTCGTGCTGGCCCAGCACCGAGCGCAGTGTCGTTTGCGCCAGCTGGCCGGTGGCCTCCATATAGTTTTCCACGTTGATGATCGCCTTTTGCGGGTCGATGACACGAAAGTACAGCACCGCATTGACCTTGACCGAGACATTGTCGCGGGTGATCAGATCCTGTGAGGGCACATCCAGCACCAGGGTGCGCAGGTCCACCTTCACCATCTGTTGGATGATCGGGATGATGATGATCAGCCCCGGCCCCTTGACCTTGTAAAAGCGCCCGAGCATGAAAACCACCGCCCGTTCGTATTCGCGCAGCACCCGAAAGGCGCTGGCGAGGATGGCGACGACGAGCGCCGCGATGGTAATCAGAAAGATATTCATGCTGTGACTCCTTTTGCCGTATGTATTGAAAAGATCTTTTCACCGCAGACGGCTACATGGATGTAGTCGGTTGAAAATGTCTGGAACATATTTTCCAGACGCAGAGTACGCAGAGAAAGGCGTGAACAGGCATGAATGCCGCCAATACGTGGACTGGAGTACCATGGCCGACAGGATACGGCAGCTCATTTAGGCATCCCTTCATCTCTGCGTACTTTGCGTCTTTGCGGTGAGATTGTTTACCTGTCAACGGGATGCTGTTCCCCTGCAGGTTCCACGTGCACGGTCAGCTCATCAATGGCGGTGATGCGCAGGGCCTGGCCGCGTTTGATCGGTACGTCGCTGATCGCATGCCAGTTTTCGCCCAGGGCATGCACCCGTCCCTGGCCATCGAAATCCGCCAGGGCCTCGGCGGGGGCACCGATGATGGCCTCCTGGCCAGAGACCACCTGGATGTGTCGGGCGCGCAGCGCCGCGCCGACGACAAAAATAAATATTGCCGCGGAGCTGGCGGCAAAGGCACCGATCAAGGGCAGGGAAACCTGATAACCGGGCAGCTCGCTGTCCATCAACAGTACCGAACCGGCAACAAAGGCGGCCAGCCCGCCGACCCCCAATACACCGAAGGAGGGGCTGAAGGCCTCGGCCACCATCAGCCCAACCCCAACCAGGATCAATGCCAGCCCGGCGTAATTGATCGGTAACATGTGCAGGGCAAAACCAGCCAGCAGCAGACAGATCACCCCAATCACTCCGGCGATACCCACCCCCGGGTTATAGAATTCCAGGATCAGGCCGTACAGGCCGATCATCAGCAGGATATAGGCCACGTTGGGATCGGTGATCAGATTCAGCAGCTCGTAGCGCCAGCTCGGTTCGAGTCGATGGATTTCGGCATTTTCCAGTTGCAGGGTCAGGGGGCCATGCTCCAGCTGGACCTCGCGTCCGTGCAGCTTGGCCAGCAGCCTGTCCAGGTCGGTGGCAATGAGATCGATCACCCCCTGTTCCAGGGCATCGCTGGCGCTCAGGTTGGCCGCTTCGCGCACGGTCTGTTCGGCCCAGTCGAGATTGCGCCCGCGCAGCTCGGCCAGGCCACGAATGTAGGCGACCGCATCATTGATTCTTTTCTTATCCATTGCCCCATTGGGTGCTGGCTGCTCGGGAGCGGCGCCCATCGGGCTGATGCTGACCGGAGTGGAAGAACCGACATTGGTGGCTGGGGCCATCGCGGCGATGTGGCTGGCGTAGAGGATGTAGGTGCCGGCACTGGCGGCGCGCGAACCGGAAGGGGCGACATAGGTGGCGACCGGGATGCGCGCATTGAGGATGGCCTTGACCATGTCGCGCATCGAGGCATCGAGGCCACCGGGGGTATCTATCTGTAATACTAGCAGCGTAGCCCCAGCGGCCTCGGCACGACGCAGGCTGGTCAGGAAATAATCGGCGCTGGCCGGGGAGATGGTCGCGTTGATCTCCAGCAGCCATACCGTAGTGGGTGTGTCACTGTTTGCCGGGCTTGTGGACAGAAAACCCAGGGCCAGTGCAAGGACAGTGATCAGACAAAAGAATAATCGACGCATGCTACCAGCATAGTCCTTGAGTGGCGGCTTGCCAGCCATTTTGCAAAATTCGGCATGGGCTGGGCTTCATGTTATTGTAATGGCCTGCTTTTTTACTGATTGAGAGACATGATGTTCGTTTGGCTGGATCGTATTCCCCTCAATATTCTGATCATCGTCGCGTTGTTACTGGGTTTGGCTCCTTTTGTGCCGGAGCCGCATCTATGGGAAAAGCTCAAGATGCTGGCCGCAGGCGAACTGGTGAAGGCGATTGATATTTTCGATCTACTGATGCACGGCGTACCGGTAGTATTGCTGGCGATACGTCTGGTACGGATGAGGATGCAGGGTTCAGTCCGTCGCGGATGATGGGCGCGGATGAACAGGCTGTTATATTGGCCCATTCCATGCTGGTCTGGCCTTGAGGGCGAAGCTGTTCACGCTGTGCCAGTCCTGATAAAACACCTCGGCAGGTTCCGGGCGTCCCAGTAGATAGCCGCTGCCCGACAAGTCTGCTATGATGCGCGCCTTCAATGGTGACCTGTATCGGTCCCCTCGCGACGACAAACCGTGAACCCGGTCAGGCCCGGAAGGGAGCAGCCGCAGCGGTGGACTCGGGCGCCGGGGTGTGGCTGGTGCAGGTTGCCACCTAATTTCCCCTCCTCCAGGCAAGCGCGCTATAATCGGCCAGATGTTGAGCCGTCCGAATCCTGGAGCGTTTTTCCCATGAGTTATCAGGTCCTTGCCCGTAAGTGGCGCCCGCGCAGCTTCCCGCAAATGGTCGGACAGGAGCATGTGTTGCGCGCCCTGATCAATGCCCTGGACAATGATCGCCTGCATCACGCCTTTCTGTTTACCGGTACCCGCGGGGTCGGCAAGACCAGTGTGGCGCGGATCCTGGCCAAGTCATTGAATTGTGAGCAGGGCATGGGCTCCAGCCCCTGCGGTCAGTGTAGCGCCTGCCGGGAGATCGACGAGGGGCGTTTTGTGGATCTCATTGAGGTGGATGCGGCCTCGCGCACCAAGGTGGAAGACACCCGCGAGCTGCTGGACAACGTGCAGTACGCCCCCAGTCGCGGTCGCTACAAGGTCTACCTCATCGACGAAGTACACATGCTTTCCGGGCACAGTTTCAACGCCCTGCTCAAGACCCTGGAAGAACCCCCACCGCACGTCAAATTCCTGCTGGCGACCACCGACCCGCAAAAGCTCCCGGTTACTATTCTCTCCCGCTGTCTGCAATTTAGCCTCAAGCGCCTGCCGCTGGGGCTGATCCGTGACCATCTGCAAATGATCCTGGACCAGGAGGCGGTGAGCTACCAGGCCCCGGCCTTGCTGGAGCTGGCCCGTGCCGCCGATGGCTCGATGCGCGATGCCCTTAGTTTGCTGGATCAGGCGATTGCCCATGGTGGTGGAGAGATCCAGACCACCGAGGTACAGGCCATGCTGGGCAGCATCGACCGTCAGCGGGTGTTCGCCCTGTTGGCCAGGCTGGCCGAGGGCGATGGGATCGGGCTGATGGCCGAGGTGGCGGCGCTGGCCGAGCAGTCGCCGGATTACGCCGGGGTCCTGAATGAAATGAACTCGCTGCTGCAGCGCCTGGCCCTGGCCAGGCAGGTACCGGCGGCGCTGGATGACAGCCTGGGTGATCGGGAGGCCTTGCTGGCGCTGAGCGGGCAGTTCGAGGCCGAGCAGATCCAGTTGTACTACCAGATTGGGGTGCAGGGGCGACGCGACCTGCCGTTGGCCCCGGAGCCGCGCCAGGGTTTTGAGATGGTCCTGCTGCGCATGTTGGCCTTCCAGCCGGCTCGGGATGATGTCTCGCCACGTCCCTCAGGCAGCACAGGGATGAAACCGGCGATCAAACCAGTGAGCGAGACGCCTGGCAATACACCATTCAACAGTGCCAGTGGCGGCACTGGTGCTGCGGTTCAGTCGGCATCTTTGGAAAGCACCGCAACCGCCGCACAGCGACCGGCTCCTGAGCCCGTAGCGGTGTCGGCAGCACCGGCTGCGCAAGTGGTTGCGGCCTCAAGACCTGCCCCAGGCAGTAGCTCCCTGTCCGATCCCGGTGCCTGGGCGGCACTGGTGGCGGCCTTGCCCCTGTCGGGGATGACCCGCCAGCTGGCCGAGCACTGTTCGGTACGACAGCAGCAGGATGATTGCCTGGTCCTGTCACTGGATCCCAATTTCAAGAATCTGCTCAATCCCAAGTGGGAAGAGGGGCTGCGCGAGGCCTTGGGCAAGCATTATGGTCGGGCGATTCGTCTGGAGTTGGCGTTGGCCGAAGAAGCGCTTGCGACACCCAAGCAACTGCGCGAGGATGCCCAGCAGGCGCGTCAACAGGATGCCCAGGCAGCGATCGAAAATGACCCGCAACTGCGCAGTCTGATGGAACAATTTGAGGCCGGGCTGATCCCCGATTCGGTACGGCCGGTTTAATCATAAAATTGATGAGGTGAAACGATGAAAGGCGGACTTGGTAATCTGATGAAGCAGGCCCAGAAGATGCAGGCGGACATGCAGCGGGTGCAGGAAGAACTGGCCAATATGGAAGTGACCGGCCAGGCCGGTGGTGGCATGGTCAAGGTGGTGATGACCGGTCGGCATGATCTCAAACGGGTCAACATTGATGACAGTCTGATGTCCGATGACAAGGAAATGCTCGAAGACCTGATCGCCGCTGCGGTGAACGATGCGGTGCGTCAGCTGGAGCAAACCTCCCAGGAACGCATGTCCGGCCTGACCGCCGGGATGAATCTGCCCGCCGGCATGAAGCTACCCTTCTAGCATCGGAGCAGGGGCTTGAAGTTTGTTTAATTCTAGCCCCTAGCCCCTAGTCCCTAGTCCCTCAAGACATGACCACACCACTCATCA
>JACUTZ010000243.1 GCA_014859545.1 Gammaproteobacteria bacterium
CACAATACCCCTAAGCTTTATGTTTTTAAAGTATTTTTAATGCGTTTGCCCTGGTCGTGCCAGTATTCCACGATTATCAAAATCAGCTATTGAGAAGCTTATTATCCCCATCCCCTGCCCAGATAACCCTAAAAAATCGCTGGCGATTCAGGCCGAAATTGTCCGTATTCTCGACGCATTTACCGCCATGACCACCGAGCTTAGCCTGCGCAAACAACAATACAAGCACTACCGCGACCAGTTGTTGCGTTTTGCAGAAGGGGAAGTGGAGTGGAAGACGTTGGGAGAGGTTGCCGAGATTAAACGTGGAAGAAGGCTTGTTAAAAGCCAATTAGAAGAATATGGAAAATATGCTGTTTTTCAAAATAGCATGACTCCTCTTGGCTATTATCATGAAAGTAACGTACATGCTGACACTGCTTTTATTATTAGTGCTGGTTCTGCTGGTGAAATTGGTTACAGTGGTGTGGATTTTTGGGCTGCTGACGATGTTTACTATTTCGTAACTCCCGAAAATTTGAAAAGTAAGTTTTTATATTATTTCTTATTAACTCAACAAATAAAAATAACAGGTCAGGTTCGCCGTTCAAGCGTACCCCGTTTATCAAAAACCAGCTTTGAAAAAATGCCTATCCCTGTCCCGACATTAGAAGAACAAGCCCGCATTGTCGCCATTCTCGACAAATTCGACACCCTGACCACCTCGATCAGCGCAGGCTTGCCCCGCGAAATCGAACTGCGCCAGAAGCAGTACGCATATTACCGCGATCTGCTGCTCCGCTTTCCCAGAGCAAAAGAGGAGGCCGCCTAAATGAGCAGGAACAAAATAACACCATCCGTTTCTCGTTCCCACGCTCCTGCGTGGGAATGCATACGGAGTTTGAATCATGGGTAGAAGTCGATACAAAATCACCGAACCACAACAGTCGCACTTCATCACCATGACAGTACTGCACTGGATCCCGGTATTCACACGCCCGGACACCGTCAATATCCTGCTCGATTCCCTGCGTTTTTTAAGCAAGGACGGCCTCAAGGTTTATGCCTGGGTGATTTTAAAAAACCACTGTCATTTTGTTTTGCAAAGCAAGGCGCTGGATCATGACATTGCACGACTCAAATCATGGACTGCGAAAAACCTGATCCAATATCTTGCTGAACACAATGTCAGGCAAATTCTGGATCAACTGGCTTTTTATAAAAAAGCCCATAAAAACGATCGCGCCTATCAATTCTGGCAGGAAGGCGTGCATCCTGAATTAATACAAGGCGAAGAGATGATGCGGCAAAAGATTGAATATATTCACCAAAACCCAGTTAAACGCGGTTATGTTGATGAAGCAGTGCATTGGCGCTATTCCAGCGCCAGAGATTA
>JACUTZ010000101.1 GCA_014859545.1 Gammaproteobacteria bacterium
CAAGGGGGCAAGGCCCTTTGCGAACTTTGCGTTCTTTGCGGTTAATGCTTTTGGGACTAAGTGCTGAGTGCTGAGTGCTGAGTGCTGAGTGCTGAGTGCTGAGTGCTGAGTGCTGTGTCAGCGTCCAGCGCTTAGCAGTGGTATAATTTCGTCACCTAAACCAGGAAGCCCTTATGCACGACGAATTCGACGATTTCCCGGAGCTGGAAGAGGAAGATATCCTCATCAGCAAAAGCCAGCTCAAGCGCGAGAGCGAGGCCCTGCAGGTGCTGGGCGAGGCGCTGGTTGCCCTGCCGGACAGCAAGCTGGCCAGGATACCGATGCCGGAGCGGCTGGCCGATGCGGTGGCCGAGGCGCGCCGTATCCATGCCCATGGTGGACGCAAGCGTCAGCTGCAGTACATTGGCAAGATCATGCGCAGTATTGAGGCCGAACCAATCCAGCAGGCCCTGGATGCGCTGGAAAACGAAGGGGCGCGACAGAATGCCCGTTTTCATCGCCTGGAACAGTGGCGTGATCGGCTGATCGCTGAGGGGGATGGTTTGATCGGTGAATTGCTGGAGGAATATCCCCAGGCAGATCGCCAGCACCTGCGCCAGTTGATCCGCAATGCCCAGCGCGAGCAGGCAAAGAATCAGGTGCCCAAGAGCGCCCGTGAATTATTTCGTTATCTGCGCGAGCTGGATGAAGTCGGACGCTAGAGTTCAGCCAGTTGGCAACACCAGGCTCACTCTTTGGTGTCCAGCCAGCAATTAGCGCTCCGCGATCCCGCAACTCAGACGACGGTGTTCCAGCACCGGGAAGCTGCGGCGCAGATCGTGCAATTGTTCACGATCAATCTCCGCCACCACCACACCGGAACCCCTCGGTAGTTTGTCCAGCACGATCCCCCAGGGATCGACGATCATGCTGTGGCCGTAGGTCTCACGGCCATTGGCGTGATAACCGCCCTGGGCCGAGGCGATCACATAGCAGAGATTCTCGATCGCTCGGGCGCGTACCAGCACATCCCAATGGGCCTTGCCGGTGATGGCGGTAAAGGATGAGGGCAGTACGATGATCTCTGCCCCTGCCTCACTCATTTGTCGGAACAGGCCGGGGAAGCGCAGGTCGTAGCAGATCGCCATGCCAAGACGGCCAAATGGGGTATCGACTACCACGATCTCGTTGCCGGCCTGGATGGTCTCGGATTCGTTGTAGCGTTCGTTGCTTTCGGTGATCTTCACATCGAACATGTGCAGCTTGTCGTAGCGGGCAGCCAGCTCACCCCTGTCGTTGTACAGCAGGCTGGCGGCGCGCACCTGGTTCGGGTTGTCGGTACTCAAGGGCAGGGTGCCACCGACGATCCACAATTGATGCTTGCGGGCCTGCTCGGCCAGGAAATCCTGCAGCGGGCCCTTGCCTGGCTGTTCGCGAATCCGCAGTTTGTCCTGTTCGCTCATTCCCATGAGGGCGAAATTTTCCGGCAGCACCACCAGTTTGGCACCGGCTGCGGCAGCCTGCTGGATCAGCCGCCCGGCCTCCAGCAGATTGGCGTTGACGTTGGGGCCAGAGGCCATTTGAATCGCTGCCACTTTCGTCACGGGGTGATCTCCATCAAGGGTTATTCAGTTTGCAGGCGCAGCTGGATTCGGTCTACTTGCGCGCTGCCGGGTATGCGTTCGATGCGTGAGGATGGGATCCCCATGGCCACCAGCCAGGCCTGTAATTCCTCGGCCCAAAGTGCGCCCTCGTCACCGCCGGGATAAAGCAGTTGCAGACGGGATGTGGGGGCCTGTTGCAAGGCCCGTACCGCACTGGCGATGCCCGGTTGCTGTAACAGCCACTCGCCATCTCGTGGTTGTGCCCAGCTGGCGGCACGGATCTCACCGACCTCGGCCAGTAAGGGGGGGCTGCACAGCAGCAATATCAACATGAGTGAAGTCGCTTTCATGGGGTGAATAATACCATGCTATCCGGCATTGAAGTCTGCTTAATGGATGGGGCCATCCTCGGTACATTGCAATTCCCGCTGCGTCTTACCATTTGGTTTCTTCACCATGCGAGGCGGATGGATTGAGCCAAACCAGCTCCGGCTGTTCCCAACTGCCGGTGATCTGGTATCGGCGCATGGTGGCGGCGTCGATGTCGCGTTTGAAGATCCCCTGCAGTACCAGCAGTACTGCACCGATCTGTGGGCCAAGGGTCAGCGCCCCGGCAACGGAGACCGTATCGCTGACCTGGGGGATCATGGTCATTTGTTGGTCGAAGTCCCGATCCACCAGGCCGGTACGACCGCTGAAATGCAGCAGCGCGGGATGGGTGTTGATGGTGAAGTTCTGGCTATAGCTATGGCCCTGGCGGATCTCGAGATCCCCCTGGATGCGTTTGAAGTGCAGACCGCTTTCGGTGACATCACGGAAATCCAGCAGCAGGCGACGTGGCAGGGCCTGCAGGCTGAGCAGTCCCAGCATTTTGCCGGCACCCGGGCGGACCTCTTCCAGGGTGCCCTCGTCGATGCGCAGCGACAACTGACCATCCAGTTGCGCCAGTGAGAAGGCGGCGGGGCTGCCGGGCCAGCGCAGACTGGCCTCGAACTGTCCCTTGCCGTTGCGGATCAGTGAGGTAAAACCGAGCCTTTCCAGCATGCCCCCAACATTATCACTGCGCAGTTGTAGTGCCAGCTCGGTGCCATTGACCAAGTGCCAGTGCCCCTTGCCGCTGAGGGAAAAATCCGCCTGTTCGAGTGTCAGTGTCTCGATGCGCATTTGTCGGGTCTCGGGGATGAGCGCCAGTTGAGCGTGCCCCAGGGTCATGCCGTGGTATTCCAGCTCGGCGATATCGGCCTGGATGATTGCCGGGTAGGGGCGATGGATGCGGTCCTGCTGCAGGGTATCGTCGGTTTGGTCGTCCTCGGCCAGAATCTGCAGTTTTTGCATGGCGACCTGGATTGCGGGCATCACTCCCGGTGTGCCGGTGGCGTTGGTTTGGGCATTGCGTGCCGCCAGCAATGCCAGCCAGGGAGCTGTGCGTACGCCCTCCAGCTCGCCGCTGATCAACAGTTGTTCCTGTTGCGGTGGCGATGGGGCCTGCTTCGGGCCAAAGTGCAGTACGGAGCCCGTCCCTTCCTGCCATTGGGCGCTCAGGCGATCGCCCAGGCGTAGCGTGTAGTGGGCTGGGCTGGTCCGGGGGAAGGTGGCGTCGAAGACGAGATCCAGTGCTTCGGTGGTGGTCTTTTGCAGTGGATGCGGCAATGCCGAGCTGAGCCCTTGCAAATCGCTGCTGAGGTGCAGGTGCGGGTGGCGGTCTGCTCGATGGGGAATGGCCAGTTGAGCGTGCCAGTCACTTTGTCCCTGTAATGTATCCAGCCAGGGGAAGGCTGCCTGTAGCTTGTCGGCCTCGATCTCTCCCTGGGCGATCAGCAGGGTTTCGTTCCCTTCCTGTTCGCGATGGATGACATCCACCGTCACCGCCTGGTCGAGGAAGCGGGCATGGATACCGGTGGCATGCAGGCGATGGCTGTCGAAGTGCAGCTGGCCTTCAATCTGTTCAAAACCTGGCAGGGAACCGAGCGTCATCTGCCCGTTATTTAACTGAATTTGCCCAAGGATCTGCTGGGGGCTGTCCAGCTGTTTGCTCAGCGGGAGTTGTAGCTGGAGTTGCAGACGGGTGTCCCCCTGCGCGTGCAGCTCGCGCAGGATCGACAGATTGCGAGCAATCGGCGATTCGCGCAGAAAACGCAGCCCGGATTCGGCCCCGGCACTGGCGCTGCCGTCGATCACCAGCAGTGCCCGATTAAGATGATCGATGTCGATACGGGTCTGGCCGATCACCGCATCAAAGACACGACCATGCTGGGCCTGAATGTGCATGCCGGCATTGCGAAACTGCAGCGTGCCTTCCAGCTCGTGCAGCACGGGCCATTGCTTCCCGTAGCTGAGACTGAGTCCGCGTGCCTGGAAGATCGTTTCAAAATGTCCCTGGCCCTGATGGAAGGGGAAGTCACGCGCCCGCCCGTGCAGCAGCAATCGGCCCTGTTCTGCCTGACCGGTGAGGAAGGCTTGGTCCAGCCAGGCCAGGGTGGCGGGGGGAATGATGCTGGCGGGCAAGTAATTGTGGATCTGGCTGGCCATGATCTGATCGAAGCTGCCCTGCAGGGCGATCAGCGGGTTGCGCGGGTCATCGAGTAGGGCCTGGAATTCGCCCTGGAAGTGAATGTCCGGACTGTGGATGCGCAGGTCCTGTCCGAACAGGCGCCAGCCATCCGTTTCCCTGGCCAGCTGGAATTGCCCTTGGCTGTGACGCAGCGCCAGTGGGCGACGAAACAGCCGAGGCAGGTTTACTTCCAGCGCCGAACTCTCCAGCTGTAGTTGCAGTTGCTGCGGTGTATACGCCAGCTGGCCGCTGAGCCCCCGGATGCCGGGGATGGCGCCTGTTGCCTGCACGCTGATCGCATCGAGTTGTGCCCGCGCCGCGTGTAGTGCATCACGACTGAAGCTGAGGCGTAGCTCATCCAGGCGGCCACTGGGGGCCGCTGTATTGAGCCACTGTTGCTGGGCTTCACTTAGCCAGGGGGCCAGTTCCGGTAACCAGGGACGCAGTTGATCCAGCTCGAGTCTATTCAGCTGGGCATGAAACAGGCCGTCCTGCTGGCGCAGCCCCAGGCGCATCGGCGGGCTGGCCTCATCGGCACGGCGGATCTGCAGCTGTTGCAGTTGCAGGCTGGACTCATCGCCCTGTTGTTGATAGCGAAACTCACTGGCCAGCCGGTTCAGCTGTTGTGCACCCTGCCGGGCATGACTGACTTGCAAGCCATTCAGCGCCAGGCTGCCCTCGAGCAGGGCCAGTTGCCGATCGCGCCAGTGGCCCCAGAGTTCCAGATCCAGTTCACCCTGTTCCACCTGCCAGCCACGGTAGCGGTATTCACCGGCGCGGCTCGATAGCTGGAGTTGTTGGAGTTTAAGGTAGAAATGCGCATCCCAGCTGTCGGGCTTGTGGGGGTCGCCGTCCAGTTCAATGGCCAGATCCAGCTGTTTGCCCAGCACCGCCGGGGCCAGCAGTCGCCCCTTAAGGCGGCGCTGCCCGGCATGGTTTTGGATAAGTAGCTGTTCGATCTGAAAATGCCAGTATTCGCCATCGGGTTGATCCTGCCAGTACAGCTGGCCGTGTTGCAGGTGCAGTTGCGGGGTGTTCATCAGCCATTCAAGCATGGCCCCACTACCGGCGCGCAACCCCCGTTCATTTGCCCTGGGCAAGCCCTGCACGACCAGACGACCGTCACTCTGGCGCTGCACATGGATCTCGGCCCCGGATAGGACCAGCGCGATCATGGGACGCAGCGCCAGCAGGCTGCGGGGCAGATCGAGGGTGATGGCCAGATGAGAAAACTCGGCCAGCGGCTGGCGGGTTGGTTGTTCCAGCAGGGTGATCTCCTCCAGGATCAGGGCCGGTTTGAAGCCGATCATGGTGGAGTGGATACCGGCGATCTGCACCGGCATACCCAGATAATCACCGACCAGCCGCGATACCTCCTGTCGATACTCGCTGACATGTCCGACCGCCAGGCGCAAGGCGGTCATGGCAATGGCGCTGAACAGGGCGAGGCTGACCAGGGTGATCAGCAGCAGGCGGAATAGCTGGCGGAGCAGGCCCACGATCAGGGCCTGGCCCCGGGGAGAGCGAAGAGGGTTGGGGCTGCTGGTTGCATGCTTACATCAAGACGACGTCGAATTGTTCCTGGGTGTAGAGGGATTCTACCTGGAAGTTGATAGGACGTTCGATAAACTCCTCAAGTTCCGCAACACTGGTGGATTCCTCATCGACCAGCAGATCGACCACCTCCTGTGAGGCCAGTACCAGTAATTGCTGGGCATCGAACTGGCGCACCGCGCGCATGATCTCGCGGAAGATCTCGTAGCAGACGGTTTCAGGGGTCTTGAGGGTACCGCGTCCGCTGCAGGTCGGGCAGGTTTCGCACAGCACATGCTCCAGGCTTTCGCGATTGCGCTTGCGGGTCATTTGCACCAAACCCAGCGCCGAGACCTCGCTGATATTGGCCTTGGCGTGGTCCCGTTCCAGGGATTTCTCCAGCGCGCGCAGCACCAGGCGGCGGTGTTCCGGGTCTTCCATGTCGATGAAGTCGATGATGATGATCCCGCCCAGATTGCGCAGGCGCAGCTGGCGGGCGATCGCCTGGGCCGCTTCCAGGTTGGTCTTGAAGATGGTTTCTTCCAGATTACGGTGCCCGACAAAGCCGCCGGTGTTCACATCCACGGTGGTCATCGCCTCGGTTTGATCGATGATCAGATAACCGCCGGATTTGAGCTGTACCTTGCGTCCCAGGGCGCGCTGGATCTCGTCCTCCACCCCGTAGAGGTCAAAGATCGGCCGCTCACCGGCATAGTGTTCAATTCGATTGGACAGGCCGGGGATAAATTTGCTGGCGAATTTGTAGACCTTGAGATAGGTCTCGCGCGAGTCGATACGGATTTTTTCGATGTCGGCATCGGCCAGATCCCGCATGGTGCGCATCACCAGCGGCATGTCCTCGTGGATCAGCGCCACATCGCTGCCGCTCTTGATCCGATCCTGGATCTCGGCCCAGAGTTTGCCCAGGAAACAAATGTCCTTTTCCAGCGCATCCTGCGGGGCACTCTCGGCGGCAGTGCGCACGATGTAGCCGCCGGGGCTGTGCTCGGCTGCCAGGTCGCGCACGGTGCTCTTGAGGCGTTCGCGCTCGGCCTCGTCCTCGATCCGCTGGGAAACCCCGATATGACCGTTATTGGGCATGTAGACCAGGTAGCGGGCCGGGATCGAGATATGAGTGGTCAGGCGCGCACCCTTGGTGCCCAGCGGATCCTTGGCCACCTGTACCACCACATCCTGGCCCTCGCGCAGCAGCAAGCTGATCTGCTCACTGTTTTCACCTTCCAGATCATGGTCGATGTCCGAGGCATGCAAAAAAGCGGTGCGCTCCAGACCCACTTCGACAAAGGCCGCCTGCATGCCGGGCAAGACCCGCACCACCTTGCCGCGATAGATATTGCCGACCAGGCCGCGCCGTCGGCTGCGCTCGATATGCACCTCTTGCAGCATGCCGTTTTCCAGAAAGGCGATACGGGTTTCTTGCGGGGTGATGTTGATCAGTAGTTCTTCGCTCATCGGATTTCAGCTTATTTTTGAATGATCGGGATGCCAAACAGGCCCAGCAACTCGGCGGTTTCAAACAGCGGCAAGCCCATCACCCCCGAGTAACTGCCTTCCAGCTGTTCGATAAATACCGCCCCCAGCCCCTGGATCGCATAGCCACCGGCCTTGTCGACGGGCTCGCCGCTGTGCCAGTAGGCCAGTGCCTCGGCGGCGTTGATATGCCGAAAGCCTACCTGACTGACCGACAGACGGGAATGGGCTTCGCCACGGCTATCGACCATGGCCACCGCGCTCATTACCCGGTGGCTCTGCCCGGAGAGCTGCATCAGCATTGCCAGGGCATCGGCCTGGTCGCGCGGCTTGCCGAGGATCTGTCCATCGAGCACCACCACGGTATCGGCCGCCAGCACCGGACTTTGTGTATCCTCACCCAGCAAGGCCAGACCGGCACGGGCCTTTTCCAGGGCCATGCGCAGTACATACATCTCTGGCACCTCGTCCGCATCACGGGACTCATCGATGTCCGGGCTCAGCTGGGTAAAGCTCATCCCAATCTGCTGGAGCAATTCGGCACGCCGGGGTGAGCTGGAGGCAAGATAGATATGCATGTCTATGTGCTGCTTGTCGGTAGCCGCTGGATAATCATTACTTGCCCCTTGTTTCTAGCCCCAAAAAGCATCAACCGCAAAGAACGCGAAGAGCGCAACGTGTGGTGTTCGTTTGCCCTTCCTTGCCCTTTGCACGGG
>JACUTZ010000102.1 GCA_014859545.1 Gammaproteobacteria bacterium
GTTAGGGGTTAGGGGTTAGGGGTTAGGGGTTAGGGGTTAGGGGTTAGGGGCAAGGAAGGGCCAGGCGAATACTACACTTTGCGATCTTCGCGTCCTTTGCGGTGAATGCTTTTGTTATTTGTTCTTGCAGTTGGTATTTGTTTAGGCGCGCAGTCGCCAGGTCGGCTGGCCTTGGGCATTGAGCAGGCCCTGATCCTGTAGCCAGGCACGGGCGTCGCTGGCGTCCTGCTCGAACCAGGCCTGGGCCGAACCCAGGCGAAAGCTGTAGCCCCAGGCATCCATGTCGGCGAGGATGCGCGCATAACCGACTTCGGGGAGCTGGCAGGCCAGGGTGATCTCCAGGTAGTTGACCGCATTTTCCTCATCGTAGTCACCGCCGGCATTGGTGTGCAGCTGGCGGCGTCGCACGCCATCCATGCAGATCACATGACAGCTTTCGTGCAGTGCCGAATGCACCGGGGTATCGCCACGCAGATAGATATCCTGACCGATGATCCCCGCCTCCGGCTCGCCGAACCAGCTGCCGGGGATGGGGGCCTCATCGGCCAGGATGTGCAATTGCAGGCCAAAGCGCTGCAACAGTGCGGCGAGGGCATGGTGGTCGATCTCACGACAAAGCAGTACGGACATGGCGTTCAGCTAGCGAATGGTGATGCGAATACGATCACCCGGATAGATCCGATCCGGATTGTCGATGCCGCTCTGGCGCGCCAACAGTGGATAGTTGAAGGCATTGCCGGAGAACAGCTTGGTTTGTTCATGCATCCTTCAACATTTGGGGATGAAACAGTTGGGTATTATTGCGCCCAGCCTCCTTGGCCTGGTACATGGCGATGTCCGCATGCCGGGAAAGCTCGGTCAGTTCCTGGCCGTGTTCCGGATAGAGGGCCACCCCGATGCTGCAGGAGATCGCCAGTTGCAGCTGATTGATGTGGAAGGTCTGGCAGAGTTGATGGCGGATTTTTTCCGCGGCGATAAGGGCGTCCTCTGCGTGCTCGATCCGGTGCAACAACACCACGAACTCATCGCCACCGATACGCGCCACGATATCGGCATCACGCAGGGTATGACTCATGCGCTCGGCAACCTGTTGCAGCAGCAGGTCGCCGATAGCATGGCCGTGCTGGTCGTTGACCGGCTTGAAACGATCCAGGTCGATGAACATCAGGGCCAGCTGGCCGTTTTGCCGTTTGGCGGTGCCCAGGGCGCGTTGCACCATCTCGAAGAACAGGGTGCGATTGGGCAGGTCGGTCAGGGCATCGTAGTGGGCCAGGTGGGTGATGTGAACCTCAGCGATCTTGCGCTCGGTGATGTCGCGGGCGATCCCCAGGTAGGCGATGATCTCGCCCTGCTGATCGCGTAATGCTGCCCCGCTGGAGGCATGCCAGCGCCATTCGCCGTTTTTGTGATGTATCCGGTATTCGATGCTGCCCTGCTTGTTGCCGATCTCCATGACATTCCTAAGAAAGGCCTGGCAGTGGAGCCGGTCGTCGGGGTGGAGATAGGTGGCAATATTCTCGCCGATGGCCTCCTCGACCGGGTGACCGAGGATCTCCGTCCAGTTGGGCGAGATATAGGTCAACTGCCCTGTCGGGTCCAGGGTGTAGATGACGTCGTTGGCGTTTTCCACAAACATGCGGAACTTGGCCTCGCTGAGGCTGAGTGCCTCTTCGATACGTTTTTTTTCGGTGATGTCGATGACATAGCCGGTCCACAGGATGCTGCCGTCGGCGAGCGTCTGTGGGGTGTCGTGGGCCTCGACCCAGAGGGTATGGCCGGCGGGATGGATCATGCGAAATTCACCGTGCCAATCTCCCCCCTGTGCAACGGTTTGCATGCTCTCTTCCATTACTCGGTCGTAGTCGTCCGGATGGATCATCGACAGCAAGGTGTCGGCGTCAGCCATCACCTGCTCGGCGCTGACATCGAATAGCTTGACGACGTTTTCACTGGCATAGGGATAGTGCATCTGCCCATTGGGATTCATTTGTAGCTGGTAGACAAAGCCGGGCAGGTTATGGGTGATGCTTTTCAGGCGTTGGGTAAAGGCCGACTGCTCGGTAATGTCGCGACTGATACCGATAATCAGGCTCACCTGTCCATAGGTATTGGAGACCGGATTGAGCGTGGTCATCCAGGTGCGCTGGCCACTCGGTAGCGCCAGCTCTTCCTCGTAGCTGATCGACTGTTTTTCGCGCACACAGCGGGCATAGTTATCGTTGACCTGTCGCGCGGTGTCGCTGTCGAGTAATTGTTCCGGGGTTTTGCCCTGTAGTTTCTGGTTGGGGATACCCGTGCTGCGCGCATGGGCCGGATTGCTGCCAATAAAACGAAAACGCGGCGCGTGTTTCTGTACCTCGATAAGAAAGATCGCATCGGAGACATGCGCATAGAGGTTTTGATACAGGGCCTGGGTGGCGCGTTCGTTCCGTACACTACGTGCCAGCTTGCGGGCAATCCACAGAGTGAATAAAGCAAACAGTAGCCATAGTGATGCGAGTGTCGAGTTGTTGTTGCGCCAGGTCAGCAGTGCCGGCTCCAGGCTGGCCGAGGTCGCCAGGATCAAGGGGTGATCCTCCAGGGGCAGGAAATAGGCAATGCGGGGCTTGCCATCCAGGCCTACCGAATAGTCCTGTGTCAGTGGCGCGAGCAGGGGCAGGGGCAGGGGGATATTGGCGAAGGCCCCGAGATCAACCCCGGTCTGTTGGTCATGGCTGGGGATGCGCAACAGCATCTGGCCATTTTGATGCAACAGGGTGATCGACAGGTTTTCGGTGTCCAGCAGCGAGCCGAAGTTCTGCTCCATGGCGCTGATCGAGATGATCGCCACCCCAACCGCCTGTAATTCGCCCTGCTCGTTATGGATCGCTCGCGACAGGCTGAAGAACCAGGCGTCTTGATGCACCCGTGACAACTGCGGCGGGCTGATATAGCTCAGGCTATCTGTCTGGTTGAGATGGTGTTGGACATACGCGTGGTCACGGGCCACTGGAGGGCTGCCGCTACCGGTCCACACCGCAATCTCCCCCTGGCCATCCAGGATCAGCAGATCCATGATGTGGGGATTGGTCGCCTGGCGGTGTTTGAGGAGCTGGGTCAGTTGTTCTTGATTGTGCGGGCCGGGATCGTCGAGATATTCCTGGGTGGCGGCCAGGATGATGCGATGGAGGTTATCGAGGATGGTATTGGTCAGCAGCGCGTGGCTGTGTGCCAACTTCTGAGCGGCGATGGTGGTCTTGGCATGTTCTTTTTGGTACAGCAGATAACTGGCACCAAGCAGGGACAGACCGATCAGCATGACGATCACCAGCCAGGCGACCAGTGGATTCTGATAGATTGGATTGTTGCCTTGCAGCGACTGCACCGGGATGCTCCTGTTGACCATACAGTTCAAGTATACCGTTTTTGTAACGACTCGCCCTATCCATGATGTATTCATACTGTAGAGGGCGTTAACCGTCTCCGATGAAAAACACCTTTACCGCTGAAAAACACCTTTACCGCAAAGACGCAAAGACGCAAAGGTGTTAAATAGTGCATGATTACCACGCGGATCGAAGCTGCATTCTCGAACGTACGTGATAACCCCACTTATACAGGTATTAAACCGGTGTTTGGTGCGTGGTGTGTCCATTAATCCTTTGCGCCTTTGCGCCTTTGCGGTGAGATCTTTTTCAAGGGGCGAGTAGATACCCGTTTTTTATTTTCTGCTTCTTCATCGGCAGATAGGGGAAAGCGGGGTATTTTCTTGCTGGGCTGACTACTCTGTCGCCTGCCTGGCTGCTACACTCTTGCGGTTTTCCCCCAAGCCTGGAGACGAGTGTGTTCAAGACCAATGAATATTTTGATGGTAAGGTAAAGTCGATTGCCTTTCAGAGTGCGGATGCCCCGGCTACTGTCGGCGTGATGGCCCCCGGTGAGTACGAGTTCGGCACCAGCCAGAAGGAGATTATGCAGGTGATCAGCGGCGGCCTGTCGATCCGCCTGCCCGGTGAAGAGGCCTGGTTGCAGTTTGGCCCCGGCGAGCGCTTTGAAGTGGCCGCCAATCGCAAGTTTGGCGTGCGCGTGAACGAGGATACTGCCTATCTCTGTCTCTACTTCGACGAGGTTTGAAGGCTTTTACCGCAGAGACGCAGAGGGCGCAGAGAAAGGCGAGAGTTATCCCTCTCTATAATTTGGTGTACAGGGCCAAGTCTGAATGACTTTGTTTTGAGGGTAGTGGTTGTTGCGTCTGGTTTTCTCGGCGTCCTCTGCGTCTCTGCGGTGAATCTTTTTTTCTATTGCATGCCTCTGCGGTGAATCTTTTCTATTGCTTGTGTCCGTGCCTGGTGCAGGGCCTCGCCGATGGCCGGGCCGCTGAGGCCCTGGGCGGCCAGGTTGCGGGCCTGTACCGCACTGGCGGCGGCAAAGGCGCTGCGGAAGATCCCGGGTTGGGCAAAGTGCTGTTCCTCGAAACCGGGGCGTCCGCGTGAGTCGGCCTCGCAGGCCAGCAGGAAGCGATCGAGGCGTTCCGGTCGGCGAAACACATCCAGTTGTTCCAGGGTCTTGAGCAGGGTCTCGGGGCGCAGCTCTTCGGCGCGGTGATAGACGCCGTGGTGTTTGGTCACCAGCACGGCCAGATCGCGATATTCGCGTGGCACCCGCAGCCGTTCACAGAGCTGTTCCACCAGCGCCACGCCGCGATGCTCGTGGGCGATGTGGCGAGGCCACTCCGCCTTCGGGGTGGTGCCCTTGCCCAGGTCATGCACCAGTGCGGCAAAGCGCACCATGGTTTCGGGGCTGAGCCGCGCGGCCTGTTCCAGCACCATCATGGTATGCACCCCAGTGTCCTCCTCGGGATGGTGGTGCTTGGGCTGGGGCACCCCGAACAGCGCCTCCAGTTCGGGAAAGATACGCGCCAGCGCGCCGCAGTTGCGCAATACTTCGAAGAAGCGACTGGGGGTTTGTTCGCCCAGCGCGGCCTCAGTCTCCTGCCAGACCCGCTCGGCCACCAGCGCATCCACCTCGCCGTTTGCCACCATCTTTTTCATCAGCGCATGGGTGCCGTGGGCGATGCGAAAGCCCCAATGGGCATAGCGTGCCGCATAGCGGGCGATGCGCAGGATCCGTACCGGGTCCTCGCTGAAGGCAGGGGAGACATGGCGCAGGCGGCCATTGGTCAGGTCCTCCTGGCCGCCGAAGGGATCGATGATATGGCCTTCGGCATCCTCGGCCATGGCATTGATGGTCAGGTCGCGCCGTCTGAGGTCTTCCTCCAGCGTGACACTGGGATCGGCATGGAAGACAAAGCCGTGATAGCCGGGTGCGGTCTTGCGCTCGGTACGCGCCAGGGCGTATTCCTCGTTGGTGCCTGGATGCAGGAACACCGGGAACTCCTTGCCCACCGGACGAAAGCCCTGATCCAGCATCGTTTGCACCGTGGCACCGACCACCACCCAGTCCCGATCGCGCGGTTCCAGCCCCAATAATTTGTCGCGCACCGCGCCGCCTACCAGATAGATCTGCATGATGCTGCCAGCCTTTAGCGACCGGCCTGACGGCGCAGGCGTTGGTATTCGGCGCGGCCCTGGCTGGGGCTCAGGTAGCCGGGTACGATGGCCTCGATGCTCACCGGCTGAATCCCAAACACCGCCGGGAAGTCCCCTTCACAGACATTGTCGCGCTTCAGCGAGTTGTAGTTGTCGCGGGAGAAGGGCTTGCCGGGGGCGAACTCCAGCAGGCGCGCCTGCAGATAAGCAGCCCAGTTGGGCAGGGGAAACACCCAGCGGCGCAGCCCGCAGAGTTTGGCGGTGTATTGCACCAATTCCTGCAGGGTATAGGTCTTGGGACCGCAGAGATCGTAGCACTGGCCGTGGGTGGCCGGGTTGTCGATGGCGCGGGCAAAGGCCTCAACCACATCGCCCACGTGGATTGGGGCAAAGCGGGCGTGGGCGCCAGCCAGCGGGAAGGCCAGCGGGGTGAGGCGCAACAGCCCGGCGAAGCGATTGAAAAAGGCATCGTCTGGGCCAAAGATGATCGAGGGGCGAAAACAGGTCACCTGCAGGCCGCTGGCCATCACCAGTTGCTCGGCCTCACCCTTGCTGCGCTGATAAAAGCTGGGACCGTTCTGGGCGTCGGCCCCCAGGGCGCTCATGTGCAGCAGGCGGCTTACCCCGCGTGCCTTGCAGGCACTGAGCAGTTTTTCGCTGAGTTCCACATGGGCGCGACGAAAACCGCGCCCGTTATGGCCCTTCTCATTCAGGATGCCGATTAGATTGATCACCACATCGCAACCCTTGACCGCCTGGCGCAGGGCCTCTTCGTCATGCACGTTGCATTCAAGCAATTCCAGGGTCGGCAGTACCAGCAGGTCACGGTGACGCTCGCGGCGACGCGTCAATACCCGCAGCTGGTGGCCATCACGGGCCAGGCGTGCGGCCAGGTGGCGACCGACAAAGCCGCTGCCGCCGACGATGCAAATGTGGTGTTGTTTCATACCCGGCTACTCCGTGTCATCATGAACAGTGTGTAGTGCAATTTACCATAATGGAGGCGGATATGAGCTATCGGAGCATCAACCCGGCAAACGGCGAGCAACTGGCCGAATATCCCCTTTGGTCAGCCACGCAGCTGGAAACGGCACTGGCCCAGGCGGACACTGCCCAGCGTGACTGGTCTCAGCGTCCGCTGGATGCGCGCGCCGCGCTGTTGCAGCGGGCCGCCGGGGTGTTGCGCGCCCGTCGTGAGGAGCTGGCCGGTCTGATCAGTCTGGAGATGGGCAAGTTGCGGCGCGAGGCCTTGGCCGAGGTCGACAAGTGTGCGCTGGTCTGTGACTACTATGCCGAGCAGGGTCCGGGCTTTCTGGCCGATGAGCTACTGCCCTCGGATGCCAGTCGTTCGCTGGTCTGTTACCAGCCGCTGGGGGTGGTGCTGGCGGTGATGCCCTGGAATTTTCCCTTCTGGCAGGTATTTCGTTTTGCCGCCCCGGCACTGATGGCGGGTAATACCGGGGTGCTTAAGCATGCCTCGAACGTGCCCCAGTGTGCGCTGGCGATCGAGTCGGTGTTTGCCGAGGCCGGTTTTCCCGAGGGTTGTTTTCGTACCTTGATGATCAGTGCCCAACAGGTCAAGGGGGTGATCGAGGACCGCCGCATCGCGGCGGTGACCCTGACCGGTTCCGAGCCTGCGGGACGGGCGGTGGCCGCCACGGCCGGTGCGATGCTGAAAAAATGCGTGCTGGAGCTGGGTGGTTCGGACCCCTTTATCGTGTTGGACGATGCGGATCTGGAACTGGCGGTGGAACAGGCGGTGGCCTCGCGCTTCATGAACAGTGGCCAGAGCTGTATCGCTGCCAAGCGCTTCATTCTGCTTGAGACGATTGCCGATGAATTCGTTGAGCGCTTTGCTGAACGGGTACAGGCGCTGCAGCCGGGTGATCCACTGGATGAATCGACCAGCCTGGCACCGCTGGCGCGGGACGACCTGCGTGATGCACTGCACCAGCAGGTACAGGCCAGCATTGCCAAGGGGGCGAAGCTGATCTGCGGCGGGCAGCCGCTGGCGCGCCCCGGTGCCTATTACGCCGCGACCATCCTGGACCAGATCACCCCGGCACAACCGGCCTGGGATGAGGAATTCTTTGGTCCGGTGGCACTGGTGATCCGGGTGCAGGATGCCGAGCAGGCCATCGCGGTGGCCAATGATTCACCCTTTGGCCTGGGTAGCAGTGTGTGGACCCGCGATCAGGTGCGGGGCGAGGCGCTGGCACGGCGTATCCAGGCCGGTTGCAGCTTCGTTAACGGTATGGTCAAGAGTGTGCCGTCTTTGCCCTTTGGCGGGGTAAAAAACTCCGGCTACGGACGCGAACTCTCGCGCCACGGCATGCTGGAATT
>JACUTZ010000244.1 GCA_014859545.1 Gammaproteobacteria bacterium
GCGGGGTGTTGACCACCCGCAGGAAGGCGCTGTCATCGTCCGGGTTCACCAGCAGCCGCAGATAGGCCATGATGTCCTTGACCTCGGTGTGGGCAAAGAACGAGGTGCCGCCGGAGAGGGTGTAGGGGATGCGGTGCTCGCGCAGGGTCTTTTCAAACAGGCGTGACTGGTGATTGCCCCGGTAGAGGATCGCAAAATCGCTGTAGTCGGCGCGCTGCTGCAGGCGCTGATGGATGATCTGCGAGGCCACCTTGAGCGCCTCGTCCTCCTCATCGGCGGCGGAGACGACGCGGATCGGATCCCCGTAGCCCAGCTCGCTCCAAAGCTTTTTCTCGAACACATGGGGGTTCTTCTCGATCAACAGATTGGCCGCCTTGAGGATGCGCCCCATCGAGCGGTAGTTCTGCTCCAGCTTGATCACCTTGAGCTGGGGAAAATCCTTGCTGAGCAACCCCAGATTTTCCGGCTGGGCACCACGCCAGGCATAGATCGACTGATCATCATCACCGACCACGGTCAGCGCCCCGCGCACCCCCACCAGCAACTGCACCAGACGATACTGGGTGGCATTGGTGTCCTGGTATTCATCCACCAGCAGGTAGCGGATGCGGTTCTGCCAGGCCTCCAGCACCTCCGGATGCTGTTCAAACAGCAACACCGGCTGCATGATCAGATCATCAAAATCCACCGCGTTATAGGCCTTGAGGTGGCGGTTATAGCTGGCATAAAGCATCGCCGCACTATGGGCCAGGGCATCCTCGGCACTGGCCAGCGCCTGCTCGGGACCGACAAAGGCATTCTTCCAGCTGGAGATGCGCCGCTGCATCTCCTTTTCCAGCGCATCATCGCCGTTTTCCTTGCGCAGCAGCTCGCGCAGCAGGGCGGCGCTGTCCTGGGCATCAAAGATGCTGAAGCCCGGCTTGTAGCCCAGCGCCTTGAGCTCACGGCGCACGATCTCCAAGCCCAGGGTATGGAAGGTGGAAACCCGCAGCCCCCGCCCCTCCTTGCCCTCCAGCAGGCCAGCGACCCGCTCCTTCATCTCCCGCGCCGCCTTGTTGGTAAAGGTCACCGCCGCGATGGTATGGGGCGCCATGCCGCATTGCTGGATCAGGTGGGCGATCTTTTGGGTGATCACCCGCGTCTTGCCGCTGCCGGCACCAGCCAGCACCAGCAGGGGGCCGTCGATATAGCGAACCGCTTCGCGTTGGCGGGGATTCAGACCGGACATGGCTACCACTAGGGGAGTGCAAACGGGGGGATAGTATAAAGAAGTTTCACCGCAGAGGCGCAGAGTACGCAGAGAAATAAGAGGTTATTCCTGTATGGCGTTTGTGCAGGAGCGGCTGTCAGTCCAGTGCCTTTGA
>JACUTZ010000103.1 GCA_014859545.1 Gammaproteobacteria bacterium
GCGCGCCCCCATTTGCTCCCGGCAAATGGGTCAGCCGCTCGGACACCTCTCCAGATTGTTCTACCAACGCAGATATCACGCCAGTGAAGGGCGGCAAGGTTATACCAGAAGTGCCTTTTACGCAAGTGCCGATTGGCATACAAGGATCCCTCTCAGGTATCCCCGCTACCTGCTCCTGGGCTATAATCCCGCTCTTCTTTTTAACTGTCCGGATAAAGCGCGCGATCATGGAAAAGAGCTATAACCCCCACGCCATCGAGCAGCATTGGTATCAAATCTGGGAACAAAACGGCTACTTCGCCCCACAGGGTGGCGAACAGGGCTATTGCATCATGATCCCGCCGCCGAACGTGACCGGCAGCCTGCACATGGGCCACGGTTTCAACAACACGGTGATGGACACCCTGAGCCGCTACCACCGCATGAAGGGTGACAACACCCTCTGGCAGCCGGGCACCGACCACGCCGGGATCGCCACCCAGATGGTGGTGGAACGCCAGCTCAACCGCGATGGCAAGACCCGTCACGACCTGGGCCGCGAGGCCTTTATCGAGCGGGTGTGGGAGTGGAAGGCCGAATCCGGCGGGAACATCACCCGCCAGCTACGCCGTCTCGGCTCTTCGCTGGACTGGGGCCACGAGCGCTTCACCATGGACGAGGGCCTCTCCGCCGCGGTGCGCGAAGTCTTCGTACGCCTCTATCGCGAGGGGTTGATCTATCGCGGTCAGCGCCTGGTCAACTGGGATCCGGTGTTGCACACCGCGGTCTCCGATCTGGAAGTCATCTCAGAAGAGGAACAGGGCTTCCTCTGGCACTTCCGCTACCCGCTGACCGATGGCAGTGGCCATCTGGTGGTGGCCACCACCCGCCCCGAGACCATGCTCGGCGATACCGCCGTGGCAGTACACCCGGAGGATGCGCGCTACCGGCACCTGATCGGCAAGACCGTCACCCTGCCACTGGTGGGCCGCGAGATCCCGATCATCGCCGATGACTACGTGGACCCAGCCTTCGGTACCGGCTGCGTCAAGATCACACCCGCCCACGATTTCAACGACTACGCGATGGGCCAGCGCCACAATCTGCCACTGATCAACCTCTTCACCGTCGATGCGCATATCAACGACAACGCGCCGGAAAAATACCGGGGCCTGGAGCGCTACGAGGCGCGTGATGAGATCATCCATGACCTCAAGGCCCTGGAGCTACTGGAGGACATCAAACCCCACAAGCTGATGGTGCCGCGCGGCGATCGCAGCGGTACGGTGATCGAGCCCTACCTGACCGACCAGTGGTTTGTGGATCTGACCCGCGAAACCACCGACGATGGCCGCCCCGGCGGGAAAACGGTGATCACCGATCCAGCCATCGCCGCAGTGCGCGGCGGCGATATCCAGTTCACCCCCAAGAACTGGGAAAACACCTATTTTCAGTGGCTGGAAAACATCCAGGATTGGTGCATCAGCCGCCAGATCTGGTGGGGCCACCGCATCCCCGCCTGGTACGACGAACAGGGCAAGGTCTACGTCGGCCACAGCGAGGCCGAGGTACGCGAGCAGTACCGGCTTGGCGGCGAGATCGCGCTCACCCAAGATAACGACGTGCTCGACACCTGGTTCTCCTCCGCGCTGTGGCCCTTTTCCACCCTGGGCTGGCCGGAAAACACCGAACGTCTCGAACAATTCTACCCCACCAGTGTGCTGGTGACCGGTTTTGACATCATCTTCTTCTGGGTCGCGCGGATGATCATGTTCGGCCTCAAGTTCATGGATCAGGTGCCGTTTCGCCAGGTCTACATCCACGGCCTGGTGCGCGACTCGCACGGACAGAAGATGTCCAAGTCCAAGGGCAACGTGCTCGACCCGATTGATTTGATCGACGGCATCGATCTGGAGTCCCTGGTGGCCAAGCGCACCAGCGGCCTGATGCAGCCGGAGATGGCCAAAAAGATCGAACAACAAACCCGCACCGACTTCCCCGATGGCATCCCCGCCTTCGGCACCGATGCGCTGCGCTTTACCTTCGCCTCGCTGGCCTCCACCGGGCGCGACATCAACTTCGACCTGGGGCGCATCGAAGGCTACCGCAACTTCTGCAACAAGCTGTGGAACGCCGCCAACTACGTGCTGATGCAGACCGAGGGGCAGGACTGCGGTATCGAGGCCGACAGCGTGGTGGAGCTCTCCACCGCCGATCGCTGGATCATCTCGCGCCTGCAACGCACCGAACAGACGGTGGAACAGGCCCTGGCCAACTACCGCTTCGACCTGGCCACCCAGGCGATCTACGAGTTCACCTGGGATGAGTACTGCGCCTGGTATCTGGAGCTGTCCAAGCCAGTGCTTTACGACGCACAGGGAAGTGCTAGTGTCGCGGGAGGCAGGACGCCGGAAGCGACCGACGAACACGCATCTCCCGCACTCAAACGCGGCACCCGCCGCACCCTGCTGCGCGTACTGGAGACGCTGCTGCGCCTGGCCCACCCGATCATCCCCTACATCACCGAGGAGATCTGGCAGAAGATCGCCCCGCTGGCCGGTCGCAACGGCGCGACCATTATGCTGCAGCCCTATCCGCAGGCCGACGAGAGCCGCATCGACCCCAGGGCCGAGGCCGAGATGCAGTGGGTGATGGGGTTCATCATCGGGGTGCGGCAGATCCGCTCAGGCATGAACATCAAGCCCGGCCAGCCGCTGCCGGTGCTGCTGCAAAATGGCTCGGCCCAGGACATGGCCTGGCTGGATGCCAACCAGACCTTCCTCACCAAGCTGGCCAGGCTCGAATCGATCACCTGGCTGGCCGCAGGCGATGCCGCCCCCGAGGCGGCCACCTCGCTGGTCGGCGAGATGAAACTGCTGGTGCCGATGGCGGGGTTGATCGACAAGGAGGCCGAGCTCAAACGGCTTTCCACTGCCATCGACAAGCTGGATAAAGACATCCAACGCCTGGCCGGCAAACTGGGCAATCCCGGCTTTGTCGACAAGGCCCCCGCCGAGGTGGTGGAAAAGGAACGCGCCAAACTGGCCGAACAGCAGGCCGCGCTGGCCGCGTTGCAGACGCAGCAGGCGAGTATCGCCAGTCTGTAAACCCGTATCGGCAGAGCCGCTCCTGCACGGCCCTGCAGGTTGGGTTAGCGCAGCGTAACCCGACATGCTTTGGTTGCACCGGGCTGGATATTGTCGGCTTAGGCTGCGCTAACCCGACAGATATTCATGGCTGTTCCAACTCATCCCAGCGCGCATAGGCCCCGGCCAGCCTTTGTTCCAGCTCGGCCAGCGCGTCCTGGGTGGCGGCAATCAGCGCCTTGTCCTGCTGATAAAAATCCACCTCGCCCATCTTCGCATGCAAGGCCTCCAGCTCCGCCTCCCAGCTCTCGATCTGCCCCGGCAGGGTATCCAGCTCGCGCTGATCCTTGTAGCTAAGGCGTGCCTTTTTTGGCTCTGGCTTACCCGCTGCCGCTTTACTGACAACAGCAGGCTTGTCCGCCGGTTTGACCTCCTGCGCCACGTCACGCTGGCGCAACCAGTCGTCGTAACCGCCGACATACTCCTTCACTACCCCATTACCTTCAAACACAATACTGCTGGTGACCACATTATTGATAAAGGCACGGTCATGGCTGACCAGCAGCAGGGTACCGGTGTACTCGAGCAGCAGCTCTTCGAGCAGGTCCAGGGTTTCCACATCCAGGTCGTTGGTCGGTTCGTCCATCACCAGCAGATTGGCCGGCTTGCTGAACAGCTTGGCCAGCAGCAGACGGTTGCGCTCCCCACCGGAGAGCGAACGCACTGGCGAACGTGCCCGTTCCGGTGAAAACAGAAAGTCCTGCATATAACCCATGATGTGCTTGGACTGACCATTGACCATCACCCGATCGCTGCCATCGGAGACGTTGTCGATCACCGTGGCGTCCTCATCCAGCGCGGCACGGTGCTGATCAAAATAGGCGATCTCCAGTTTGGTACCCAACTTGACTTCACCCTGCTGCGGCGCCAGTTGGCCGAGCAGGACCTTGAGCAGGGTAGACTTGCCGGTGCCGTTAGGCCCGAGGATCCCCACCTTGTCGCCACGCATGATGGCGGTGGAAAAGTCATCGATCAGCACCCGCCCATCGTATTGCATGCCGATATGGCTGGCCTCGATCACCAACTTGCCAGAGCGATCAGCGGCCTGCAGCGCCATGCTGGCCTTGCCGCCACGCTCACGCCGCTCGCGCCGTTCCTCACGCATCGCCTTCAGGGCGCGTACCCGGCCCTCGTTGCGGGTACGCCGCGCCTTGATTCCCTGACGAATCCACACCTCTTCCTGGGCCAGGCGCTTGTCGAACAGGGCGTTCTGTTGCGCCTCGGCCTCCAGCGCCTCCTGCTTGCGTTGCAGGTAGGTCTGGTAGTCGCCGGGCCAGGAACTCAGCTGGCCACGGTCCAGCTCAATGATGCGGGTGGCCAGCCGCTGCAGAAACATTCGGTCATGGGTGATAAACAGCAGGCTGCCCTGCCAGTTAAGCAGGAACTCTTCCAGCCAGCGGATCGACTCGATATCCAGGTGATTGGTCGGCTCGTCCAGTAACAAGAGGTCCGGTTCGCGCACCAGTTCACGCGCCAGCAGCACACGGCGCTTCATCCCGCCAGAGAGCTGCGAAAACTGCGTTTCACCCGGCAGCGACAGGCGCGAGATCACCGCCTCCACCCGCTGATTCAGGCTCCAACCATCCACCGCCTCGAGCTTGTGCTGGATCTTCTCCAGCTTGTCCATTAGCGACATATCACCATCGCCCATCTGCTGTACCACATGGTGATAATCGGCCAGCAGCTTGCCCGCCTCACCCAGGCCCTGGGCAACCACGTCAAACACCTCGCCCTCCAGCTCGTGCGGCACCTCTTGCACCAGGCGCGCCACCTTCAGTCCCGGCTGGCGAACCAGCTCGCCGCCATCGGCAAGGATCTCGCCATTGATCAGCTTCATCAGGGTGGACTTGCCGGTGCCATTGCGCCCGACCAGACACAGGCGCTCGCCCGGTTCGATCAACAGATTGACACCATCGAGCAGCGGCGGGCCACCAAAGGCAAGAGAGATATTACGAAGTGTCAGCAAAGGCATGGAGTTACTCAGTAACAATAAAGTAAATGTGGAAAAATTAAGAATTTACCCAGTTTTCAACACGCAGTTCCGGGTAGGCTATAAAGTCATTTTCGTTGTTAGTGACCAAGGTGACATCAAGGCTACGCGCATGTGCGGCGATCAAACGATCAAGCGCATTGCGTTTGCGATCGCGAACAGCAGAGCGCAACACGCCATAACATTCGGCGGCAGACTCATCGAAGGGCAAAACCGGAATACGTTGCGTCAGCATGCCCAGAACCTGCTCATCACGCTGTCGATGCATTGTTTGCATCTCCAGACCGGCGCGCAGCTCGGCATAGGATACTACCGACATCACCACATCCCCTCGGCGCATACCGGCCATCCGAGCCAACACTTCAGGAGGGTGCTGCTTGATCAGGTAAATGCAAATATTGGTATCTAGCATGTAAAGCATTAACGCTTGCCTTCAATCACCCAATCGCGCTCATACTCCGACTCAAACTCGCGCTCTTCGGCCATGAATTCATCGCTAAACAGGCTCAACACCTCGCCCAGGTCTGCCAGGCTGTCCCGTACAACAGGACGCAAAACCAGGCTATCGCCAACCCGCTCAATCTCCACCTCCTGCGATGGATCGACAAAGGCCAGCTCCTTGGGGATCCGCACCGCCATCGAATTACCGCTTTTAAATACTTTGGTCAGCATCGCTCGAACTCATGTATATACCGAATATACGTAAGATTAGGAGCAATGACACCTCAAGTCAATTAGCGAAGGTAAAGACGAAAAAGGGGCTAACCGAAGTTAACCCCTTGAATATGGTGGGCCGTGCGCGATTCGAACGCGCGACCACCTGATTAAAAGTCAGATGCTCTACCGACTGAGCTAACGGCCCAAAAGAGCCGCATATCCTACCGGATATGCTGAAAATCACAAGCCCTAATAAACGTTTTCTATGATGTTTTATCCAATGGTGGAGCCGCTACGCCTGCCCCACCATCCCAAACAGGTTGATTTAGACCTTATCCAGCTTGCGCAGGCCGTTGGGCAGCAGCTTCATATCACACAGCCCGGCCACCAGGGCCTTGGCGAAGGTGGCTTCCTCTTCATAGACCATCTTGTAATACTGCACCTTCATGGTCAGGGCACTGCCCAGCACAATGGAGATAAAGGTCAAGATTGAGCCCACCGCCAGGGTGGAGATCCCGGTGACCGCCTGGCCAAGGGTACACCCCATCGCCAGCACCCCACCAAAGCCCATCAGGATGGCACCGATGAAATGGTTCACAAAGTCACGTACCGAACTGAACCACTCGAAGCGGAAGCCCTTGCTGATGATGGCCCACAGGAAGGAGCCGAGGATCACCCCAAACACCGCCATTACCCCGAAACCCACGAAGTTGCGATCAAAACCACTACCGAAATAGCCCACGGTCTGACCCATCGGATTGATGAAGGTGAAGGACTGCGGGCTCATCGCCTGTACCGAGGGACGATCAGCGGTCCAGCCTTCCAGCACCGCAGCACCTTCGTCATCGCCAAAGCTGGCCATCGCCGGCCAGTTGGCCTCGTTCATTGGCGATGCCGCACCGGTGTCCACAAAATCACGTGCCGACATGCTGACTTCCTGCTCGTCATACTCATAGTTCAGCACAATATTGGAGCTTACATACCAGGCACCCAGTACCGCGATACCAACCACCAAACCACCCAACACATTGTCAAAGCTGCTGCGGAATTCGCCAGACTTGAACACAAAGGCCAGCACACCCAGGGCCACGATCAGACCAATGATCAGGCGCGCAGTACCCGCCGACTCACCACCCACGATGGCACCCAGATCCTGATGGGTGGAAAGGCTGATGGACATCGGACGGATCCAGTCGAGGAACAGCATCGACATCAGGGTCTGGTCACCCTTGATCGGGTTGATCATGTAATAGGCGATCACACCGATGATCAGGAACACCACGATGGATTTGAGGTTGCCACCACCGATACGGATCAAGGTCTTGTTACCACAACCGGAGGCCAGGGTCATGCCAATCCCGAACAGCAAACCACCGAGGATATTCTCCGCCAGCAGCAACTGGCCCATGCGATAGGGCGGGAAGGCCTGATCCGGGTTGACCATGCTCAGGGATTCCAGCAGGGCCACACCCAGTACCGCCACCCCGATGGCCAGCAACCAGGCACGCATGCGGCCCCAGTCACCCATGTTCACCACGTCGGATACCGCACCCATGGTGCAGAAGTTGGTCTTATTGACCAGCGCGCCCATGATCAGGGCGATAATGAATGTCGACCATATCAGGGTCGCATTCGCAGCAGCAAACGTCTCGAATACCATCTCCATTCCTCACAAAAATTTTCTATTGGTCTCATTTGACTACGGCATGAAAAACCCCGCAGCCAAGCCATTTCGCCGCCAAGAATACCCCAATAAGACCGAACATTCTATTCGGGATTACCGCAAGGACAGGGAGAAAGGGGCAAGGGGGCAAGGGTTGAAGGCAGTGGCAAGGGAGCAAGGGGCAAGGGGGCAAGGAACGGCCAAGGTCAAAACTAGCTGGGGCCGGGGGCTGGGGTAAAAAATTAGGTACAAGAGGCAAGGAACGGCCAAGGTCAAAACCTGTCTCGCGCGGGGTGCGCAAGGAAAAGGCTCTTGGGCATGCGCGATCAGTTAAGCCATTTCGCGGACTTGTCGCTACTAAGAATCAAAAGCTTACGCTACCG
>JACUTZ010000104.1 GCA_014859545.1 Gammaproteobacteria bacterium
ATTCACCGCAGAGACGCAGAGTACGCCGAGAAAACAAGGCACGGAGATGGATGAGCCAGGCCTGTTGGCCGGGCTACGGCGATCTTCTCTGCGAACTCTGCGCCTCTGCGGTGAGCCGTTATTTACACAACAAATGCGCACACCAGTAGCAGCACCACCTCGGTGATGACCACCAGCGCGCCGGCCACGTCGCCGGTGAAGCCATCGAGGCGGCGCATACTGGCCCGGCGTACCAGGGCGAAGACCAGCACGGCCACCAGGGCCAGTAGCCACAGCAAGGGCATCCATGAGGGCCAGAGCAGGGGCGTAACCAGCACCAGCAGCAGAATCCCGGCCAGCACCAGCCAGCTGGCACGGCGAGGCAGTTGCTCGGCCATGGTCGCACCCAGGCCACCAGCACGCACATAGGGCGTGCTCAGAAACAGCAGCGGCAACAGGGCACGGGACAGCATCGGGATGCATAGCAGCGGCCATAACAGGCCCTGCTCCAGCAAGGCGACCAGGGCGGCAAATTTCAACAATAGCAGCAGCACCAGTGCCACCACCCCGGCCGGACCACAGGCCGGGTCCTTCATGATCGCCAGGCTGCGCGCCTTGTCGCCATGCCCCCCCACCCAGGCATCGGCACAGTCGGCCAGGCCGTCCAGATGCAAGATCCCGGTCAAGGCAATCCATCCCAGCAATACCAATGCGGCGGCCAGCAAGGACGGCTGGTCACCCAGCAACCAGGCTGCGGCAAACAACAACCCACCCAACAGCAATCCAATGGGGGCGTACCACAGCAAGGAGGCGGCGATTTGCTGCGCGGTGGGCTCGGCCTGTCGTGGTGCGGGTAACTGACTCAGGAACTGCCAGGCCAACCAGAAGGACCTCACAGACGTCCACCGTGGAAGATCAATCTGGGCAGGGCCGTCTCGCCCTCGCCATCCACCTGGATGCGGGTGATGGCGGCATTCTCTACCTGGATGCGAAACATCATCTCCAGCGGGGTGGCCAGCACGTGCCGGATCACCATCCGCATCTGCCCGGCGTGACCGACAATCAACACATGTTGTCCGGCATAGTCATCAAGGATGCCCTGCCAGGCGGTCGTAATCCGTGTGGCAAACTCGGCCAGGGTTTCGGCACCCGGCGGAGTGTGATGGAGCGGGTCGCGCCAGAAGTCCATCAGGATCTGCGGATCGCTGGCCATCAACTCGTCCGCGGTCTTACCCTCCCAGGCACCAAAGCCGATCTCTTTCAGCCGCGCATCATGGGCCAGTGGCAGACCGTGACGCTGCGCCAGCTCCTCGGCAAAGGCGGCACAGCGACTCAGCGGCGAGCTGATGATGGCATCCCAGGGACAGCGATCCCCCACCGCTGTGCGCATCTGCGCCCAGCCCTTGTCGCTCAGGGGATCATCGATCTGCCCCCGGTAACGCTTGCCACCCACCGGCTCACCGTGGCGGATCATGTCGATAATCGTTGATGTCATATACGCATCCTAAGTAAGAGAGCATTTTACCGCAGAGGCGCAGAGACGCGGAGAAAACCTACGACAGGGACTCATCGTATGTAGACATGGAACCGTATTCAGGTTTGCCCGGATAGAATCATTTTCATACTCTGCGCCTCTGCGCCTCTGCGGTGAAATTTTTTATTCTTTCGCCACGCCGGCCTCGGCAAAGGTGGCCATGTTGTTGTGCAGCGCACAGGCCAGGCGCAGCAAGGGCAGGCAGATCGCCGCGCCGCTGCCCTCGCCCAGACGCATCCCCAGATCGATGATCGGCCTTTGCCCGATCGCGGCGACCACGGTGGCGTGGCCCGGCTCGGCGGAGGCATGGGAGAGCAGCAGCCAGGGGGCAATGTCGGGACGGATCCGCAGCGCCAGCAGCGCGGCCACACTACTGATGAAGCCATCTACCAATACCGGCACCCCCTGTTGTGCCGCAGCGATATACGCCCCACACAAGGCGGCGATCTCGAAGCCCCCCAGGTGTTGCAGCACCGCCAACGGCCCATCCAGCCTGTCTCGATGCAGGGCCAAGGCTCGCTCGATCACCTGGGCCTTGTGACTGACCCCGTCGGGGTTCAGCCCGGTGCCGGGGCCGCTCAGTGCGGCGGCCGGCAGACCCAGCAGTGCGGCGGCGATGGCACTGGCGGCGGTGGTATTGGCGATCCCCATCTCGCCGCCGATGAAGAGCTCGGGCCGCTCGGCGCGCAGCAGGGCCTCGCGCCCCACCGCCAATGCCAGTGCAAGCTGCTGTTCGCTCATCGCCGGACCCAAACAGAAATTGGCGGTGCCGTCACCGACGCGCGCCTGTACCACCCCGGCAAGATGCCCGGTGGCCGTGGCGGCACCCACATCCACCACCTCCAGGCTGGCCCCCAGCTCGCGGGCCAAGACACTGATCGCCGCCCCGCCCTGCACGAAATTGGCGATCATCGCCACGGTCACTTCCTGCGGAAAGGCCGAGACCCCCTCGGCAGCCACCCCGTGATCTGCGGCGAAGATGGTGATCGCCACCCGCTGCAGCGCGGGTTTTTCGCGGCCCTGCAAGGCGGCCAAACGGATCGCCAAGGCCTCCAGCTCGCCCAGCGAGCCCGGCGGCTTGGTTAATTCACTCTGTCTAGCCGCCGCCTGCTGTCGATGTGTCTCACTCGGCACTGCTGCCGCATCTTCCAACCAATCCACTAATCCAAACTCCTTTGATAAAAATATTCACCGCAGACGACTACATGGATGTAGTCGTCTGCGGTAAATTTAGTCTTTCAGAACCAATGGCAGGCCAGCGGCGACGAAGCTGACCCGCTGGCAGCGTTCGGCCACGGCCTGGTTGAGCCAGCCGGCCTCGTCGACAAAGCGACGACTCAGCTCCCCCATCGGCACGATGCCCATGCCAACCTCGTTGCTGACCAGGATAGTGTGACCCGGCAGATCGGGCAACACCTCCAGCAGTGCCGAACGCTGCGCCATGAACAGGGCCTTATCGGATTCTGCCGAGAGCAGCAGGTTGCTCAGCCACAGGGTCAGGCAATCGACCAGGATCAACTGCCCTGCTCTTGCCTCGCGCTGCAGGGTGGCGGCCAGGGCGATGGGCTCTTCGATGGTGCGCCAATGGGCGGGACGGCGCTCCCGGTGATGGGCAATGCGTGTCTGCATTTCCCCGTCGAGTGCCTCGGCCGTGGCAAGGTAACAGACCTCCAGAGCACTCTCAATGGCCCGTTGCTCAGCCAGGACGCTCTTGCCCGAACGGGCACCGCCCAAAATCAACTCCAGCATCATACACCCCCGTTAAATTGTTCCACCGCAGAGGCGCGGAGAAAAGGCATGTTGCCCATGCAGTTCCTCACCAGGCCTTACCTCGTCCCCCAAAACCCAGCACTCAGCCATCGCTTCGATTGCTCGCGCATTCAGATCCGAATAACTCTGACCAAGACACACGCCCTTGCAGGCTGTCATTCTTGAGCTCTGCGCCTCTGCGCCTCTGCGGTGAGCTTTTCATTCAAATAACCCCAGGAAAAGGCCGGGCCGGGATCGCTCTTGCGTCCGGGGGCGATATCGCTGTGACCGGCCATGCGCTGGTGATCGATGCCAGGATAGGCCTGCTCCAGGGCGATGATCACCGCTGCCAGTTGTTCGTATTGCACGCGGGTATAGGGATCGTGATCCTGGCCTTCCAGCTCGATGCCGATGCTGAAATCATTGCAGCGCTCGCGCCCCTGGTAACTGGAAACGCCGGCATGCCAGGCACGTAGCTGAAACGGTACGTATTGCACCAGTTCGCCATCGCGGCGGATCAGTAGATGGCTGGAGACCCGCAGCTCGGCGATCCCGGCGAAATAGGGATGGGCATCCGCCGGCAGGCGGTTCTGAAACAACCGGTCGATCCATGCCCCACCGTATTCCCCCGGTGGCAGGCTGATGCCGTGGATCACCAACAGCTCCGGCTGGCAAGCCTCGGGACGTGCATCACAATTAGGCGAAGGGCACTGGCGCGCCTGTCGCAGCAGGCCGGTATGCGAGTCGATATCAAAGCCGGGCATGGGGGTATGACTTGTATTGTGGACGCAAGGCCTTATCCTGTGGGCATGATCACGCTACGGATTGTCCCATATGTCCACACCTGAGCACAGCCCAGCCGAAACCGGCAGCAACGGGGTCGGGCGCGGCATGTTGCTGCTCGGCTGGGGGTTGGGTCTGGCACTGCTGGCGCTGTTGTTTTCCGGGGTGCTGGATCGCCAGCACAACCCCAATCGCCAGTTGCATACCCTGATCGATGGTGACGGCAGCCGTGCCGTCAGCCTGCAACGCAACCGGGCCGGGCACTATCTGGCCAGCGGGCAGATTAACGGTCAGGCGGTGGAGTTCCTGCTGGATACCGGGGCCAGCGATGTGTCGATCCCCGCCCCGGTGGCCCAGCGCCTGGGACTGCAGCCCGGCCAGGCTCGGGTCTACCGCACCGCCAATGGCCAGATCACCGCCTATGACACCCGCCTGGATAGCCTGGCCCTGGGCGAGATCCGCCTGCATGAGGTGCGTGCCAGCATCAATCCCCACATGGACGGTGAGATCATCCTGCTGGGGATGAGTTTTTTGCGCCATCTGGAGTTTACCCAGCGCGGCGATACCCTGATAATCCGCCAATTCCCCCAATAATCTGGAGCACACCATGAGTATTACCACTGATTCCGGCCTGGTCATCGACGATATCACCCTTGGCGATGGTGCCGAGGCCACTGCCGGACAAACCGTGTCCGTGCACTACACCGGCTGGCTGGAGAATGGCAACAAGTTCGATTCCAGCAAGGATCGCAATGACCCGTTTCGCTTTCGTCTGGGGGGCGGTCAGGTGATCCGTGGCTGGGACGAGGGTGTCGCCGGGATGAAGATTGGCGGTACCCGCAAACTGACCATCCCCGCCAGCCTGGGCTATGGCGCCCGTGGCGCCGGTGGGGTGATCCCCCCCAATGCCACGCTGATCTTCGAGGTCGAACTGCTGGATATTCTCTAGGCCATGCGTTCCGGTATCGCTGCCGAGCTGATCGCCAGCCAGGTTGCCATCGCCCTGGCCGAGGATCTGGGTAACGGCGACCTCACCGCCGCACTGATCCCGCCGGATGCCCAGGCTCAGGCCACGGTGATCAGCCGCGAGGCTGCGGTGCTCTGTGGTCAGGAATGGTTTGACGCGGTATTCGCCCAACTGGATACGACGATTCAAATCAACTGGTCGGTACAGGATGGCAGTGCCTTGCAGGCGGGTCAGACACTTTGCACCCTGTCCGGTCCGGCCCGGGCGATCCTCAGTGGTGAACGAACTGCCCTGAATTTCCTGCAATCCCTCTCCGGCACCGCAACCCTGGCCCAGCGCTATGTGCAGGCGGTGGCCGGTACCGGGGTACGCATCCTCGATACCCGCAAGACCCTCCCCGGCCTGCGTCTGGCCCAGAAATACGCGGTGCGCTGCGGCGGGGCCAGCAACCACCGGGTGGGCCTGTATGACGGGATCCTGATCAAGGAAAACCACATCATGGCCGCCGGGGGAATACACCGGGCGGTGGCCCAGGCACGTCAACACTCCCCCGGGATGCCGGTCGAAGTCGAGGTGGAAAGCCTGGACGAGTTGCACCAGGCCCTGGATGCCGGTGCCGAGGCGATGTTACTGGATAACATGTCCCTGGCAACGCTTGCCGAGGCGGTGACAATCACCGCCGGGCGTGCCAGACTGGAGGCCTCTGGTGGCGTCAATCTGGACACCATTCATGCGATCGCCCAGACCGGGGTGAATGATATCTCGGTGGGTGAACTGACCAAGCATCTGCGCGCCATCGACCTGTCGATGCGATTTGGTACTGACTGCGTCGAGCCGGAAACTCAAACGTAAGGGCCATTATCGCCACAACTCCCCATAAGCACTGGAAATTACAGAAAAAATATCATAAGGTTAGCGGGCCTTTGGCACTCAGGGTGAAGACGCGGAACAAGGACATGGCAAGCACAAACATTCGAATCAATCTCAGCGGCCTGGCCCGCAAACTCATCAATGACGGCCTGTTCACCGAGGAGGCGGCCCTGAAGGCCACCGAGAGTGCCCAAAAAGAAAAACTTCCTTTCGTTACCTACGTCGTCAATAAAAAACTGATTGGCGCCAAGGATCTGGCGATGGCAGCCTCCCATGAATTCGGTGTTCCCGTATTCGACCTGGATGCCATGGAGCTGGACAACGATGTCACCAAGATGGTGGATGAAAAACTGATCCGCGCCCACCACGCCCTGCCGCTGTTCAAGCGCGGCAACCGGATGTTTGTGGCGGTTTCTGATCCCACCAATCTGGTGGCCCTGGATGAGATCCGCTTCCACCTCAGCGCCCATACCGAGGCGGTACTGGTCGAAGAAGACAAACTGACCCGGACCATCGACAAGGCCATGGCCGCCAACGATACCTCGATGAGTGATCTGGGTGATGCGGACCTGGACGATCTGGATATTTCCGCCGAGGATGAAACCGAGGCCGATACCAAGGACACGGATGTTGACGATGCGCCGGTGGTGCGTTTCGTCAACAAGATCCTGCTGGATGCGATCAACAAGGGCGCCTCGGATATCCATTTCGAACCCTACGAAAAACGCTACCGCATCCGCCTGCGTCAGGACGGCATGCTCAGCGAAGTGGCCTCACCGCCGATCCAGCTGGCGACCAAGATCTCGGCCCGTATCAAGGTTATGTCCCGTCTGGATATCTCGGAAAAACGGGTGCCCCAGGATGGCCGTATCAAGCTGACCCTGTCCAAGAACAAGGCCATCGATTTTCGTGTCAGCACCTGTCCCACCCTGTTTGGCGAAAAGATCGTGATGCGTATCCTCGATCCCGCCAGCGCCAAGCTGGGGATCGACGCGCTGGGTTACGAGCCGGAGCAGAAACAGCTCTATATGGATAATCTGGCCAAACCCTACGGGATGATCCTGGTCACCGGCCCGACCGGTTCCGGTAAAACCGTGTCGCTGTACACCGGTCTTAACATCCTCAATACCCCGGATGTGAACATCTCCACCGCCGAGGATCCGGCGGAAATCAATCTGGAAGGGATCAATCAGGTCAACGTGAATCCCAAGGTGGGGCTGACCTTCGCCGCCGCCCTGAAGGCCTTTCTGCGTCAGGATCCGGACATCATCATGGTGGGGGAAATACGTGACATCGAAACCGCCGAAATCGCCGTCAAGGCGGCACAAACCGGTCACATGGTGATGTCCACCCTGCATACCAATGATGCCCCGCAGACCATCGCCCGTTTGATGAACATCGGGGTACCACCCTATAACATCGCCTCGGCACTGAACCTGATCATCGCCCAGCGTCTGGCCCGACGCCTGTGCAATCAATGCAAGTCCCTTGAAGATATTCCACGTGAGGCCTTACTGATGGAAGGCTTCAGTGAAGAGGACCTGCCAGGTCTCAAGGTCTACAAGGCGGTTGGTTGCGATCAGTGCACCAATGGCTACAAGGGCCGCGTCGGGATCTACCAAGTCATGCCGATCTCCGAGGATATGGGCAAATTGATCATGAAGGGTGCCACGGCCTATGAAATGGCAGACCAGGCGCAAAAAGAGGGGATTCCGGATTTGCGACAGTCGGCACTGAAAAAGGTGAAGGACGGGTTTACAAGCCTGGAAGAAATTAACCGCGTGACCAAGGATTAATAGTCGATATGGCGGAAAAAACGATCAAGCAGCAGACCTTTGTTTGGGAAGGTACCGACAAAAAGGGCCAGCGCAAGAAGGGCGAGATTAGTGGGCAGAATATGTCCCTGGCCAAGGC
>JACUTZ010000105.1 GCA_014859545.1 Gammaproteobacteria bacterium
TGAGGGCTGAGGGCTGAGGGCTGAGGGCTGAGTCAGCGTCCAATCCACATGCAGGATGCCTCACCTTCCAGTATCATGGGGCTTTAGGTCATTGCGATGAGGCCCCATGCCCGTTTCCTCTCTGCTTTCCGATCTGCCCGCGCTGCTGCATCCACGGGCGGAGCGTCTTTGGTCGCAGTTTAGCGACGCCTTTCCCGATCGCCTTTCCTCCCTTGCAGCTCCGCAACAGGCGGAGTTGTTCAGGGTTTGGGTGCTGAGCGACTTTGTTGCCCAGGCCTGCCTGCGCGACAAGCCCTTGTTGACGATGCTGCTCGATAGCGGTGATCTGTGGCGCGGCTATGCCAGGGGCGAGTATCGCCAGCGGGTGGATGCCGCACTGGCCGATTGCGCCAACGAGGCCCAGTTGGGCGAGCGTCTGCGCAAGCTACGCAAGCGCGAGATGGTACGTATCGCCTGGCGGGATCTGGCCGGGCATGCGGACATGATCGAAACCACCGCCGATCTCTCTGCCCTGGCCGACGCCTGCATCGATGCGGCGCTGGGACACCTGCACGGCTGGCTGGTCGAGCAGTGGGGTAGCCCTTGCGATGCGGACGGCCAGCCCCAGCAACTGGTGGTGATCGGCATGGGCAAGCTGGGTGCCCATGAGCTGAATTTCTCCTCCGATGTGGACCTGATCTTCGCCTATCCCGAGGATGGTGAGACTCAGGGCGGACGGCGCAGCACCACAAATCAGGAATTCTTCGTCAAGTTGGGACAGGGACTGATCCGCAGTCTGGATGCCAACACCGCCTACGGCTTTGTGTTCCGGGTCGACATGCGCCTGCGCCCCTTCGGTGAGAGTAGCGTGCTGGCGCTGAGCTTTGATGCGATGGAAGACTACTATCAGGTGCATGGCCGGGAGTGGGAACGTTACGCGATGATCAAGGCGCGGATCGTGGCCGGAGATCGCAAGGCCGGGGCCGAGCTGATGGCCCGCCTCAAGCCCTTTATGTATCGCAAGTATGTGGATTTTGGTGCCTTTGAATCGCTGCGCGAGATGAAGGCGATGATCGCCCGCGAGGTGCAGCGCAAGGGCATGGCGGACAACGTCAAGCTCGGCGCCGGCGGGATCCGCGAGGTGGAATTCATTGGCCAGGCCTTTCAGCTGATCCGTGGCGGGCGTGAGTCCACCCTGCAGGTGCGGCGCATCCTTTCCGTGCTGGAGGCCCTGCGTGGCTTTGAGCTGCTGCCGGATTTTGTGGTCGAAGAGCTGGTCGAGGCCTATACCTTTTTGCGCAATACGGAGCACCGTCTGCAGGAATATGCCGAGCAGCAAACCCACATGCTGCCTACCGACGAAGAAGGGCAGACGCGTCTGGCCTGGGGCATGGGCTTTGCCGATTGGGAGCGTTTTGAGCAGGCCCTGCGCGAACACATGCGCCTGGTGCATGAACACTTCGAGCAGGTCTTCGCCGCACCACAAACCGAACACGCCGAGGGTGGCGATACCCTGGACCTGACCGGCGTCTGGCAAGGCCTGCTGGACGATGAGGCGGCGATTTCCGCGCTGCAGCAGGCGGGTTTTGAGGATGCAGCCGAGGTCTACCGGCTGATCCAGGCGCTGCGCAAGGGGCGTTCCTTCCTTGGTATGAGCGCCCAGGGGCGTACTCGCATGAATCACCTGATCCCGCTGATGATCGGTGCGGTCGGCGGGGCCGAGCAGCCCGATGCCACCCTGGCGCGGCTGATCCATGTGCTGGAATCCATCGGTCGGCGCAGTGCCTATATCGCGCTGCTGGTGGAAAACCCCATGGCCCTGTCGCAGCTGGTGCGCCTCTGCGATGCCAGTCCCTGGATTGCCCATCACCTTAGTCGTTATCCGCAGCTGCTGGACGAGCTGCTGGACCCGCGCAGCCTCTACCAGCCGCCGCAACGGGATGCGATTCAGAACGAGGTGCGTCAGCGCCTGATGTCGCTGGACCCGGAGGACATGGAGGCCCAGATGGAGGTGCTGCGCCGCATCAAGCAGGCGGCGGTGCTGCGCGTGGCCGCCGCCGATGTGATGGAGGCGGTGCCGCTGATGGTGGTCAGCGATTACCTCACCGACATCGCCGAGGTGATGGTGGAGGCGGCCTTTGATCTGGCCTGGCGTCATCTGGTGGCGCGCCATGGTCGCCCACTCTGTGGCGATAGCCGGGTCTGCGACAGCGGCTTTGCGGTGGTTGCCTACGGTAAAATGGGTGGCTTGGAACTGGGCTATGGCTCGGACCTGGACATCGTATTTCTACACAGTGCCGAGTCTTCGGGGCGGATGACCACCGGCGACAAGCCGGTGGACAATGCAGTGTTCTACGCGCGCCTGGGCCAGCGCATGATCCACATTCTCAACACCCGCACCCCGGCCGGGGTGCTCTACGAGGTGGATACCCGGCTGCGCCCGGACGGGGCCTCGGGGCTGTTGGTCAGCAATATCGATGCCTTTGCCGATTACCAGCGCCAGCACGCCTGGACCTGGGAACACCAGGCCCTGGTGCGGGCCCGCCTGGTCACCGGAGATGCGGGGATCGCCGAGGCCTTTGTCGGCATCCGCGAGGAGATCCTCAGCCGTCCGCGCGAGCTGCCCCAGTTGCAGCAGGAGGTGCGCGAGATGCGCGAGAAGATGCGCAGCCAGCTCAGCAAGGCCCAGGTCGGAAAATTTGATCTGAAACAGGACCATGGCGGTATCGCCGATATCGAATTTATGGTGCAATATGCCGTTCTGGCCTGGGCGCATGCGCACCCGGCCCTGCTGCGCTACAGCGACAACATCCGCCTGCTGGAAACCCTGGCTGAATGTGGACGCATTGGTCACGACGACAGCGCCCTGTTGTGCGATGCCTATCGGGCCTATCGCCGCCGCCTGCACCATCTGGCCTTGCAGGAGTTGCCCGGCCTGGTGGACGAGACGGAATTTGCTGAACAACGCAGCGAGGTACAGCGACTGTGGCAGTCGCTGATGCTGGCAGCACCCTAGCAGCTTGTTGTTGTCGCTCAGGCGAGCATGAGTAGACAACAACAGCCTGCTGGACAACCCCCTTTCATGTTGAGGAGAGCAAGACAATGACGATGGACGACCGTGATGGCGTCATCTGGATGGATGGCAAGATGGTCCCCTGGCGCGAGGCCAAAATCCATGTGCTGACCCACACCCTGCACTATGGCATGGGCGTATTTGAAGGCGTGCGCGCCTACAAGACCGAGCAGGGCACCGCGATCTTCCGTCTGCAGGATCACACCGATCGCCTGTTCCGTTCGGCCCACATCCTCAACATGCCGATGCCCTTCGACAAGGAAACCATCAACCAGGCCCAGCTGGCCGCGGTGCGTGAAAACAATCTGGAATCCGCCTATATCCGCCCGATGTGTTTCTATGGTTCCGAGGGCATGGGCCTGCGCGCCGACAACCTCAAGGTCCATGTGATGGTTGCCGCCTGGTCCTGGGGTGCCTATCTGGGTGCCGAGGGCATGGAAAAGGGCATCCGCATCCGCACCTCCTCCTATACCCGTCACCACGTCAATATCACCATGTGCAAGGCCAAGGCCAATGGCAACTACATGAACTCGATGCTGGCCCTGCAAGAGGCGATTGCCTGTGGTTATGACGAGGCGATGCTGCTGGACAACGAGGGCTACGTGGCCGAAGGCAGTGGCGAAAATATCTTCCTGATCCGTGATGGCATGCTGCTCACCCCCGATCTCACTTCGGCGCTGGACGGGATTACCCGCAATACCATCTTCCGTCTGGCCCAGGAGATCGGCCTGGAGATCCGCGAAAAGCGCATCACCCGCGATGAGGTTTATATTGCCGACGAGGCCTTCTTCACCGGCACCGCCGCCGAGGTCACCCCAATCCGTGAAGTGGACAACCGGGTTATCGGCAACGGCAAGCGTGGGCCGATCACCGAGAAGCTGCAGGCCATGTATTTCGATGTGGTACACGGTCGCAAGAACCTGCACCCGGAGTGGTTGAGTCATATCTGATAGCAGAAGGAGTCCTGGCATGAATGGCAGCGCACAGAATGGAAACAGACAGCCCAATGCCGCACGGCATTATGAGTTGGGTCCCGCGGATCGCCCCTGGCGCTGCCCCATGCCGGGCACCAGTCAATGGAATTCCCACCCGCTGGTCTACCTGCATCCCGACGAGCACGGCAAGGCACGCTGTCCCTATTGCAGTGCCGATTTTGTACTCAAGTCCTGAGCCGGTCTGAATCCGGTCATTAACGATGAAGATTACCCACATCCCTGCCTTTGACGATGCCACCGTGCTGGTGGTCGGCGATCTGATGCTGGATCGCTACTGGCACGGCGACACCTCGCGCATCTCCCCCGAGGCACCGGTGCCGGTAGTGCGTGTCGGCACGGTGGAAGAGCGCGCCGGTGGTGCTGGCAATGTGGCGCTGAACGTGGCGGCACTGGGCGGCAAGGCAATGGTGCTGGGTCTGGCCGGTCACGACGAGGCCGCCGATGCACTGGCGCGTATCCTGTTGCAGCACGATGTGGAGTGCCACTTCGAGCGTATCGAGGGGCAGGCCACGGTGACCAAGCTGCGGGTGCTCAGCCGCCATCAGCAATTAATCCGCCTGGATTTTGAAGATGGCTTTCCCGGCTACGATGGCCTGGGTCTGCACCAGCGCTTTTGCCGCAGCCTGCCCGACTGCGACGTGGTGGTGATGTCCGACTACAGCAAGGGTGCGTTGCGCGGTGCCCCGGCGATGATCAGCGCCGCCCGCGCCGCAGGCAAACCGGTGCTGGTCGATCCCAAGGGCCGTGATTTTACCCTCTACCGTGGTGCCACCTTGATCACCCCGAACATGAGCGAGTTCGAGGCGGTGGTCGGTGTCTGCATCAACGACGAGGAGATCGTGCAAAAGGCTGAGATGCTTCGCCAGCAGCTGGATCTTGAGGCGTTGCTGATCACCCGCAGTGAAAAGGGCATGACCCTGATCCGCCGTGATGCCGAGGCGGTACACATCCCCACCCGTGCCCGCGAGGTGTTTGATGTCACCGGTGCCGGGGATACCGTGGTCTCGAGTCTGGCCGCTGCATTGGCCGCCGGGCAGGATCTGCTGCAGGCGACCATGCTGGCCAACCTGGCCGCTGGCGTGGTGGTCGGCAAACTGGGTACCGCCACCGTCACGGTACCCGAACTGCGCCGCGCGATGCGCGAGCAGGACGAGATGGAACAAGGCATGGTCGATGAGGACAAGCTGGTCGCGCTGGTGCAGGAGGCCAAGGCCCATGGCGAGACCGTGGTGATGACCAACGGTTGTTTCGACATCCTGCACGCCGGCCATGTGACCTATCTGGAAGAGGCGGCCCGTCTGGGTGATCGACTGATCGTCGCGGTGAATGACGATGCCTCGGTCAGCCGGATTAAGGGCCCGGAACGTCCGGTCAACACCCAGGCGCGGCGCATGCGGGTACTGGCGGCACTGGATTGTGTCGATTGGGTGGTCGGCTTTGATGAGGACACCCCGACCCGGCTGATCTGCCGGGTCCTGCCCGACATCCTGGTCAAGGGTGGCGATAATGACCCGGCCCGCATCCCCGGTGGCGATTGCGTGCGCGATGCCGGTGGCCAGGTGCAGGTGATGAGCTATGTGGAGAATGTCTCCACCACCGGCATCATCGGTGCGATCCGTGCCTCGGAAGGGAAGTCTGGCGAAGAATGCTAACAGGGACGAATGGGATACTCGCCAAGACGCCAAGCCGCAAAGGAACAGACCGGCAATTGCCGCTGGGTAATTTGCCGGTGAGCCGACACGCTGACATCGAGCCAGAAACCATCAATCGACCTTCTTTCTTTGCGTCTTGGCGAGGGTATGTTCTTGTTTAGGGCTGCATCATGCTAAAGCCGATCCCGGTCGATGTGGTGATCTTCGGTGGTGGCGTGGCCGGTCTGTGGTTGCTCGCCCGCCTGCGCAAACTGGGTTATCAGGCGGTGCTGCTGGAACAGCAGGCCATCGGTGCTGGCCAGACCCGTTATGCCCAGGGGATCATTCACGGCGGCACCAAGTACGCGCTAAGCGGCCAGCTCACCGGCTCGGCCGAGGCCATCGCCGAAATGCCCGCCATCTGGCGCGCCTGCCTGGCGGGCGAGGGCGAACTGGACCTGCGCCAGGTCAAACTGCTTTCCCCCCATCAATACCTCTGGTCCAGCGATGGGCTGGGCTCGCGCATGGCGAGCTTTCTGGCCAGCAAGCTGATGCGCGCTCGCACCCGCAGCGTGGCCACCGGCGAACGACCGGAAGTGCTGCGCAATCCCGCCTTCAAGGGGCAGGTCTATCAGCTGGACGAACCGGTGCTGGACACCGCCTCACTGCTCAAGGCCCTGGCAACGCCACATCTGGACGCGATCCTGCAGCTACCTGATGGAACCAGCCCCCGTATCGAGCGGGGATCTGACGACCACAACTGGCAGATCACCCTCAACCACAGCGAGCACCCCCCCACACTGCAAACCAAACGCATCGTACTCTGCGCGGGCAAGGGCAATGCCGCACTGCTACAGCAGCTGGGCATGGCACAACCGGCAATGCAGACCCGCCCACTAAACATGGTGCTGCTGCGCGCCGGGCCCGGCAAACGCCTGCCGGGTGAACTCTACGCCCACTGCCTGGGCACCAGCGCCATCCCCCGCATCACCATCACCACTCACCAGGATGCGCAGGGTAATTCGCTCTGGTATCTGGGCGGCCAGCTTGCCGAACAGGGAGTGGGGCGCAGCGATGCCGAGCAGATCGCCGCCGCACAGGTCGAGTTGACGCGACTATTCCCCTGGCTGGATCTGAGCGATGCCCAGTGGGCCTGCGCACAGATCGATCGGGCCGAGCCGAAAACACCACAAGGGGAGCGCCCCGACACCAGCTATGTGCATCAGCAGCAGGGGGTCATCACCGCCTGGCCCACCAAGCTGGCACTGGCACCACGTCTGGCCCAGCAGGTCATCGAACAACTGGTGCAAGGCGGGGTTCACGCGGCCCCGTCCAGCCCGGTGCCGCCGGAACTGAGCAGCTGGCCACATCCCGGGTTTGCCCGGCTGCCCTGGCAGGAGGATGCCGTATGGAACTAAGGGCGCTTGGCGACACCGGGATCATGGTCAGCCCACTGGGACTGGGCACGGTCAAGATTGGTCGTGATCAACAGGTCAAGTATCCCAGCCAATTCACCATCCCGGACGATCAGGCCGTCAGGGATCTGCTTGCACTGGCCTGGGATCTGGGGATCAATATCCTCGACACCGCCCCGGCCTACGGCAACTCGGAAGAACGCCTGGGCAAGCTGCTGCCCCATCGGCATGACTGGGTGATCGTCGGCAAGGTCGGCGAGATCTTCGAGAACGGTCAGTCACGCTTCGACTTCAGCGCCGCGCATACCCGCAGCAGTGTCGAGCGCAGCCTGCGCCGCCTGCGACGTGAGATGATCGACGTGGTACTGGTCCACTCGGATGGCAATGACATGGCGATCATTCACAACACCGCAGTCTGCGACAGCCTGCTGGAGCTGCAACACCGGGGGCTGATCCGCGCGGTTGGCATGTCCACCAAAACCGTCGAAGGCGGCCTCTGGTGCGTGGAAAACATGGACGTGGTGATGGCCACCTACAACCTGGAATACCAGGACGAACTGCCCGTGCTGCAACGCGCCGCCGAGCTGAACAAGGGCCTAGTGATCAAGAAGGGCCTGCAAAGCGGCCATAGCGGCGACCCGCAGGCAGCACTACAGGCGGTGCTCAGTCAGCCGGGGGT
>JACUTZ010000106.1 GCA_014859545.1 Gammaproteobacteria bacterium
GTTCAGCAGTACCTCCGGCGTCTGTGGCGATTACTGGTGTGCCGACACACATGGCTTCGATGACGACTCTGGGCAGTCCCTCGCCACTTTCCGATGCGCTCACTAGCAGGTCTGCCCCACGGATGATGGCGATGGCATCGTTTCGGTAGCCTGCGAAGTGAATGCGAGTGGCATTGGGGCTTTGCGATACGCGCTTCCTGACGGCTTGGTTTTTATCTACGCTGCCAATCAGCAGCAGATGTGCATTCAGCTCTGGTGTAAGTTGCTCAAAGGCGTCGAGCAGAGTGTGTATGCCTTTCTTGGCGCTGTTGCGGCTAATGCAGCAGATGCTTTTTGCACCATCAGGGATGCCAAATTCACTGGGGGATACCGGTTCGCAGTCGTACCAGGCGGGGTCATGTCCCTTATAGATAGTTTTCGCCTTGCGTGCCGGAAAGCGCAGCCAGAGTAAACGGGTGTTGATCAGGGCTTGGCGCACGGCCTCTGCATTGCAGAAGACGCCATCGAGACGTGGACTGAGGAAGGTGGTCCAGGATTCCGGTTTCAGGTAGCTGACGCCGGTGGTCACACCCCGGTAGGCGAGTAGCTTGGCGCGGTGGTGTTTGCCGGCGCGTAGCAGGCAGGCCAGGGCGCGGGTGTTGAAGGCGTGGGCGATGTCGTAGTCGCCACGTTCCAGTTCGGCCTTGATGGCAGCGGTGCCTGGCTTGTCAAAGCGGCTCTGGATTTGCAGCGGGATGACCCGCACCCCGGCATCGATCAGCCGTGTGTAGTTACGGCCATTGGGGTTACACATCACGGTGAGCGCATCCAGCCGCTTGGACAGGCGGATGAATAGCTCAGTTTCGGGCCGGTCCTGGCTGTCTGTGATGCAAAGCACTTTCATGGCGGTGTGGTCGGTTGCTTGGATGGCATGATGATATCACGGAGGTTTAGCAGTTTGCGTGCGTTCTCAGAGGCGATCTGATGGAAATCGTTGCCGATCCGTGGGTCGGATGCCGCAGTGTTCCAGAATTTGATTGCAGCTTCACACGCGATTAGCCAGGGGGATTGTTGCCTTGGTAGGGGGTGGGGTGGCTCGAAGTTTCTAACAGGTACTTCGCCACCGGCCAATGGGGCGTACAGCATGGGTAGCATGTCATAGCCTGGGGCCAGCTGCAGTTTGCCCTGTTTTGGCTGAAAGCTCAGATTGCCCAGATGCATATCGGTATTGGCGATGAGTTTTCCGTACCACCAAAGTATATGGATGGCCTCCTGGGTTTGTGCATCAATGAGCCTGGCGTGAGCCAGGGCATTGGCCAGCAGTGACCAGTCACCAGAGTCTTTGCCCAGCAATGCTGCATTGACGGTTTCCATGCTAAGCAGTGCACTGCGGCCAAATTGTCCATGTCGGTCAAAACGTTCCAGTTCCAGAAACGTACGGTTGCTATGCCGAAGAACGCGGCTCTTTGACGCGTAGAGTCCCGGCAGGGTGTTGATTTGCTCCAGGGCCAGATGCTCGCAGACCAGCAGGTCTGCCCAGCGTGTGACGGCTTTCGAGTCCTCTGCACCCGAAAATTTGACGATGACGTGCGGGGTTATGCTCTCTGCCAGCTCGCGCATGGCGGTAAATTTTGGGAACTCACCAGCGGCACTTGAGCCAGCGGTGCCATGCTGTATCGCCTGTTCTGCCAGCTGGGCATATTGGCTTGCTGTTTCGACGGCAGGGATGGGTGAGGCAGGCTTGAATCTTTCTTGTTGCCATATTTCGAATGCCGGGTCGCCCACGATCAGGTTGCCGCTGAGGTCGCTACCCCGTTGGATGAGTACGTATAGCAGCTGATCGTCATTCCATAGCTGAGGGTTTTCCGGCACATCAAGAATATGATGGATAGCGCGGGCGAAATGGCGACCCATGAAGCCTTGCGGCTGGAGATCATAAAGGGGGTAGGGGAGACCGTCCCACCATCCATCCTGATGTTCCGCATCTATGTGCCAGTCTGTGTTTTCCAGTGGCATCCAGCTGCCCGTCGGGTAAATCGGGATCAGGCTGGACAGGATGCTTGCATGGCCTTGTTGGTCGATTTGGTAAACAGGCACTTCAACCAGGCTGCCACGCAATGGCCGACGTAGGGCGTAGCGTGTGCGTCTGGCTTTGCCACTGGCCAGGATGCTGGAAATATTGGCTTGCAAGTGGCGATGCAGGGTTGCTGGGCTGATGCCTAGTTGTTTGGCCAGATCTGGAGCCTTGACCCCTGCCTGACGGGCGAGGAGTTGTACTAGTTGCTCTTTCAGATGTGGGTTTTTGATGGGCATGATGAGCATCTGAGACGATTCGTGAGAAGATTCTGCGTATATTAGTCCTTTTTAGTCAAGGGCTTATGAGTGTGTGGCGTGTGATTGTGAAATGATTTTCGACGCTTTTTGTGCCATAGCGGTGTTATTTATGGCTTCCAATATCTCATCCGTGCCCGTAGTCTGAGTTTTCTTATGATGTTAAGCGGCTTTCGCTTGAGTGGGCCGAGGGTGCCATCACATAGGGCCTCGATGGCATTCAGGACTCGTTCGCTGGATTCTCCGTCATGGAAGCCATGCAATTCCCCACATAAAGCTCTTGCAGCCTGCATTTGTTCTTCGGGTCTTTTTAGGGCATGTTCTAGTGCTGCCTCAAGTTGCTCGACGTCTTGTATGTCGTGCAGGTAGGGTCCGGGGTTGCGGGTACGGAGGGTGACTAGTGGCTTATCAAGGAACAAAAACTCATACATGATGGATGAGGTATCACATAACATGATGTCAGCTTGTGCCATGGGTTCGAATATATCTTCTCCGGCAGGAATATAGCTGTAGTACGGGTTTTTGATGGCCTGATAACGTGCGACGGTGTCGCCGGCCATTTTGGGATGCAGGGTGACGATGAAGCGCCATTTTCCGGTGGCAGAGAGCCGCTCAATGGTATCTGCCAGCTCTGGGGCTGCAGTAATTGATGGGCTGAAGGTGGAGGCGAAAAAGACCGTAGGGACGCTGTTTTGAGGTCTCTGTCGATAGTGCTCTTGTTCTTGGAAGAGTGGATCTAATTTTGGCCAGCCTGTCTTGACGACGTGAAAGTTCCCGTGTCGCTCGGCCAGTTGTTGAAATTTCAGTGTGTCATGTTCCGAGTGTGTGCAATACAGATCAAACCAGCCACGAATACGGTAGTGATCACTGCTGTCTTCACTGGCTGCACCGCGCTTATTGCGTGCAATCCCATGAAATACCTGAACTTTTTTACCTGGGAGAAAATAGGGTATCCAGTCACCGGGGGCGATTACTGCATCGGGTTTGAATGCTAAGGCTTCTGCAACCGAACTTACGAGTCTTTCATGTATATTTAATGGGGCAGATGAACAGCCGAAGACAAACCATGCGGTTTCACCACCACGGCGATGAATGATTTCCTGTAATGGGCGAAGTATGGCGTAGCAATATTCTGCGTTGACAAAAAACAGGTATTTTTTTGCCATGGCTAACCTCGACTTTTTTGTTGCATATGTTTATGGCTTTTTCGTTCTTCTTGGGTCAGTAACCATAAGCCCGTGTGCTTGCCGAAATTGGTCTGCATATAATCCATCGCGACAATAAACCCGATGCGCCCATCGAGAAAGCCGCCGCGCAGCACGTAGATCAGGAAGAAGGTCCAGAGTGCGCGCAGCACGATCAAGCCGAGGCTGTGGTTGCGCTTTCCCTGGGCAAAGTATTTCTGGCTGCCCAGCCAGGCGTACTTGGCGTTCTTTTCCAGCGCATGGCCATAATCACGAGCGGTGTAGTGCAGCAGGTAGCCGGGCAGGCGACCGATCTTGCCGGGGGCGTGGTGCAGCCGTTCGTGCACCGGGTCGGGGCTGAACCAGGCACCCTCGCGACGTAGTAGGCGCAGCGGGGCCCGTGCACTGCGACCGAAACGCAGGCGTTTGCCGTGACGGATCACCGCCCATTGCAGCTTGAAGCCTACCTCGCTGATCGGTTCTTTTGAGAGGGTTTCGTCGATGGCCTGGGCCAGCTCAGTATCCAGGGCCTCGTCGGCATCGATGACCAGCACCCACTCCATGCTGGCCTGTTCCAGAGCACGTTGTTTTTGCGCGCCATAGCCCGGCCAGTCGGTTTCCCAGACCTTGTCGGTGTAGCGACGGGCGATCGCCACGGTGTCGTCGCTGCTGCCGCTGTCGAAGACGATGATCTCATCGGCAATGCCCTGCACCGAGTCCAGGCAGCGCTCCAGCCGGTCGGCCTCGTTGAGGGTGATGACGCATACCGAGAGGGTGTGGGGGCGCGTGGGGTTGTGTGATAAGCTGGGCGTGCTTTTGCTGGCTTGCATGGGTTCGGGTCTTTGGGTTGACGCCGGTAAGGATAGCACACCGCCAGGCGCGGTTGTGGTGCCTGTAGGGCGTGCAGATTCTCTTGCAGATAGGTTGCCTTCGATGGAAGTGAATGATTCTCCTGGAAATGACAAATACGCCGCCCTGGAAAAGGGGATTGTGGGCGAGGATGAGCTGCTTGCCCTGCTGGGTGAGGCCCGGGCCCGTGGCGAGCGGGTGGTAATGACCAATGGCTGCTTCGATATCCTGCATGTGGGCCATGTGAGCTATCTGACCGAGGCACGTTCCCTGGGTGATCGCTTGATTGTGGCGGTCAACGCCGATGCCTCGGTGCGTCGTCTGAAGGGGGCGGATCGGCCCATCAATGGGCTGCGCCCGCGGATGATGGTGTTGGCGGCGCTGGCCTGCGTGGACTGGGTGGTGCCCTTCAGTGAGGATACCCCCGAGCGGCTGATCTGCCGCCTGCTGCCGGATGTGCTGGTCAAGGGGGGGGATTATCGTCCCGAGGACATCGCCGGTGGCCGTTGCGTGATCGAAAACGGCGGTGAGGTGCAGGTGTTGCAGTTTGTGGATGGCTGTTCGACCACGGCCTTGATCGAGTCCTTCAAAACCGTCAAGTAGTTCGTTTGCCAGCTACTTATTCCAGCTGTTGTGCTGATTCCAGTATTTGGTCGAGTTTTTCCCTTACCGCCTCCAACGTGATCAGGTCCAGCGCGGCCGGATTGCGTACCCGCATGCCCCAGGGGGCATCCTCGACACGGAGGTGATTAAAGCGTTGCAGGGCCTCTGGATAGACATCCACTACCCATTGCTGGGAGAGATAGGGCCCGCTGCGCCAGGTGTTGGAGGTGGCAAACAGGCCGATCACCGGGGTGCCGACGGTGGTGGCGATGTGCATCGGGCCGGTGTCGGGGGCGATCACCGCCTCGGCTCGGTCGATCAATGCCAGCAATTCCTTGAGCCGGGTTTTCCCGACCAGATTTAGTGCGGGCTGCTGCATTGCGGCGAGGATGGCCGCTGCGTAGTCCCTTTCCTGCTGGGCCGGTCCGCCGGTGAAGACCACCTGCATGCCATGTTGGCGGATGGCATGGTCTGCCACGGCGGCATAGCCCTCGACCGACCAGTTGCGCCAGTTATTGAGACGGGCACTGGAGCAGGGGTTGATCACCAGCAGGCGCTGGCCGGGCGTCACGTGGGCATCGACAAAGCGGCGCGCCTGTTCGGGGATGGGGATGTCCCAGCGCATCACCCGTTCGCGAATCCCCAGCTTTTCCAGGAAACCGAAAAAGCCATCCAGCACATGCTGGCGCGGGTGCGGGTCGGTGTGGGCATTGCAGAACAGCCACTGGGCATTCTTGGCCTCGCTGCGATCAAATCCCAGGCGCAGTCTGGCGGGGATCAGGCGGCTGGCAATACTGGCGCGCAGGGCGATCTGCATGTGCAGCAGGATATCGAAGCGTCGCCCGGCCAGCCGCTGTCGAAGCTGACGAAAGGCCTGGAGCCCATCGCGCTTGTCGAAGACGATGAATTCCACTCCGGGGATGTCGCCGACCAGTTCGGCCTCGACCTTGCCGATCACCCAGGTCAGGCGGGTCTCGGGCCAGTGGGCCTGCAGGGTGCGGATCACTGGTACCACGTGGGTGACATCGCCAATGGCGGACAGCCGCAGGATACACAGCGAGGCAGGTGGACGGTTTAACGGTGCCGACATGCCTAGACGCGGTAATAATCCCGATACCAGCGCACGAAGCGCTCAATGCCGTCCTCGACGGTGGTGGCGGGTTTGAAGCCGGTGTCGGCGATCAGGTCGTCCACATCGGCATAGGTGATCGGGACATCGCCGGCCTGCATCGGCAGGGAGTTTTCCACCGCCTTGCGACCACAGGCATTTTCGATGGCGTCGATAAAGCTGCGCAGGGTGACCGGCTGGTTGTTGCCGATGTTGTAGAGCTTGTAGGGGGCCGGGGCATTGCTGATGCGATCCCCCTCCAGCCCACGCCCGCCCTGGCGCAGTGGGTAGGAGATTGTCGGGATACGATCGATGACCCGTACCACCCCTTCGATGATGTCGTCGATATAGGTGAAGTCGCGCTGCATCTCACCATGGTTGTAGACATCGATGGGCTTGCCTTCGAAGATCGCCTTGGTGAATTTGTAATAGGCCATGTCCGGCCGTCCGAAGGGGCCGTAGACGGTGAAGAAACGCAGGCCGGTGGTGGGGATCTGAAACAGATGGCTGTAGGCGTGGGCCATCATTTCATTGGACTTTTTGGTGGCGGCATACAGGCTGATGGGATAGTCGACCCGATCATCCAGACTAAAGGGCTGCTTAACGTTCATCCCGTAGACCGAGCTGGAGGAGGCATAGACCAGGTGTTTTACCTGGCTCTGACGACAGCCCTCCAGCACATTGGCAAAACCGACCAGATTGGCATCCACATAGCTGCTGGGATTGTCGATGGAATAGCGCACTCCGGCCTGGGCACCCAGGTTGACCACCACATCAAAGCCCTGTTCCTGAAACAGGCGGGCCATCCCATCCCGATCGGCCAGGTCGAGTTGCATGAAGCGATAGCCCGGCTGGCTGCTGCTGGTCAGCAGCTTGCCAGGTACCAGGGCACTGCTGTCGATGCCCAGCTCGCGCAGTCGTGCATGCTTGAGCGCGACATCATAGTAGTCGTTGAGATTGTCGATCCCGACCAGCTCATCGCCCCGCGCCAGCAGGGACAGGCTGAGAAAATAACCGATAAATCCGGCCCCGCCGGTGATGAGGATCTTCATCAGCCTGCGTACCAGAAGGCCAGGGCGAGCAACACCACATAGGTGATGACGGCGTTAAATTCGTGATTACGTTTCCACTGGGCAAAGCTCCAGCTGATCTCGCTGTAGGCTCGCAGGCGCCAGAAGGCGGGGAAGAAGCGCGGGGTGTTTTGCTTGAACGTCGGCCAGGAGTCGGCAAAGGCCTGCGAGAGATATTTTTCCTCGCCAAGGATGGTCGGGATATAGGTCAGGGCAAACAGTGCGAAGGTGACAACGGCGAACAGGGGATGCCAGATGATGAGGTTAATCCCCACCAGCAGGGTGAAGGAGCCGAAGTACAGCGGGTTGCGGGTCAGTGCGTAGAGACCGGTCGAGGCCAGTGCCTGATTCTTGCTGATAAACCCGGCAGACAGGGATCGGATAAATACCCCCAGGGTGGCCAGCACGATACCGATAATGCCCCTGGGTTCCAGCAGGGGATCGATGCGAATCGGATCGATGACGAAGAGATAGAGACACAGCGACCAGAAGATAATCTGCGCGGAGCGAACACGGTAGCGTTTGAGCATTTTAGGATTGAACATCAAAGCCTGTTCCATAGGGTGGTCATTGTGAGGCAGGCCATGCCG